>NZ_KV814415.1:0-203582 GCF_001813925.1 Corynebacterium sp. HMSC072D12
GGACCCCTACAGCGGGGATGTCATCTGGCTTTTTGAGGATGGCACCTGGACTATTACCGAAGCCGACGGCCCGCTTGCACCAAAACAGAAACGCTGGGCACAAACAGTCGCCCAACACATCACCGCCACCAGAAAACGCATCCGCGAGGAAGCCCAACATTTAAAACAAGAACTCGACGACTACGCACAACAACAAGCCCAAGCCCAAGCCCAAGCCGAAGCCGAGGACAACACCGACACAGATGCCAGCACCGACGACATCCCCTTCTAAACCTCACCGTCGAATAAAACGACGACACCAATCCAGCAGAAAGGAAAGAACCCAAGAAACCAGGAACACAACCACCGTCGTCACAGACGACGACTGCACTGCCGAAGCCCAGTCAGGCTCGCCCCAACTGTTGCCATTGGGACCGGCTGGACTTAGTCATGCCGGTTAGGATGGAGTGAATGCAGATCTACATTGCCTCAGTACCCGTCGATGATGTTGCCCTCGCTCACGACTTCTATGTCAATACGCTCGGCTTTCGAGTCAAGGACGATGTAACCCACGGAGACTTTCGGTGGCTCACGGTCACCAATGCGGAAGGCCAAGGGGATATGGAGCTCCTGCTCGAGCCCAAGGCCCATTCCGCGGCCAAGGACTACGCAGCAGCACTCAAGGCTGACGGTGTCCCTGTCACCCAGTTCCTATCCGCAGACGTGGAGCGAGAATATAGCGAGCTCACTGAAAAGTGGGAGTGCATTTCACTATGGTGCCGACCGACGTCGGCCCCTCCATCATCGCCGTCTTCGATGACACCGTAGGCAACCTCATCCAACTGGTACAGCTCAAGAAATAGAGAATAAAGAATGTCACACTTACCTTCTTCCGTCGCTATCATCGCAGCCGTTAGCGCCCTATGCGTAATGCCTCTAACTGCATGCGCGGAGCGTGCGTCAGACACGACTCCGGCACCGCAGTTCAGTGCAATTCCGTCTAGCTCCGCTGCTATCGATGGGCCGGAGCCGCCGTCCAGTGACACGCAGAATGCTCTCTCACAACAGGATGCCAATGTTGCTGCCTTTGCGGGTATGGGGACGGCTGCGATTGATGACCAACACCACATGCCAGATCGGTTGGGCGGCCTCATTCCGACGGGCGTGCGCGTAGGTGCTCACGACGGTTTCACGCGGGTAGTGGTTGACCTCGAGGGAGAAGGTGAGCCCGGCTGGTTCACCGCCTATACCGACGATCCTCGTCAGCAGGCATCAGGTCATCCAGTCGAAGTAAAGGGAAGCACTTTTCTCAATCTGGGGGTCGAAGGAACTCCGTGGCCTTCCACACCCGATCTCGAAGAAAGGTATATGAAGCCAGGAACTACTCCCGGTACTGGTGTGGTGAGCGAAGTCGTATACACGACCTCATTCGAGGCACAAACCCAATTGATCATTGGACTACAGAAGAAGACACCGTACTCAGTGACTTTCCTGGAGGACCCTAAACGCCTAGTTCTCGACTTCCAGGTTTGACGTGTGGTGAAACGATAAGGGCCCTGTCCCCAGCTAATTTCTGGGTTACAGGGCCCTTGATCTAGGAGGTCCTAGTGGTCCTAGCTAGTCCGAGGATTAGTCCTCCTCAACCGGAACCAGGGAGATTTTGCCGCGATTATCAATGTCGGCAATTTCGACCTGAATCTTATCGCCAACATTGACGACGTCCTCGACCTTCTCAATGCGCTCGTCGCCACCGAGCTTCGAGATGTGTACGAGGCCGTCACGACCCGGAGTCAGGGAAACGAAGGCACCAAAAGCCACGGTCTTCACCACGGTGCCAAGGAAACGCTCACCCACCTTCGGCAGCTGCGGGTTAGCGATGCTATTCACGCGGTCGATCGCAGCGTCAGCTGCTTCACCGGTAGCGGCAGAGATATACACAGTGCCGTCTTCCTCGATGGAGACATCGGCGCCAGTTTCCTCAGTAATGGCGTTGATAGTCTTGCCCTTCGGGCCAATGAGCTCACCAATCTTGTTCACCGGGATAGTCACCGAGGTAATGCGCGGAGCCAGGCCAGACATCTCGTCTGGACCCTCGATGACCTCAGACATCGTGTCGAGGATGGCGGCACGGGCGTCGCGGGCCTGTTCGAGGGCGTCGGCAAGCACGTGCGAAGGAATGCCATCCAGCTTGGTATCCAGCTGCAGGGCGGTGATGAACTCGGATGTACCGGCAACCTTGAAGTCCATATCGCCGAAGGCATCCTCAGCGCCGAGAATATCGGTCAGCGCCACGAACTTTTCCTTGCCGTTGACTTCGCCCGAGACCAAACCCATGGCGATACCCGCCACCGGAGCCTTCAGCGGAACGCCCGCGTTGTAGAGGGACAGGGTGGACGCACAGACGGAGCCCATGGAGGTAGAACCGTTGGAACCAAGGGCCTCAGACACCTGGCGAATGGCGTAGGGGAAGTCCTCACGGGACGGGATCACCGGCAGCAACGCGCGCTCAGCCAGCGCACCGTGACCAATCTCGCGGCGCTTCGGGGAACCTACGCGGCCGGTCTCGCCGGTGGAGTACGGCGGGAAGTTGTAGTGGTGCATGTAGCGCTTGGACTCCACTGGGGTCAAAGAATCGATCTGCTGCTCCATCTTCAGCATGTCCAGGGTGGTCACACCCAGGATCTGGGTCTCGCCACGCTCGAAGAGAGAGGAGCCGTGTGCACGCGGGATCAGATCAACCTCCACGCCGAGGTCACGGATATCGGTCACACCACGGCCATCGATCCGGAAGCCCTCGGTGAGGATCTTGGTGCGCACGATGTCCTTCATCACGGCGTTGAAGGCGTTGCGGATCTGTTTGGATGCATCGGTCTCGTCGAGGTCATCAAAGTCTTCGATGAGCTTAGCCTCGACCTGCTCCATGTACTCATTAGTGGCGTCGTCGCGGTCCTGCTTACCCGGGATGGTAAGCAGCTTCTCCAGCTTCTTGGAGGCTGCCTTTTCGACGGCCGCGTAAACATCATCACCGTAGGGCGGGAAGAGCGGGAACTCCTGTGTCTCCTTGGCTGCACGCTCCGCCAGACCTGCCTGCGCTTCACACAGGGACTTGATGAAAGGCTTCGCAGCCTCCAAGCCCTCAGCCACGGTGGACTCCTGCGGAGCCGGTGCACCTTCCTTGATGCGCTCGGCTACGTTCACACCAGCGCCGGCCTCGACCATCATGATGGCTACGTCGTCCTTGCGGCCCTTCTTCACGATGCGGCCGGCAACGACCATCTCGAAGAGGGCATGCTCGTGCTGCTCGTTATTCGGGAAGGCCACCCACTGGCCCTTCGGGTGCTTATCATCAGCAATCAGTGCCATGCGCACGCCGCCCACCGGGCCGGATACCGGCAGGCCAGAGAGCTGGGTGGAGGCGGAAGCGCCGTTGATGGCAACGACATCGTAGTACTCCTCCGGGTCCATGGAGAGGACCGTGACAACGACCTGAACCTCGTTGCGCAAGCCCTTCACGAAGGTTGGGCGCAGCGGGCGGTCGATGAGGCGGCAGGCCAGGATAGCTTCGGTGGAAGGGCGCCCCTCGCGGCGGAAGAAGGAACCCGGGATTTTACCCGCGGCATACATGCGCTCCTCGACGTCCACAGTCAGCGGGAAGAAGTCGAAGCCTTCGCGCGGCTGGTTAGAAGCGGTGGTCGTGGACAGCAGCATGGTGTCCTCGTCCAGGTAAGTGGTCACGGAGCCACCGGCCTGGCGAGCCAGCTGGCCCGTCTCAAAACGGATGGTGCGAGTGCCGAAATCGCCGTTGTCCAGGGTGGCGATGGCCTCGGTGATGCCGTAATCGTCGTCGATAAGAAACTCGACGGAATTGTTCGGTTGCTTTTTAGCGTTCTTAGCGCTCATGGATATAACTCTCCTTGGAGCTGTCATGGCGATCTTCGGTGCCGCCTCTTCTTCGATGTTTTCTGACAACGTCCAAGGATTTTAGCAGATGAGACAAGAAAACCCCCGCACACAAGGTGCGGGGGCCAAAAGTTAAGCGCTTAGCGGCGCAGACCCAGGCGAGAAATCAGGTCGCGGTAACGGTCAACGTCGTTAGCGGCCAGGTACTTCAGCAGGCCACGACGGCGACCAACCATCAGCAACAGACCACGGCGGGAGTGGTGATCGTGCTTGTGATCCTTGAGGTGCTCGGTCAGGTTGTTGATGCGGGAAGTCAGCAGCGCAACCTGTGCCTCCGGGGAACCGGTATCGGTCTCGTGCAGGCCGTACTCCTTGAGGATTTCAGCCTTCTTCTCGGTGCTCAAAGCCATGGAAAATCTCCTATTGTATTTCAGTCCACATGAAATGTTGCGCCATGAGGCGCTGCCCGTGACTACTGTGGACCGCAGTCAGCAAGCCGAAGTAGAAGTATAGAGGCTGCCGAGCTTCGACATCAAATCATCAACAAAGCGCGCGTCATCTACCGCAACGGCCACACGGGTGGTGGGGTTATCCAAGCGTTCCGGGTCACCGATTGTGCGGCCAGTATCCTCACACCGCAGATTGAGGTCGAGGCAGGTGACCAGCGAGGGATCGGCAGCCACAGCTACCGCTAAAGGGTCGTGGAGCCCGCAACCGCCAAGGTGCGGAGAGGTCGTCTTGTAGGCGCGAATGTAGTAGTCCACGATGTCTGCGTAGATACGACCAGTGGGTGTACCGCGCCATTGCTTCGTGTGCTCCCTGGTGAGCAACGTGCGCAGCGTGACATCGAGCCCCACCATCGTGAGGTCCTGAGCATGGCGGAATACATAGTCCGTGGCTTGGGGATCTTGGAAAACGTTGGCCTCGGCATAAGGAGTGACGTTCCCGGGTACGGTCAGCGCCCCACCCATCATCACGATGCGGGCGTTGCGGGCAAAGTCCGGGTCTTTGCGCATGGCGGCTGCAATGCTTGTCGACGGCCCCGTCGGCACGATAACCAGATCCTCGCCATGCTCACGGACCGAACGGATAAGAAAGCCCACTGCGTCCTCGTATGCCTTGCGGCGCGGCGGAGGCAGAAGAACTTCCCCAAGTCCATTGCGGCCATGGATGAAAGCAGAAATGGGAGCAACGCTAAAGCCCGGCCGCGTCGGACCGATGAAGACGGGGACATCCTCGGCGTCGAGAAGCTCGAGCAACGCCAGCGAGTTACGCACGCCCAACGC
Source organism: Corynebacterium sp. HMSC072D12 (assembly GCF_001813925.1). NCBI lineage: Bacteria > Bacillati > Actinomycetota > Actinomycetes > Mycobacteriales > Corynebacteriaceae > Corynebacterium > Corynebacterium sp. HMSC072D12. Next base: position 5,166 of record NZ_KV814415.1, read on the forward strand.
CACCGGAACGTTTCCATAGGTACCCGTAACCCCGATCAGCTCGAGATCGGGGTGCGCTAAGGCATAGGCGAGCGCAAGGGCGTCATCAATTCCGGTATCAAGGTCGAGGATGATCTTCATTTAAACCTCGCGGGCAAGAATTTCACGAACTCGGGCAACGTCACGTTCCATAGCTGTCAGGAGTTCCTCCACGGAATTGAATTTTTCCATGTCACGCACGTGGTCGACGAAATGCACGGTGGCTTCGTGGCCGTAGAGGTCAGCGTCGCGGTCCAGCACGAAGGACTCCACCGAACGCTCCTCGTCACCAAAGGTAGGGTTGGTGCCTACCGAAATGGCTGCGGGATAAGGAATGCCGGGCTCCATGTCACCTTCCAGAGGGGCGCCGGTGGGCTCAACCACGAACCAGCCCGCGTAGACGCCATCGGCTGGAATGGCGACGGATTCCGGGAAATACTGGTTAGCGGTTGGGAAACCAAGCTCCTTTCCACCACGTCCTGCACCACGCACAACGGGCCCAGTCACCGTGAAATGACGCCCCAGCGCCCAATTGGCGCGCGCAATATCGCCCTTGGCAAGGGCGGCGCGAATGTTGGTGGAGCAGATGCGCTCGCCGTCGTCGTCAAGCAAGGGCACGATGTCAACGCCGAAGCCGAACTCAGCGCCGAATTCCGCCAGCGCCTCCGCGGTGCCGGACGCGCCCGCGCCAAAGGTGAAGTTCTCCCCCACCACGACGTGCTCTGTGTGCAAACGCTCCACCAGGAGCTCCGTCACATAGTCGCGCGGCTCGACGCCCCGGAGTTCTTCGGTGAAGTCGATGACGAGCACGGCCTCGATGCCCATTTCTTCCGCCAGCTGCATGCGGCGCTCGAAAGTAATCACGGAGAGAGGAGCACGCTCCGGCAAGAATACGGAGACTGGGTGCGGATCGAAGGTCACCATGACCGCGCGCTGTCCATGTCTGTGTGCGTGCTCAACGGCCTTCCTCACGAGCTGTTGGTGCCCGCGGTGCAGGCCGTCGAAGACACCAATTGTCACCGAGGTCGGGCCAAGGTCAGTGGGGATGCTATCGATTCCGTACCAAATATCCACGGGCACCATGCTATCCCACTGCGGCCGGTGCCCTAGACTGCAGGGCATGACTGATCCGCTCGAACGTTCCGGCCTCGTGGTCGTCGACAAACCCGCCGGCATGACCTCGCACGACGTCGTGGGAAAACTGCGCCGCTTCTTCCGCACCCGCAAGGTGGGGCACGCAGGCACGCTTGATCCGATGGCTACTGGAGTGCTCGTCGTAGGCATCGAGCGCGGCACCAAGTTTCTTGCCCACATGGTGGCCTCCACCAAGGCCTATGACGCAACGATTCGTCTTGGCATGGCAACCCACACCGACGACGCGGAGGGGGAAGCAACGTGGGGCAAACCGGCAACCGCAGTGGAGGATTCCGCCATTGCGCGAGAAATTGCTGCCTTGACCGGCGATATTATGCAGCGCCCAGCAGCGGTCTCCGCCATCAAAGTGGATGGCAAGCGCGCGCATGAAAGGGTGCGGTCAGGTGAAGAGGTCGAGCTTCCGGCTCGGCCAGTAACGGTCAGCCGCTTCGATATTCTCGCTACGCGCCGCGAGGGTGAGTTCATCGACCTCGACGTCTCAGTGGCGTGTTCTTCGGGAACCTATATCCGCTCGTTGGCTCGGGATTTGGGCGAGGCCCTCGGCGTCGGCGGACACCTTACCGCGCTGCGCCGCACGGAAGTGGGCCCTTTCACGCTTGACGACGCCCTCCCTCTCGACGCCCTCGAAGACTCCCCGGAGTTGTCCTTAAGCCTCGACGAGGCGCTCGCTCGCAGCTATCCGGTTGTGGACGTCACCGATGATGAGGCCCAAGCTTTGGCCATGGGTAAGTGGCTGGAGCCGCGTGGGTTGAAAGGCACGTACGCGGCCGTCGACCCGCAGGGACGGTCGATTGCCTTGATCAAGGAAAAAGGAAAGCGCTTAGCCACGGTTTTCGTCGCGCGCCCCTCGACGCTATAACTGCCTGATTTAGCGGTCAAAGTTGAGCGCAGGGACAGCGGTGGCGACGATGACATAGCCATCTCGGATGATCCAGTGCCCAGTGATGAAAGGCACTGGGGTCGGCCGCGCCAAGAGGTAGGACACCAGAGTGCCATCGAGGCGTAAATCGATTTCGGCTTGGTCAAAATCCAGCCAGCGCCGGGTCATGGGGAACCACGTCTTGTAGGTGGCCTCCTTGGAGCAGAACAACAGGCGGTCCGGACAGGAAATACCCGCCGCTTGCAACTGAGCCAACTGCGGCATCTCCCCCGGCCGCGCGATCATCGTCAGCACGTGTTCCGGCAGGGGCTCCGCTGGTTCGGCGTCGAGCCCCATGGAGCGCACGTGCGTGGCAGGAGCTGCCACGGCTGCGCGCAAACCTTCGGTGTGCGTCATCGATCCGGTATAGCCCTCCGGCCACAGCGGCATGCCCCGCTCGCCGCGCAGAATCGGCTCGTCTCCCGTGTAGTTGAGCTCCTTCAAGGCCTGGTGGGCGCACCAGCGCGCATCCCCGAACTCGGATTTGCGCACGTCCACGGCTTGGGAGACCACGGAGCGCTCTTCCGGGGAGAGATGATGATAATTGAGAAGATTGGTCATCGACTCATCCGTGCGCACATAGCAAAAACGAGCTGATTCCGGGAAGAGAGAAGGTTCAAGCATGCTCGGCCCTCCCTGTCTTCTCGTCGATGGTAAGCACTGGGTACGGCCACGGCTGAAGACCACCGTGCGCCTGCCACTCACGCGGATAGCCCAGGGACACCTCGATGTGGTCTACCCCATCGATGTTGGCGCGATTAGGCATGTGGAGGTGACCATAGATCACAGCCTTAGCGTTATAGCGCCGCGGCCAGGAGCGCGTGTGGCGGGTGCCGCACCACAAGGCCACTTCGGGCCAACGCAAGTAGAGAGTCGGCTCCTGTACCAGCGGCCAGTGGTTGATAAGAACCGTTTCGCCCTCGACCCGTGACAGCCGCTTGATCGAATAAGCCAGGCGGTCCCAGCACCACGCGCGCACATCGACGAAGGGGGCGATGGCAAATTCATCGGTCATGACGATCTGCTTCTCCTTCGCACTCGCAAGCGCTTGTTCCACCGTGGTGCCTGGTGGACGGAAGCTGTAATCGTAGAGCGTAAACAGCGGGACCACGGTGACGCCTCCGAATACCGGAAACGGATCCTCTGGGGTAATCACGCCGATTTCCCGGCAGCCTTCAACGAGGCGATCGTATTTCGAGCGTCCCTGGTAAACGTCCTGTGACCGAGAAAAAAGCTCATGGTTGCCAGGTGCCCAAATGACCGTAGCGTAGCGGTTCTTTAGGCGCGCCAGGGTGTTAATCACCAGATCAATGCGTTCGGCGACGTCTCCCGCAACAATCAACCAATCGTTGGGATTCGGCGGGACAAGTTCATCAATGCGGTCCCCGTTCACGCGTACCGCTGCATGGAGATCAGAGACGGCCCACAGAGTGGTCATAGCGCCTCCTTCGCACGAACAGTCCTTCTACTTGTACCACAGGCTTAGACCCGTGCCCACCGCATGGAGTAAAAGCGCCCAACCACGCCCACCATGCGGATGAGGATGAAAGCGGCAATACCGCCCCACACCCCGGTCAGGCCGGTGCCGAAAACAAAGGCCAACCAGACCCCGGGCAGGAAGCCGAGAAGCACTGACGCGAGGGTCAGCGTGCGGAGAAAGGCTGCGTCCCCAGCACCCAGAAGGACGCCGTCCAAAGCGAAGACAACGCCGCCGATAATGACGAGGAAAGTCATAACCCACCAGGGGCCGGAGATGACCTCTAGGACCTCCGGACTCGTGGTGAATATCCGTGGGATAAAGGCGGAGCCAAGGCCCAATACCGCTGCCAGTGCGAGGGAGAAGGACGTCGAGTAGAGCGTCACCTTGGTTCCTACCGTGCGGGCATAGCGCGCTGATCCCGCTCCCAATGCCGCGCCGGTCAAGGCTTGGGCAGCGATCGCGAGGGAATCCAGAACGAGGGATAGGAAGTTCCACATCTGCATCATGATTTGATGCGCAGCGAGCTGCGCAGTGCCGATACGTGAGGCCACGGCCGCCGCTGACAGAAACGCCACTTGGAAGCTCAGCGAACGCACGATGAGGTCACGCCCCAGCACGAGCTGCCGACGAACCACGCTCCAGCGAATCTCCCACGAGCCGGTATGCTCGCGGCGCAGCTCCGCCACGAAGAACGCCGCGATGATCCCCATGCCCAGCACCGTGGCCAGAGCGGAGCCCGGTAGACCCCAGAAGTGCACGAAAATAGGCACCGCGATGGCGCCGGGAACCATACCTGCAAGGGTGAAGTAAAGGGGCTTGCGGGTGTTGTGAACACCGCGCATCCAGCCGTTGCCGGCCATGTTGATGAGGGTAAAAGGAATAGCGACGGCGGCAATCCGCAACCACTGTGCAGTCCCTCGCGCTGTATCCGGGTTACCTGTCAACCGGGTGGCAAAGACGCCGGCAAAGAGCCACATGATGACGGCGAGCACCATTCCAACGCCCACGGCAACCCACGTTGCCTGGACGCCCTCGGCGACGGCCTCCTCGCGCTTCCCCGCGCCGAACAGCCGTGACGCACGCGCGGTCGTGCCATAAGACAGAAAGGTTAATTGGGTGGTAACCACCGAATGGAGTGTGGCCGCTGCGCCAAGCGAGGCCAGATCCTCCGCCCCTAAACGGCCTACGACCGCGGTATCCAGCAATAAATACAGCGGCATGGCCGCCAGAACGCCCAGGGCGGGGACGGCGAGGCGGAAGACCTCGGCGGCAGAAACCTTCACTGGTTGCTCGGAAGCCATCTAGGACAACGCACCTACCAGCTGTGCGATAACTTCCTCGGGCCTTCCGTGCGCGGTATAGCCTGCGGCTGGAATATGCCCGCCGCCGCCGAAGGTGAGGGCCACTTCCGCACAGTTGACAGCGGAGGAACGTAAGGACACCGCCCACATTTCGGGCGCCTGTTCCTTGAAGACCACTCCGATGTCAGTGCCTTTCAAGGCCCGGACATAATCGACGAAAGATTCAATCGCGGAATCGGCGTGAGAGCTGACCTCCTCATGCGGGACGAAGAGAACTGCGAGGCGGTGCTCCCCTGCTTCTTCAATCCTGAGGCCTGAGAGCACGCGTCCAATCATCTGCAGGTCATCGGCGGTGCTGGAATCCATGAGTTCCAGCGCAATCTGCTTGGTGTCGAGACCATAGAGCATCAGGCGCGCAGCGATATCATGCATGGCTGGGCGCCCCCACCGGAAATTACCGGTATCGGTGACTAGGCCCGCGTACAGGCAATGCGCGATGACGCGATCGATCTGGATGGACAGCCTGTCCAGAATGTCCAGCAGCACCACCGTGGTGGACTCACATACCGGATCCACCACATTGATGGCTCCAAAACCATCGTTGGAGGCGTGGTGGTCGATGCACAGGACGCGGCCCACGGCGGCCATGTCTTCGATCTCCCGGGCCACCGAACCCGTCCGATCGATCGAGCCGCAGTCCACAGTGACATAGAGGTCATATCCTTGTGGAAGCTCATCCACCAACTCAATCTCATCCACCGTGGGGATGGTAAACAGGTTGGCTGAAATGTCACGGCGTTGGCCAATCACGGTGCGGGTTTGTTTCCCGCGCTGGCGGAGCGCCAGGGTAAGGGCGGCTGCCGAGCCGACCGCGTCGGCGTCTGGGCGCAAGTGCGTGATGATGCAAATGCTGCTGGCTTGCACCAGCGCATCCACTGCGGCTTCGTAATTGGTTCGCGACACTTAGTCCTCTTCCCCATCCGAGGTCTTGTACGGGTTCGCGTCGCCTGCGGGCTGTGCACCTTCCTTCAGCTTCGCTAACTCCGCATCGCGTGCACGGGCGCGGGCGAGCAGTTCCTCCATGTGCGCGGAAGCCTCGGGGACGGTATCAAGCTCAAAAGACAGCGTCGGTGTAAAGCGAACGGAGAGCTCATCACCCACAATCTTGCGCAATTGCCCCTTGGCCCTGGTGAGGGCTTCGGCCGCTTGATCATAATCTGGCTCGGTCTCGATATCCGTACCACGCACCGTGTAGAACACGGTGGAATCGTGGAGATCACCCGTGACCCGGGCATCCGTGATTGTCACCAGCTCAAGGCGGCGATCCTTGATTTGGCGCTCAATTGCGCTGGCAACGATTGTCTGAATGCGCTTTGCCATGCGTGCGGCGCGTGCGTGATCAACCATAGTGAAGCTCCTTTACGTACGGTTACTGGCAACTAGTCTAGGATACCGATTCTGCACCTTTCGGCTGAAATGAGGAAAGCCCAGCCAGAATCTTTCCTGGCTGGGCTTCACTACCTGAGGTTTCCTGCGCTTAGTCGCGCGGGACCTCGACCTCTTCGTAGGCCTGGATGATATCGCCTACCTGAATATCCGGGTAGGACAGAACCATACCGCACTCGTAGCCGGCGTTGATCTCGTTTGCGTCATCCTTCTCGTGACGCAGGGACTCGATCTTGGCATCGGAGGTAATGACGTTTCCGTCGCGGACCAGGCGCACCTTGCCATTGCGCTTGACCTTGCCCTCCGTGACCATACAACCGGCGATGGTGCCAACGGCGGAGGACTTGAACAGCGCGCGGATTTCTGCCGCACCGGTGTCTCGCTCCTCGTAGATGGGCTTGAGCATGCCCTTCAGAGCTGCCTCAACCTCTTCGATGGCGCGGTAGATCACCGTGTAGTAGCGGATATCGACGCCCTCAGCGTTGGCTTCCTCGGTGGCCTTGCCCTCAGCGCGGACGTTGAAAGCGATGATGATGGCGTCCGACGCCGCAGCCAGGGAGACGTTGGTCTGCGTCACCGCACCCACACCACGGTCGATGATGTTGAGCTGTACCTCGTCGTCGATCTCAATGTCCAACAGGGCATCTTCGAGGGCTTCCACGGAACCTGCGTTGTCGCCCTTGAGGATGAGGTTGAGCGTCGAGGTTTCCTTGAGCACTGCATCCAGGTCCTCGAGGGAGACGCGCTTGCGAGCCTTCGCCTGCAGAGCAGAACGCTTGCGGGCATCGCGCTGTGCAGCAATCTGGCGTGCCACGCGGTCATCCTCAACAACTAGGAGGTTGTCGCCGGCGCCTGGCACACCATTGAGACCCTGCACCTGGACCGGGCGGGACGGGCCGGCCTCTTCCACATCGTGACCGAATTCATCGAGCATGCGGCGCACACGTCCGTGTGCATCACCAACCACGATGGAATCACCAATGCGCAGCGTACCGCGCTGGATGATGACCGTAGCCACCGGACCGCGGCCGCGGTCGAGGTGGGCCTCGATGGCAGAGCCCTGTGCATCCATGTCCGGGTTAGCGGTGAGCTCCAAGGCAGCGTCCGCCGTCAGGATGACGGCTTCAAGCAGATCATCAATGTTGATGTTGTTCTTCGCGGAGATATCCACGAACATCGTGTCGCCACCGTACTCTTCCGGAACCAGTCCGTATTCAGTGAGCTGACCACGGATCTTGTCCGGGGAAGCCTCCGGCTTATCAATCTTGTTGACTGCGACAACCACAGGGATGTCTGCTGCCTTCGCGTGGTTGATTGCCTCGATGGTCTGCGGCATCACGCCGTCATCGGCGGCAACGACCAGGATGGCCAAGTCGGTGGACTTAGCACCGCGGGCACGCATGGCGGTGAAGGCCTCGTGACCCGGGGTATCCAGGAAGGTGATGGTGCGAGGACCATCCTCCAGGTCCACCGTGGTTTGGTAAGCGCCGATGCCCTGGGTAATGCCACCGGCCTCGCCGGCACCCTCGTTGGTCTTACGAATGGTGTCCAGAAGGCGAGTCTTACCGTGGTCGACGTGACCCATCACAGTAACCACTGGCGGGCGCTTCTCAAGTGCCTCTTCGCCACCCTCGTCCTCGCCGAACTGCAGGTCGAAGGACTCGAGCAGTTCGCGGTCCTCATCCTCTGGGGAGACGACCTGGACCTCGTAATTAATCTCCGAACCCAGCAGCTGCAGGGTGTCTTCGGAGACAGAAGCCGTAGCAGTCACCATCTCACCGAGGTTGAACAGCGCCTGCACCAATGCTGCAGGATCTGCACCAATCTTCTCAGCGAAGTCAGCCAGGGAAGCACCGCGACGCAGGCGCACGACCTTACCGCCGCCGTCAGGCAGACGTACGCCGCCTACCTCATGCTTCTGCTGCTCTTCAAACTCATGGCGCTTCTGACGCTTCGACTTCTTACCGCGACGCGGCGCACCACCCGGACGGCCGAATGCACCAGCGGTGCCACCGCGACGACCGCCGCGTCCACGGAAACCACCGTGGCCAGGACCACCGCGGCCGGGGCCGCCACCGCGGCCGCCGCGACCACGACCACCGCCGCCACTACCAGCGGCCTTCGACGGCATGCTGGCCGGGTTCGGGTGCGAAGGCATCATTGCCGGCGAAGGACGACGTCCACCGCTACGGTTGCCATCGCCCTGCGGGCGTGCGCCGCCCTTGCCGCCACGGTTATCACCGGGCTTGCCAGCGGAGCGCTGTCCCTTGGTGCCGCCTGGGCGAGGTCCGGGGCTCGGACGATCGCTGGAGCTACCCGTGGAGAACGGGTTATTAGCCACGCGGCGGGTGCCACCAGGCTTCGGCATGCTGCGCGGAGTGACAGCGCGCTCGCCACCCTTCTCGGTGTTCTTGCGCTGTGCTCCAGGCTTCGGTGCGGGACCCGGCTTCGGAGCGGCACCCGGCTTCGGTGCACCGCCCGGCTTGGGGGCGGCACCCGGCTTGGGGGCAGCGCTTGGCTTCGGGCCTGGCTTTGCCGCGGCGGCAGGCTTCTTTTCTGCCGGTTTCTTGGCAGCAGAAGCTGGGGTGGCTGCTGGCGCGTTCTTCTCCGCTGCCTTGTCCTCGCCACCCTTAGCTTCGTAGTGAGCGCGCATCTTCTTGATCACCGGGGGTTCGATGGTCGAGGATGCGGTCTTGACGAACTCGCCTTGTTCCTTCAGCGTGGCGAGTAGTTCCTTGCTGGTTACGCCGAGCTGCTTTGCCAACTCGTGTACACGTAGCTTTCCGGGCACTTGTCTCCTCTTTAATCTTTCTAGGAGCCAAGGCCGCGGAATACGGCCTGACCCCTAGTTAATGGCTATGGACTTTCATCGCTGATGCTGCTTCATGGTTGTGCGCTCATCAGTGTTCGGTCTTCCTTTTTAACTCTGGGTCGCACGGGCTGTTGCCCGCCGACTGCACCTGCTGCGTGGCAGCGAGGTACTCACGTACGTGACCTGTGTCCACGTCTGTGGACAATCGGAGCGCGCGCCTGAAGGCACGGGTCCGCTCCGCCAGCTCTACTGCTTCCAGATCAGGCCTTATCCACGCTCCCCTTCCGGGAAGGCGTCGGCCGGGATCCGGAACAACACGGCATCCTGTGGGATCACCCTTATCGGCGACAACCCTCAGCAGTTCCGTGTCGGGATGCTTTTGACGCGTAGCGATACAGGTGCGGAGACGCTGTCCTCGAGACATCCAACTCCTTAGGTCATATCGCTACTGCTGCTACGCCACAGCATTCCTGCATGTGGGCCGTTGTCTAGTCTACGCGAAAATAGGCCAAACCTTTAATTCCCCCGCAGGCTGCTCGGAAAGCTAGTCCCGAGCGGCGTCGGAGTGAATATCAATCTTCCATCCGGTCAGGCGTGCTGCGAGGCGTGCGTTCTGGCCTTCCTTGCCGATAGCGAGCGAAAGCTGGTAATCCGGCACGGTTACCTTGGCCACCTGCGCTTCCTCGTCGAGAATTTCTACGCGCACGACCTTCGACGGGGCGAGAGCATTGCCCACGTAAACAGCTGGGTCTTCGTTGAAGTCGATGATGTCAATCTTCTCACCACCGAGTTCACGCATCACGTTGCTGACGCGAGAACCCTTCGGGCCGATACACGCACCCTTGGCGTTGAGGCCCTTGGCGTGGCCGCGAACGGAGATCTTGGAGCGGTGGCCAGCCTCGCGGGCAATGGCGATAATCTCGACCGCACCGTCGGCAACCTCCGGGACCTCCAGCTCAAAGAGACCGCGAACCAGCTCGGGGTGAGTACGCGACAGCGTGATCTGCACCTTAGCGCCGTTGCGGTTCACGCCCACGACATAGGCCTTGACGCGGTCACCGTGCTCGAGCTTCTCCCCTGGCAGCTGCTCAGCAGGCAACAGGAAAGCATCCTGGGAATCGTGTTCGGTGCCCAACTGCACCACAACGACGCCGCGCTTGTTGGCGTGGATATCGCGCTGGACGACGCCCGACACTACCGTTCCGGTCAGCTCAGAATAGGAATCATAGGTTCGCTCAGCCTTGTTCTCGCGCAACTTGCGCAGAATGGCATCGCGGACCGCCTGCGCGCCGATGCGCCCAAAGTTGTCCGGGGTGTCGTCGTATTCGCTGATGACCTCTCCGGTCTCCGGATCACTTTCGGTCACGATTACAGTGACGGCGCCGCTGTCGGCGTCGATGTCTACGCGCGACTTCGTACCTTCCGCCTTTTTCTCAGCGGATTCTGCACGGTGGTCCAGGTAGGAATACAAAAGGGCACCCGCGATAGCTTCGAGCAGGTCCTTCACAGGTACGCCGCGCTCGCGCTGAATCGTGCGGAGTGCCTCTAGGTCAATATTCACTTGTTAGTCCTCTCGGGTTGCCGAGTTCTGCTCGGCGAAGTCGAACGTCTGCATAGCCGCCTCCAGCTCCATGGCTGAAGGCTGAGCAAATTCAATTTCTACCACTGCACGGCTCAAGTTTTCCAATCGCTCGATCTGGTAACGCACCTCCTTCTTCACCGTCGTGATAAGCGCCACGGATTCTTCGTCCTCAGACAGGGCGCCGATGCGCGCGACGCGAGTGGTTCCAGGTTCCTCGACAAGCGCATATCCGACCAGCCTTCCTTGGTTGCGGCGCCAATGGCGCGGGGCGCTCAGCGGGAAGTCCACACCTGGCGTCGACACCTCCAAGGTGTAGCCCGCGCCAAAGTTGAGGGTGCCCGCTTCCTCTTGGGCATCGAAAAGCTCGGAAATCTCCTGCGATAGTTCTTCTATGAGATCGGAGCTCGGGCGCTCATCGCCATCGATGCGAATGATGACCTGAGATTTCTTACCAGCTCGCGTGGTCTTCACGTCTTCGATGTCGAGGCCGCGTGCGACGGCGACGGGCTGCAGAATTTCGGTTAGTTGCGCGGGTGTTGGGAATGCCATGCGCTCTAGACTAGGTCACCCGGGTAGGGTCTATCGCGTGAACCGCCGAGTAGTTGTCCCCACCCTGCTTGTGTGCGCTGCCCCCTGGATGGGCGGCTGCCAAGCCACCGACGCGATCGTGGATTATTTTGGCCCCCACGCGGACCCCTCCCTCACCTCGCTTGCTCACACCGCCAGTGCGGATGCTCTCGCCTTGGAAGAACTTGATGCGGATGCCGCTGCCTTGCGCGCAGAGCAAGCTGAGCAGCTCTATGAAGAAATCGAGCGACTATGCGGACGCGATGAGGAAGGAGAGACTCCACGCTCCTGTGCGGTCGACCGTGACGTTGCCCCGCAGGATTCCGCGGACGTCTCCGCCGTGTTTGACGCCGCCTCCTCATTCTCCGAAGAGAACATCAGCAACGTTCCTGAAGAATCCCGCGCCCTTGTTCTGACACAAGCCATTGCGCTTAACGCGTGGAAGAACGAGGAGCTGGCAGACGCTCCCGAACTCACAGAACAGGACCGTGAACTCGGCGTCGAGCTCCTAAAATGGGAATACCAGCAGGTCTATGCCCTCGATTTCGCGCGCTCCTATGTGTCCCCCGACCAAGAAGATCATGTCGATGAGCTTCTGCGCATTCACGAGGACAGAATCCTGCAACTTCAGCTGCAACTGGAAAAGCTCGGTCCCGTGCCGCAGCCCGCACCCGCATACGATTCACCGGCAGGTAGCCTGCCAAAGGACGCCGACTCAGCGCGCGCATTCATCGACGAGGTCGCACATAACGACACGCTGAAGTGGACCAATGCGGCCATCACGGCGGCACCGGCAACCCCGTGGCAGCACTGGCTTATCACGGTTGCGGCGCAATCGCACCGCTTTCATGCTGCCTAGCCGCGGATGAGTTCCGTGAGGGTCTCCACGATCTGATCGGCGGGAACTTCACGAGTCTCGCCGCCGCGGATGCGCAGCTCAATGATGCCATCAGCGAAAGCGCGGCCCAGGATGGCGATGAACGGCATACCCAAAAGCTCAGCATCCTTGAACTTCACGCCCGGGGAGACTTTGGGGCGGTCGTCGTAAAGCACCTCGATGCCTGCGCGATCCAGATCCTCCACCAGCTTCTGACCTGCCTCCAGGGCAGCGGCGTCCTTGTTCGCTACGGCCACGTGCACCTGGTACGGGGCCACGGCCACCGGCCAGTTGAGGCCCTTCTCATCGTGGCGCTGCTCTGCCAGCACGGCGAGCATGCGCGTAACACCAATGCCGTAGGACCCCATGGTCGGCACGGCGCGCTTGCCGTTCTCATCCAGAATCTGAACGTCGAAAGCCTCGGTGTACTTGCGGCCCAGCTGGAAAATGTGGCCAAGCTCAATGCCGCGCTCCAGAGTCAGAGTGCCCTGACCATTCGGTGCCGGGTCCCCTTCCTTAACCTCGGCGGCCTCGATGAACTCATCCACAGTGAAGTCACGGCCGGCCACCAGTCCGATGACGTGGCGCTGCGGGGCATCGGCGCCGGTAATCCAGGAGGTACCAGAAACCACGCGCGGGTCAGCATAAACCTTCACGTCGTGGGCATTCAGGACACGCGGCCCGACATAACCCTTGACCAGGAAGGAGTTCTTCTTGAAGTCCCCCTCACCGGCGAGCTCAAACTCGGCCGGCTCCAGCGAGGCCTCGAGGCGCTTTTCATCCAGCTCGCGGTCGCCCGGAATGAGGACGGCGGCCAGCTCCCATTCCTTCTCTTCTTCCGTGGCTGCGGGGGCGGCCACCTTGATCATCATGCACTTGAGGGTGTCCGCGGCGGTGACTTCGCGGCCGTCGACAGTAATGCCGGCGCCCTTAGCCCACTCCACCAGAGACTCAATGGTCTCGGATTTCGGAGTCTCATGCTCCTGTGCCTCCGGCAGGCCGTCGAAGGGGATTTCCTCTGGAGCCTGAGTGACCACGGCCTCCACGTTGGCAGCGTAATCGCCCTCGGTGGCGCGCACGAAGGTATCTTCGCCTACCTCAGACACGGCAAGGAATTCCTCAGAGGCCGAACCGCCCATCGCACCAGAAGTGGCCTTGCAAATCGCGTAATCGATCTCTAGGCGGTCAAAGATGTTCTGGTAGGCCTTGCGGTGGCGGGCATAGGACTCATCGAGCCCCTCATCCGTCATGTCGAAGGAATAGGAATCCTTCATGGTGAACTCGCGGCCGCGCAGCACGCCCGCACGCGGGCGCTCCTCATCGCGGTACTTCGTCTGGATCTGGTACAGCGTGACCGGGAAATCCTTGTACGAGGAGTACATATCCTTCACCGCAGTGGTGAACATCTCCTCGTGGGTCGGGCCCAGCAACATGTCCGCACCCTTGCGGTCCTTCAGACGGAACAGATTATCGCCGTATTCCGTCCAGCGGTTCGACTCCTCATAAGGCTCGCGCGGCAGCAGCGCCGGGAAGAGCATCTCCTGGCCGCCGATGGCGTTCATCTCCTGACGGATAACGTCTTCAATCTTGCGCATGGCACGCAGCCCCAGTGGCAGCCAGGTGTACACACCCGGCGCGACACGGCGCACATAACCTGCGCGAACGAGAAGCTTGTGGCTGGGGACTTCGGCATCAGCCGGATCCTCACGAAGAGTGCGGAGGAAAAGCTCAGAAAGACGTGTAATCATGGTTGCTCAGTCTACATCGCTAGCATGTAGCCATGCTGATCATCCTCCCTCCTTCTGAGACCAAAGCACACGGCGGCAGCGGCGCGGCCCTGAACTGGGACGAGCTTTCCTTTCCCGCGCTGAACCCGATCCGCCGAGAAATTGCTGCAGAGTTGTCGTCCCTCGACGTCGATGAAGCGCTGGAGGTGCTCAAGCTCTCTGAGAAGTTGCGTGGGGAGGCCGAGTCCAACCGCGAGTTGGCTTCCTCCCCCACCATGCCCGCGCTGGAGCGTTTCACCGGCGTGCTCTACGACGCCCTCGACGCCCCCACCCTCCCTCCAGAAGCACGGAAGTACCTAGCCGTGGGCGATGCGCTCTTCGGGTTGCTGCGCGCCGATGACCTCATCCCGCACTACCGGCTCTCCGGTAGTACGAAACTGGGCGGGCGGACGCTGAAGTCTCAGTGGGGTACGGCGATCACGGATGAGCTACGCGCGCTTGTCGACGCTGGCGAGTTCCTCATCGACATGCGCTCGGGCACCTATCAGCAGCTGGGCAAGCTCAAGGACGCCGCCACCGTGCGCGTGGAGTCAGTGCAAGAGGATGGCTCCCGCAAGGTGGTCTCTCACTTCAACAAGCACTACAAGGGGGAGCTCGCTCGCGTACTCGCTCTCAAGGGCGAGAGCGTCTCCACCCTCGAGGATGCCGCCCGCGTAGCCCAAGAGTCGGGCATGAGCACCGAACTGCGCGGCACCGAGCTGGTGCTCGTGGTCTGATTTATCTATTTATCAATTTATTTACGCCCGCCGATTTATCTATTTATCTGGCTCAGGCGAAGCGGGGCCATTCAAACCAATGGGTTATAGCGCAAACTATTGCGCTTGAGCTCGCACTCAGTGGCGATAGAGATGCCGGAAGCAATCTTTCCGCGCTCGCGAAGGCGGAACATGGCGTCCACGACGCGATCACGCAAACCCCACGGATCAATGGTGTTGATGTAGACCTTCGTGCCGCCCTCAAAGCCAGCCAAGGTCGATACCCTGAGCTTGAGCATGACGCGCCACGGCTGAGGCAGGTCCACGCTGGGCGGACGGTGGTGCCATTCTTCATTGCAGGCCACGTCCGGCCCCACCGCGGCGTGGGCCGCGTGAATCAGATCCGACATTCCACGTACTTCCTCCGGGTTCTGTTCCCACGGTTCACAGCGCGGTGACTTGGAGAAGATCTCCAGTGTGGGATAGCGGTGGCCAAATCCGGCGAAGAGCACCGCATAATCATTTTCTGCGATGACGAGGTTGCGCTTTGCCGCATAGCCCACAGCCCAGTCGTTGTACATGTTGGGGTGCGCACGCAGAATCGCATTTTCCTGGTGAGCGGCCATGCCCAGGGCGTCAATCGCGACGAGCTGCTTATGCAAGTGATCGAAGGACGCACCCGCCGGCGCCAGCCAGTTTTGGAACACGGCGACATAGGAGGCATAGCGGTTGCGCTGGTAGAGCTCGCGCGTTGATTCCGCAGTAAACGTGGTGAGTAGGAAGTGCTCATCGGGGCTCAGCGTGCCGGAGGACGCCAGCTGGCTGTCATCGACCGCCCCGTCCACGAAGTGGCGCGAGGAGATGATGACATCGTGTCCACCGCCGAAGAAGCCATCGGCGAGGGCGAGCAGAGAATCGTCGTCCAGCGCGGTATCCTTGCCCGCTGCCTTGAGCTTGGTGCGCACCACGTTAAGTACGTGCAGGCGCCCAGCCTCGTCGCCTTCGTACTTCTCCTTGTGCTGAGCCAGGTCTGGATCCATGGTGAAGCCATAGTTCTCGTGCCAATAGTCATAAGACACGATTTCAAAAAGGTTCGGAACGCGGCGAAACAGCGGCTGGGAGTTATCCAGCTCGTGGGGAAAAAGGCCGCGCTGAATCTCCCCCGAAGCCAAGATGCGGGACTTTTCCGGCGGGGTGTCCAGCATGCGCCCGGAGCAAAAAGCACAGCTGTGCGTCAAGGCATCAGGGCCCAGCGGATGCGGTTCCTTTGCCACATGCGCAAGCGGACGGTTTCCACGTCCCGGCACCGTCCACACCTCTGTTCCGGAGAAAGGGTTGACCTGTTTGACGGTCCCATCCGCCATGGTCTGGATAGGTTCGACGCGGCTAAAAAGTGCTTCGCTCATGCTGCCCAGCGTAGACCTCCCCACCCGCCGGTGCGACTAGACTTAGGCCTCATGCAGCACCGATTCTTTGAAGTAGATGTCTTCGCCACTGGGCCGTTTACCGGTAATCCCCTCGCCGTGGTTGCGGATGCCGATGGTTTGAGCACCGAAGAGATGCAGCGTATCGCACACTGGACCAATTTCTCTGAGACGACCTTCCTGTGCTCACCTACAGATCCTGGCGCGGACTACCGCGTACGAATCTTCACCCCGTACGAAGAGTTCCCCTTCGCCGGTCACCCCACGCTGGGCAGTGCGCGCGTCGCGGCGGAGCTATTAGGAAAGAGCGGGACCCTGATTCAGGAATGCGGTGTCGGGTTAGTAACCGTGCGCCAGGAAGAGGGCCGTTTCGCCTTCGCTACCCCGCCCTTACTGCGCCACGGGGAACTCAGTGAGGCCGAGCGCTCCGAAGCAGCCGCCGTACTCGGAATCGATGAAGAGAGCATGGTTGACTCCGGCTGGGTGGACAACGGGCCTGGCTGGCGCTTGGTCCAGCTCGAATCTGCTGAAACCGTGCGGAAGCTTCGCCCCACACCCACCCCCGGCGTCAAGGTCGGCGTGGTCGGCCTCACCGGGGATACGGAGCCGGCCTACGAGGTTCGCGCTATCACCGGGCAATTCGAGGACCCCGTCACCGGTTCCTTCAATGGCGGAGCCGCCCAGTTCCTCCGTGCCAAGGGCGCCGTTCCTGCCCGCTATACCGCGGCACAAGGCAGCCAAATAGGACGCGATGGCCGCGTCTTTATCGACGATGACGGGGACGAGCTCTGGGTAGGCGGCAACGTCCACATTCGCGTGCGCGGAACCCTGGGGTCCCGCGATGACTAAAAAGCCCCTGCCTTTTGAGCTGCACAACGATTTTGCCCAACGCCTGCCACAGATGGTCACGGCAAGCCGCGGGGAAGAACAGCCAGCTCCACGAATCGTGGCGCTCAATGAGCGCCTAGCCGCCGAGCTCGGCCTCGACCCAGACTGGCTGCGCAGCGAGGACGGAATAGAGTTCCTCCTTGGCCGTGGAGCAGTCGCTCCGCACGCAATGGCCTATGCGGGCTTTCAGTTCGGGCAGTATAACCCGTCAATGGGTGACGGCCGCGCCCTCCTCTTGGGCGAAGTCACCGGCCCCACCACCGCTCACAACCCCACGGGTCTGTGGGATCTGCATGCCAAGGGCACGGGGCTGACTCCCTACTCGCGTTATGGCTCTGATGGGCGCGGCACGCTGCGCTCAATGCTGCGTGAGTATCTCTTCTCCGAGTCGATGCATGCCCTAGGTGTGCCCACCACTCGGTCGCTGGCGGTTCTTGCCACCGGTCGCCCCATCCAGCGCCAGATGGTGGAAGAGGCAGGGGTTCTCGTGCGAGTGGCCGCGAGCCACATCCGTGTTGGTTCCTTCCACTTTGCCGCGCACTCGCAGGTGCCTGGGCTACTGCAGCGCCTTGCCGCCTACACCAGTGAACGCCACTACCCCGGCGCCGACTTCCGGGAGCTGTTCACGCACGTCATGGAGGCACAAGCCGCGACGGTCGCCGGGTGGATGCAGCTGGGCTTCATTCACGGCGTAATGAACACCGATAACACCACGTTATCGGGCGAAACCATTGACTATGGCCCCTGCGCGTTCATGGAAAGCTATGACCCCAACACCTGGTTTAGCTCTATCGATACGCAGGGACGCTACCGCTTTGGGCGCCAGCCCGACATGTTGGGCTGGAACCTTGCGCGATTGGTGGAGTCACTGCTTCCGCTTATCGACGACTCCCCTGACACCGCCCTCACCTGGGCTCAAGAGGCCATTGATACCTTTGGCGAGCGTTATGAAAGAGCGCGTCACCAGGAAGCACAGCGCTGCCTACAGATGCCCGAAGAGCTTTTCCAGGATTACAACGCTGCCCTCGTGCAGGCCGCCCCGGACCTCACACAAGCCAACCGCAGCCTTGTCAGTGCCGCGGCGGGCGAGCCTGCGGCGGCCTATGAACTCCTCAAGGATAGAAGTTTCGTTGAAGCCTACTGCGCAAGTAGCCCCGACGCTGTGCTGCTCGAGCGAACCGTGCCGCGCGTGATTCCTCGGCCGCGGCTGGTCGAAAGCGCTCTGGGCGATGCCGAAGAGTTCGCCCGTCTTCTGCACGCCACCACGCATCCTTTTGATGCTGCGCCGGAGTATGAGCAGCCCGGCGGCACCGAAGGCTATCTCACCTACTGCGGAACCTAAGAACCACGAGCGCAAACAGAAGCAAACACACCACCGCCCCGAGGTCTCCGTAGGAAAGGAAACGGAGTCTCGGGGCGGCGGTGCGTCTCTATCTTTCACTGCCACGCTCCCGGTCGGTTTCTCAGGCCGACCGCCCCGCGTGGCTGGGGTTCTCTCTATCTCTCTCGCATGCGCTCTCTCAAACGCACACCATCATTATGGGGCGCTGTCCTTGGTGAAGCGTTCCGGTGCACTGAACGCTTCCTGCCAATTACTGAGAATTACCTGCGAGGAATCGCCGACGGGGCGAAGAGCGAGATTACTTGGTGTCCAGCTGCAGAGTCTTCTGCGTGTACTCCCACATCTCGTTGTAGAGCTTCTTGTCCTTGGACAGCTTAGTTCCGTAGGAAGGAATCATCTCCTGGATCTTGTCGCCCCACTGAATCATGTTCTCACCGAAGCAGCGCTCCAGTAGCTCAATCATGATGGCTGGGGTGATGGAAGCACCCGGGGAAGCGCCAAGCAGACCAGCGATGCTGCCTTCTGGGTTGTTGATGAGGGTGGTGCCGAACTCCAAGGAGCCGAACTGCGGTGCACCCGCTGGCTTAATCACCTGGACACGCTGGCCGGCGATAACAGTCTCCCAATCAGCCGGGTCAGCGCTCGGGACGTATTCCTTCAGGGTTTCAACGCGCTTATCGAAGTCCTTGAGAACCTCAGTGACCAGGTACTTGGTCAGACCAAACTCCTGTGCTGCCACGCCCAGGTAAGAGGTGATGTTGTCCGGACGGATGGACTTGAACAGGTCCAGGTAGGAGCCCTTCTTCAGGAACTTCGGGGACCAGCCGCCGTAGGGACCAAACAGCAGGCCTTCTTCACCGTCGATGACACGGGTGTCCAGGTGCGGCACGGACATCGGCGGAGCGCCCACAGCAGCCTTGCCATAAACCTTTGCGTGGTGCTGCTTGACCAGCTCCGGGTTCTTGGAGCGCAGCCACAGGCCCGAAACCGGGAAACCGGCGAAACCAGAAACCTCACGGACACCAGCCTTGCGCAACAGGTCGAGTGCGTAACCGCCGGCACCAACGAAAACAAACTTGGCGTGGACAGCCTGGTAGTCACCGGTGTGGAGGTTCTTTGCCACCACGCGCCACTTGGAACCCTCACGCTTGATATCAACGACCTCGTGGCCATAACGGATCTCGGTGCCGGCAGCCTTAGCCGCAGTGAAGAACTGCTTAGCCAGGGCGCCAAAGTTGACGTCGGTGCCCGCATCGGTCCACGAGATGGCAACCTTCTGGGAGTTGAAGTCACGGCCCTGGGACATCAGGGGCAGCTTCTCCTGGAAGGTGGCGTCATCGTCGCTGAACTGCATGTTCGGGAACATGTGGTTATCCTTCAGCGCGTCGAAGCGGCGCTTCAGGTAATCCACCTGGATGGAGCCCTGTGCAAAGGACACATGCGGAACCGAGTTGATGAAGGCCTTCGGGTCCGTCAGGATGCCGTTGTTGAGCTGGTGGGACCAGAACTGGCGAGAAACCTGGAACTTCTCATTGATATTCATAGCCTTGGAAACATCAATGCGGCCGTTCTTTTCTGGGGTGTAGTTCAGCTCGCACAGCGCGGAGTGGCCGGTACCGGCATTGTTCCACGGGGAAGAGGACTCAAGCGCAGGGCCGTCCAAACGCTCGAAGACCATCTGCGTCCAGCTGGGCTCGAGCTCACGCAGCATGGCGCCGAGGGTGGCGCTCATAATACCTGCACCAATGAGTGCGACCTCAACCTCGTCTACTACTTGTGCTGTCTTCTTATCGGAGGACACTGTACTTATTACCTCTTTGAGTCGATGTATTCGTTGTGGTCAAGTGCCCTGCGCATGTGGGTACACAGGGCGCGGTGAGAAAGCGCTCGACGATGCTAGGAAGCAAACCGGCATACAGACCTCCCCTACGAGAGGTCCGTCAAGCATTAATTCCACTTTACGCCCCTTAGTGCGAAATAGGCATTCCTGGAAAAATAAATGCCCGAATCTGAAGTTGCTACCCCATTTGTGGTGCAGGGCATTTCCCGTCAGCGCTCTGCGGGGCCGGACACTTCTGGGAGCGCGACCTATCATGAATCCCATGATGCATAACGAACTCGAATGGTCAGAAGATATCCTCGGCCCCGACTTCCAGGCCGCCCCACTCGAACTCGGCACCGACCCTGACGGTGAAGGCAATGTCCGCGCGACGCTCGTGCGCTATTGCCCCCGTGGCGATGCCCATGATGACCGCCCCGCCTTACTGTGGGTCCACGGGATGACGGACTATTTCTTCCACGACCACGTGGCACGATACTTTTATGAGCTCGGCTATGCCTTCTACGCTATCGACCTGCGCAAGTGCGGACGCTCTCGACGGGACGGACAGACCTGGCATTACATCAGCGACTTGCAGTACTACGACGCTGATCTCAACGCGGCCCTCGATGCCCTCCCCAACCAGCGTGTCATCATCATGGGCCACTCCACCGCTGGCACCATCACCGCGCTCTGGCTTGATCGCCTTCGCCGCCAGGACCGTGAGCGCTTCGATCGAATCTCTGGTGTCGTGTTCAACAGCCCCTGGTTAGCCATGATGAGAATAGCGGATAAAACTTATGAGGTGCTCAAGCACGTAATCTTCGCTGGCGCCGCTATCGCTCCGCGGATCGAAATTCCCGGGGGCGATCTCACCGCCTACGGGGAATCTATCCATGCCGAGGAGCAGGGCGACTGGGATTTCGACCGTCGCCTCAAGCCACTGGGCGGGCACCCGAAATACCTGGGCTGGGTAGCAGCGGTCTTCCATGGCTTCGACGCGATCCATTCCGGCCGCATCAACATGGGACTCCCGCTGCTGACCATGACTTCAGGACGCTCCGAACTCAATCAGCCTTATAGCGAATCCTCTAACACCGCCGATGTTGTTGTGGACGTACGCCAGAGCCAGCGATGGGCCAAGGAGCTCAGCGCCCGTTACACGCTCCACGTTGTAAATAATGGGCGCCACGATCTCTTTCTTTCCCGCCCCGAGCCGCTGCAGGAAGCATTCTCCACCGCCGCGGAATGGTTGCGCGCCGTGGCCCCTCTTGAGACGGATTAGACTCGCCCACCTCGCGCTTTTCGGCCTGCACGGGTTGCGGCTAGGCAGCCTCTAGAATGGTCGGCATGACTTCCGCACAGCACTTTGACCTCGTCATCATCGGCACTGGGTCGGGAAATTCAATCCCCTCCCCTGAGTTCGACGATAAATCCATCGCCGTCATCGAAAAGGGAACCTTCGGCGGAACCTGTCTCAACGTGGGCTGCATCCCAACGAAGATGTACGTCTACGCTGCCGACGTGGCACTCGCCGCGCGCGAGGCAACCCGTCTTGGGCTCAGCGCCCACGTGGATGCTGTGGATTGGGACGGCATTGTCGAGCGCGTATTCCACAACCGCATCGATCAGATCGCCCGCGGCGGCGAAGAGTACCGCCGTGGCGAGGAAACGCCCAATATTACAGTCTTTGATCAACATGCTCGGTTCATCGGACCGAAAACCCTGCAAGCGGGCGATGACATCATCACCGGTGACAATATTGTTATTGCTACCGGCTCACGCCCTGTACTGCCCGAACCCTATGCCAGCTCTTCCGTGCCGGTCCACACCAACGAGGACATCATGCGGCTTGAGAAGCAGCCGCGTAGCCTCATCGTGGTCGGTGGCGGCTACATCGCCATGGAATTTGCCCACGTCTTCGACGGCCTGGGGACGGAAGTGACCGTGGTCAACCGCTCGGAGAAGTTCCTCCGGTTCCTTGACGAAGACTTAAGCTCCCGGTTCAACGACATCGCACGCGAACGTTTCGACGTACGCATTGGCACCGCCACAGCACTAGAGGAAACCGCAGACGGTGTACGCCTCACCTTGGATAACGGTGATGTCGTGGAGGCGGAAGCCATCCTCGTGGCCACCGGCCGCCAGCCCAACGGCGATCAGATGGATCTTTCTACCAGCGGTATTGAAATGCACGAGGACGGGCGCATCAAGGTCGACGAGTTTGGTCGCACGACCTGCGAGGGCGTGTGGGCGCTCGGCGATGTCTCCTCTCCTTACATGCTCAAGCACGTAGCCAATGCGGAGCAACGAGCGGTACAGCACAATCTGTTGCATCCTGAAGACCTCCGTCCCATGCCGCACGAGCACATCCCCGCTGCCATTTTCACCCACCCGCAAATTGCGACGGTGGGACTTACTGAGGCACAAGCCCGCGAAGAGGGCTATGACGTCACGGTGAAGGTGCAGAACTTTGGCGACGTTGCCTATGGATGGGCTATGGAAGACGCAACGGGCATCTGCAAGCTCGTGGCCGATCGTGCCACCGGCAAGCTCCTCGGCGCCCACATCATGGGCCCACAAGCGTCCACTCTTATACAGCAGTTGATCACTGCCATGGTCTACGACCTTGATATACGCGAGTTCGCTCGCTCGCAATACTGGATCCACCCGGCACTGCCAGAAGTAGTGGAAAACGCAGTTTTGGGACTAGAGTGGCAGGAGTGAAAGTTACATCGGATTGAGTGATCTTTTTCACATTGCGATTAAACTAATTTCACCAAAAGCCCTGAACCGCACTACAAGCACTTTTTAACACCAACAACATCTGTCAGCACCCTTTCAGAATTTCACCCATTTTGGGGGTGATAGCCGTGAGGGCTTAAAAGAAGACTCAAACTGACGTGCATTTTGCCTGACCGTTGGCTAGGTTAATTACAGACACCGGAACGAGCCGATACTCTCTACCGGCTCAGTGTGTTTTGGGGATACCAAAATAATCCCTATCCCTGTAAATCAAAGCCTCCTACTCTGGAGGCTTTGCACGTACGACTCTAAGGACTTTTGATATGCGTATCCGCAATGCAGCCATCGCCGGCGCTACTGCTCTCGCTGTTGCTTTCGGCGGCTCCACCGTCGCTTTCGCTGAGGACGCCAACGGCTCCGCTCAGGAGAACACCAACTCTTCCGCTTCCACCGACAACGGCTCCTCCTCCGCTGAGGACAACACCAACTCCGAGGCTTCCCTGTCCTCCAAGATTGGTGACTGGTTCTACGTTAATGAGAACGACAACAAGGGCACTGCGGCTGACGGCCGCGCCATCTTCGGCTCCTCCAAGCACGAGAACTGCGATGCTGACGAGACCGAGGAAGAGTGCACCACTCTCGGCGACCAGCCGGCTTGGGCCAAGGCTTTCTACGGCCTGGGCATCGCTAGCGCCATCGCTTCCGTAGCTGGCTTCATCGGCGTTGTGTACAACTTCTTCGTCCACGGCCCGTCCTTCTAAGACGTCTCCCTTACACACTTTTTCCGAAAGGTTTAAATTTCATGCGTAACTTCCGCACCGCTGCCGTTGCCGCTGCAACCGCCGCTTCCGTTGCTTTCGCCGGCACCTCCGTTGCCTTCGCTGCAGAGGACAACGAGACCGAGAACACCTCCTCTTCCAACCTGTCCTCCGCATACGACAAGGTCAAGGAAGACGACTCCGACGAGACCCTGTCCTCCAAGTGGGGCACCGCTACCGAGAAGGACAGGAAGGTCACCGGCGAGGACCTCTTCGGCAAGAAGCGCGCCGAGGATAACCCGCAGTGGGCTGAGATCTGGCGTGGCGGCACCTACGCTGCCCTCGGCACCGCAATTGCAGGCGCCCTGTTCGCTGCCTACAACTTCGCTGTGTACAACAACATCGTTCCGGCACACGTGCTGGACCCGATTTTCCGCCGCTAATTAAGTTGCGGGTACGCTGACTGACTCAGCGCACTTCATTAGCGCCCATCCTCGCATCGTGGGGGTGGGCGCTTTTGCATGCCTAGGCACCGATGAACTGTGGAGATACTCTAACTCTCTTAATAATTGCTGAGTGAATTGCTACAGTGGTGTGCCCGACAGGGGGATTTGGCGGCCTCAAGTAAACATCTAAGAGTGGTGCCGTTCCAGTGAATCCTGTCAATGTTTACGCTAGAATCGCTCAAGTGACTTGGGGCACCCTATAGTTACTCCAGTTCCTACGAGGTTTAAAAGGATTCACACTATGCGCATTCGCAAGGCCACCATTGCCGGTGTTACCGCTCTCGCTGTTGCATTCGGCGGCACCACCGTTGCTGCCGCTGCAGAGGGCAGCAGCAACGATTCCACTTCCAACTCTTCCGCATCCGCTGGTGAGCAGCAGGGCACCCAGAAGGCAGGCGGCTCCTCCGCACTGGGCAAGGCGCTCGAGGCTGAGAAGGAAGCCAACGGTCAGAACATCTTCGGCCAGAACTCTTCTATCTCCACCGAGCCGAAGTGGGCACAGGCCTTGGCTGGCATCGGCATCGTCGCCACCATCATCACCATCGCCGGTGGTCTGGTTGGCCCGGCACTGAACTACCTCAAGTTCGGCATGTAGTTCTCCCCTTCCCCCTTCTAACCCACTTTTTGAAAGGCTTTTCTCAAGATGCGTAAATTCCGCACCGCCGCCGTTGCTGCTGCAACCGCCGTCACCGTCGCCTTCGCTGGCACCACCGTTGCTTCCGCCGCTGAGGCCGTTGAGGGCTCCGGACTGACCGAAGAGCAGGTCCAGAAGGAGCTCCAGAAGGACGCTACCTCCTCCGAAATGTCCTCCGCGCTCTCCTCTGAGGGCGAGGGCTCTCTTTCCTCCAAGCTGGGCGGCGTGACCGATGGCAACATCACCGGTAATGGTGCCGACGCTTTCGGCTCCACCAAGAACCCGTCCCAGGTTCCGCAGTGGCTGGACCTCTGGCGTGGTGGCACCATCGCTATGGTTGCCGCTGCTGCTGTTTCCTCCGCCGTTGCAGCTTACAACTACGCTGTATTTTCCGGCGTGATCCCGGACTACGTCGGCCAGGCCATCAAGAACGTCTCGTTCTAGTTCGCGTTCATTTCTGGCAACACAAAGCCCTCCGCCCCACCGTGAATCACACGGGAGGCGGAGGGCTTGTTTCGTTTTAGCAATGTTTAGGCGCTTAGCGCCTAAACGCTAGGCCTCATCCGGCAGGGTGAGGATCTCATTGCCATCGTCGGTGATCACGATGGTGTGCTCGAACTGGGCGGTGAACTTTCCATCCGTGTTCTGGACGGTCCAGCCGTTATCCCAAATCTCATAGTCCAGCGAGCCCAGGTTAATCATCGGCTCGATGGTCAAGGTCATTCCGGGCTCGAGGATGTCACGGTAGGTCATGGAATCGTAGTGCAGGACAACCAGCCCGTTGTGGAAGGTAGGACCTACACCGTGACCCGTGAAATCAGTAACCACGTTGTAGCCAAATCGATGAGCATAGGACTCGATGACGCGTCCGATGACGTTGATCTCACGGCCCGGCTTAGCGGCCTTAATGCCGCGCATCATCGCTTCCTTAGTGCGCTCCACCAGTAGCTTATGTTCCTCAGTGACGTTGCCAGCAAGGAAAGTAGCGTTGGTATCGCCGTGGACACCATTCTTGAACGCAGTGACATCGATATTGACAATATCGCCGTCCTCGATCACCGTGGTATCCGGGATGCCGTGGCAGACAATCTCGTTGAGGGAAACACAGCAGGATTTCGGGAAACCCAAGTAACCCAGCGTCGAGGGGTAGGCACCGTGGTCACACATATACTCGTGCGCAACGCGGTCAATCTCATCCGTGGTCACACCGGGAGCCACAGCCTTTCCCGCCTCCTGAAGGG
Organism: Corynebacterium sp. HMSC072D12; assembly: GCF_001813925.1. Lineage (NCBI taxonomy): Bacteria > Bacillati > Actinomycetota > Actinomycetes > Mycobacteriales > Corynebacteriaceae > Corynebacterium > Corynebacterium sp. HMSC072D12. Next base: position 31,162 of record NZ_KV814415.1, read on the forward strand.
CGTTGGCGGCAATCCGGGAGGCCTCACGCATGGCCTCAATAATCTCCGGGGTCTGCACGAATGGCTCGCCCTGAGCTTCCTGGACCGTGTCCTTCCACACGTACTCGGGGCGCTCAATATCCTTCGGTACCTTGCGGATTGGGGTATCTTTTTCTTGTTTTAGCATCGCGCGCTTAGTCATAACTACTCATGGTAGCCCTCTTCCCCAGCACCCGACAAAGGACACCACAGGTGCACCGGCTATGACGCGCTACTGCAACTGTGCCGGGGCAACCTCGCCGTGGCCTTCCGCGCGGAGGGCGTCCAGACGCTGCAAGAAATTATCAGTGATGTTGACCGAAATGGTCGAGCCACCACCCAAAACGACGAGTGTTGCGAACGCAATGTCATCATCCCGGAATCCGGTGAACCAGGCGTGCGAGCCGCCGTTGATTTCCGCCTCACCGGTCTTGCCGTAGACGGTTCCCTGGGCCTGCATTCCGGCGGCGGTACCGCTCGCCACTACCTGTCGCATCATGTCACGGACTTGAGCCAGGGTTTCCTCGCTGGGCGCGGGGACCTCCTCAGAAACCTTGGTTTTGCGTGACTCGATGAGCGTTGGCGTCGGGGTCTTACCTGCTGCAACCGTCGAAGAGACAAGGGCCATGCCAAAGGGAGACACAAGGTCCAGGCCCTGACCGTAGCCAGCTTCCGTGCGCTCCAGAGGAGTCTCGCCCTCTGGGATGGAGCCGGTGAGCGTCGACAGCCCCGGCACCTCATAGTCGATGCCCAGTCCGTATTGCTTGCCCACATCGCGCAGCTCTCCCTTCGGCAGGTCCGTCGAGATCTGCGCGAAGGTGGTGTTACAAGATTGCGCGAAGGCTTGGCGCAGCGGCACCGAGCCGAGGGAGAAACCGTTGTCGTTGGTCACGGTTCGCCCATACAGGTCCATGGTTCCGGGGCACGGCACGATGGAGTCTGGCGAAAGGCCTTGCTTGTCGACGCCCGCCGAGGCCGTAATGATCTTAAACACCGATCCGGGAGGGAACTGTCCTTGGAGGGCAATATCGCCCTTCTTATCCGCTTCTGGAGTTTGGGCCACAGCAAGTATCTCGCCCGTCGAGGGGCGCATGGCCACGATCATGGCCTCGTACTCGGGGCGCAGATTGACCGCTTCCTGAGCGGCACGCTGGACGTCATAGTCCAGCGAAACTTTGACGGAAGGGGCTGCCTCGGGTTCGTGATACTCGACGTCGGAAAGCGCGGCGCCGTGCTCGTTGACTACCGAGACGGACCAACCATTCTTGCCGTCTACGTCTTCGGAGACCAGAGAACGCACGCGGGCGAGGATATCTGGGGCCAAACCAGTATCGCGCGTAATGAGCGCCGGTTCCTCGTTAAAGCGAATCCCCTTCTGGTTCTCCAGGACTGGGCGCAGCCGCGCTGCCTGAGCCTCATTGAGCATGGTGACCGAATAAGCGCCATCAACCTCTTCAAGATTCTTGGCAAGCTCTCCGGAATCAATTTCGGGGAAGGAATCATCCTCCCGGTGCGCCTGGCTCAGCGCGCCGGATACTTTCGCGGCGACGGGGCGGGGATCGTCGACGGCGTCGGTGTCGACGACGAGCCGGTATTGCAAGCCCGGAGACATGAGTTCCACCCCATCGGAGGAGACCACACCAGCGCGTTTAGGCGCTATCGATCGCAGCTCAAGGTGCTGGTGCGCACCGAGGTCGGGGTGGATAATGCTGGGCTGCCAGCGCACGGTCCAGTCCTTATCCTTGCGCGTCAAGGCCATGGACGTGTCATAGCGCAAGGAACGATTGCGCGGCAGGGCCCACGTCACTGAATAGTGCGCAGTCGCCTTGGCTTCCTCCTGTTCAACGTCGGTCAATTCAACGTCGAGGCCCTCTGCTTGCAGGCCCGCGAAGGTTGCGTCGAGGGTGTTCGTGGCGGTGGTGCTGTCATCAACGAGCTGCGCTAAGTCCTCATTGTTGCGGGTTTCCATGTCTTCTAGGAATTGCTCAGCAACTGGGCGCGCGGACACCGGCTTGGGGGTACATCCCACCAAGGACGACGCCGCAATGCTTGCCGCACCGAGCAGCGCCACGAACTTCTTCATGATTGGGCAGCGTAGCAGCCAAGGGCGGCCTGACGGCCGCCCCACACCGCAGGTGGACTACTTGGTAACGCGAACCTCAGCCTTGGCGCCTTCCACGGCTTCCAAGCCCTGCTCTTCTGCCAGACGCATTGCCTCTTCGATGAGCGTTTCCACAATCTTGGATTCAGGAACGGTCTTGATGACCTCACCCTTAACGAAGATCTGGCCCTTGCCGTTACCGGAAGCTACGCCAAGGTCAGCGTCGCGGGCCTCGCCCGGACCGTTCACCACGCAGCCCATGACGGCCACGCGCAGCGGGAACTCCATACCGTCGAGGCCCTCGGTGACCTCGTTGGCCAGTTTGTACACGTCCACCTGTGCGCGACCACAGGACGGGCAGGAGACAATCTCCAGCTTGCGCGGGCGCAAGTTGAGGGACTGCAGAATCTGGTCGCCGACCTTGATCTCCTCGACCGGGTCCGCGGACAAGGACACGCGGATGGTGTCACCGATGCCTTCGGCAAGCAGGGCGCCGAAAGCGACCGAAGACTTGATGGTGCCCTGGAATGCGGGGCCGGCCTCGGTAACACCGAGGTGCAGCGGGTAGTCACACTGAGCGGCGAGCTGGCGGTAGGCCTCCACCATGACGACCGGGTCATTGTGCTTCACGGAAATGGCGATATCGCCATAACCGTGCTCCTCAAAGAGGCCAGCCTCCCACAGTGCGGATTCAACAAGAGCCTCCGGGGTGGCCTTGCCGTACTTCTCCATGATGCGTTTGTCTAGGGAGCCTGCGTTAACGCCAATGCGAATCGGAATACCAGCATCGCCGGCTGCCTTTGCTACCTCCTTGACGCGGCCATCAAATTCCTTGATGTTGCCCGGGTTGACGCGGACAGCGGCACAGCCGGCATCGATGGCGGCGAAGATGTACTTGGGCTGGAAGTGAATATCGGCAATCACTGGGATCGGAGACTTCTGCGCAATTGCCGGCAAAGCCTCCGCATCCACCGTCTTCGGACAAGCCACGCGAACGATATCGCAGCCACTGGCGGTCAGCTGAGCAATCTGCTGAAGGGTGGCGTTGACGTCATGCGTCTTCGTCGTGGTCATCGACTGCACGGAGATGGGGTGGTCAGAGCCCACGCCAACCTGGCCAACCATGAGCTGACGCGTCTTGCGGCGCGGCGCCAAGGTGGGAGGTGGGCCGTCGGGAATACCAAGACCAATAGGGGTCGACATGTGTGCTCCTTGCTAATTGGGTTTTAACGCCCCTACTCTAGCACCGCGCACGACAGCGGGAGCAGGCAGCTAGATCACTAGCCAAACAGCCGAATTGGGTTGACCACGTCCGCAATCATGATGAGCGCACCCACCGCCATCAGAACAAAAGCCAGCGCATAGGTCACCGGCATGAGCTTGGTGTAATCCGCCGGCCCCTTCGGTTCCTTGCCCATAAGACGGCGCAGGGCATCACGAATCTTCTCGTAGAAAATGACGGCGATGTGACCGCCGTCAAAAGGCGGAAGCGGAATGAGGTTGAACAGCGCGAGGAAGAAATTGAGGGTGGCCAGCATCATAAAGAAGGAGGACCACAGGCTTCGCTCGACCAACTCGCCGCCCACGCGGGAGGCACCCACCACGGACATGGGCCCGTTGACGTCACGCTCCTGCCCGAAGATAGAAGCCACCACACCCGGAATCTTTGCCGGGAATTGGGCGATGCCCTGGACGGTGGCGTTCAAGGCATTTCCCGAATAGCGAGCGGTGGCCGGGATAGCGTCGACAAAGGAGTAGGTCTCCCTGATATCGATAATCTGGTTGGTCATGCCGATGGCGCCGACCTTCACCAGCTGCCCCTCCGCGTTGAGCCGGGTCACTGTTGCAAGCGTGATATCGAAATCACGCGGTGCACCATCCCGCTCGACGGTAAGGGTGACGGTGTCACCGGGGTAGTTCATGACGGTATCGCGAAGCTGCGCGAAGGAGTCCATCGTTTCGTCGTTGAGCGCGACAACGATATCCCCTGGTTCCACACCCGCTTCGCCGGCTGGGCCCAGCCCCTGGCAGGGTTCTAATTTGCCCTCGGCATTCTGATTCGCGGCACAGGAGACCTCCCCTACACGCGGGCGAACATCCGCGTCTGGGTTGGGCAAGCCCGTGGTCATTGCGATCATCAACAGGATAATGAATCCCAACAGCAGGTTGACTGTGATACCACCGGCCAGCACGATGATGCGCTGCCACGCCGGCTTTTTGTACATGGCATAGGGCGCTTCTTCCTCCGTGAGGAATTCATCCTGCGCCGTCATTCCCGCAATATCGCAAAAGCCACCTACCGGAAATGCCGCAAGGCCATACTCGGTGTGGCCACGTGTAAAAGAGGCGACGCGCGGCCCAAAACCGATGAAGTAACGCCGCACCCGCATCCCGAAGGCACGGGCAGTAAACATGTGGCCTGCCTCGTGTAAGGCAACGGTGATGCCGATCCCCACAGCGAAGAGGATAATACCGAGGACATGTGCCATAAACTACGGGGCTTTCTAACGAGCGAGCGAATCCACCATCGCATTAGCGCGACGGCGGGCCTCACCTTCCACGGCGAGGACATCATCGACGCTAGAGGGTACACCAGCAAACTCTGAGGCCTGCCCCACGACGTGGCTAACCACGTCCACAATTTCCGGGAAGTGAATACGGCCCGCCAGGAAAGCAGCTGCTGCCTCCTCGTTCGCGGCGTTATATACGGCAGCGTGGGTGCCTCCGGCAGCGGCCACCTCACGGGCAAGGCGGACGGCTGGGAAGGCTTCGTCATCGAGCGGCTCGAAGCGCCACTCATGTGCGGTGGAAAAGTCCAGCGCCGGCTGCGCGCCTGGCACGCGGTGCGGCCAGTCCAGCGCCAAGGAGATCGGCAGCTTCATCGACGGCGGCGAGCACTGCGCAATCGTGCAGCCATCGGTGAAGGTAGCCATAGAGTGGACAATGGACTGGGGGTGGACGGTGACGTCAATGAGGTCCGGGTGGACGTCGAAAAGCAGCGTCGCTTCGATGAGCTCAAGCCCTTTGTTTACAAGAGTCGCCGAGTTCAGAGTGTTCATCTGGCCCATCGACCACGTCGGGTGCTGTGCTGCCTGCTGCGGGGTGACATCCCACATCGCCTCGCGGGACCACCCGCGAAATGGACCACCGGAGGCGGTGAGAACGAGGCGCTCAAGCTCCACGCCGCTGCCTGCACGCAGGCACTGCGCCATGGCGGAGTGCTCGGAATCCACCGGAATGATCTGGCCCTCCCCCGCCAAGCGGGTCACGATGGAACCACCGGCAACGAGGGATTCTTTGTTCGCCAACGCCAATAGTTCGCCCTTCTCCAAGGTGGCGATGGTGGAGGCCAAGCCCATGGAGCCCACAAGCGCGTTGAGGACCTTATCGGCGTCCACCGCCTTAACCAGCTCCTCGGCAGAGTCTGGGCCCGAGAGCACGGTGCCTCCGAGGGCCTCGGAAACGGTGCGTGCCGCATCGGGCTTGGCGACGGCCACGTGGTCAAACGAAAGGTTGAGGGCACGAGCCTGCTCAATGACGAGCTGCGGGTTGGAACCGCCGGCGGCGATACCCACGACTGTGAACTTATCCGGGTTATCCGCGATAACGTCCAGAGCCTGGGTGCCAATCGAGCCTGTAGAGCCGAGAATAAGAATGCGTTGGGTATTCACCCTGTCAACCCTAGCCGGTCAACCCAAGCAAGAGTCGTGAGCGCTGCACTAGCGATAGTCGGGGGTGTTTAATCGCGGTTATCGGCAGAATCATTTAAACTACTACACAGAATAACTGGCATTTTTCGTGCGCTCGCTCGACTCAACTAGTTCTATCCCGGGTGAGCTGCATGTACACGCAAAGGAGAGCAAGTGTCTTCCCACAAGCCGGCATCGCAGGTTTTCGACGGCGTATCCACCGATGACGTCCCGTCCGCAGGTTTCGGTTGGTCCCGCATCAGCCGCTCGGGCGTACAGATCGCTGGTTGGACGTCCGTCGCCTTCCTGCTTGCTTATAACTTTGGTAACCACAAGGGCCACGTGGAGACGGTCTGGCTTATCGCACTGGCAATTCTTATTGCCCTTGGTCTGGTGATTTACGCTCTGCAGCCGAAGCTCTCCCAGGTGCGTACCCTGACCGCCCGTAACAAGCCGGTGGGCCACGCGGAGCCGGATTGGGCCTATGAGCAGAAGACCGTTGGCAACGTCTACGCTTCCCTGACCGACGATGAGCTGCGTGCCCTCAACATTGAGCCTTCCCGCGTTGCTCACCTCCGCGGCGTAACCGAAGGCCGCCACGCTGCCAAGCCGGTGGCTAACTAAAGCTTCTTCGCTTTAAACACAAGCTCCCTTCCCGCAGTTCATGAATGAACTGCACATGGAAGGGAGCTTTTGTACTGTCTGCTCAACCCCTAGCTCACGTAACGGTTTACCGTAGCGTAAATCTCCGGGGTTCGCGCCTGCGCCCTGTTTCCGGCAAACCGCCAGACACCGGCGTAGACAAGCGCCGGAACCAGCACGGAAACAATCAACGCGGCATACAACAACCAGCCGCCGCGCTCATAGCTGAAGGCAGAAATCACGATGCCGGGAAGCGCGGGCACCCACACCAACAGCATGCCGACAAACGCAGTGAGAAAAGCACCAGCAGAATAGCCAGACTTATCGTTCCACCGGTTCTGCCCAGGAGCGGACAAGGGATAAGGGTTCAGCACGGTCAGGCCCAAGCCCACCGCCGCCGTAGAGATAAACACACCTACGGCCACAGCTGTGCACAACAAGCCCAAGGTGAAGTTCTCACTAAAGACAAGAACCACTACGGCAAGCAGAACGAACCCAAGAAAAGGAATAGTCACGTGTGCGAGGTGGCGCGCATGAAGGATGGTGCGTGGGGCAACCGGCGCCACCATGTGGACCCAATTCGATGGCCCATCGAAGCCATAATCATTAGCCAAGAGCGAAGAGAGCACGATGGCGCTGAAACAGAGCATAAAATAGGCGGTGAAATCATCGCCCCGCCACAACTGATAGAGCGTCAGCACACCAAACAGAGGCATCATATACAGCATGCCCGTTTGCCGCTTATCACGGGTGAGATAACGCAACGCGCGGGTATATTCCATCGCCGCAGGGCTGGAATAAGACCACGCGCCCAGCTCCAACTTGGACACGCCCTTTCCTGTCACCTCGCTGGCTACGTCACCACCCGCTCCCGGATTGCGCATGAGGCTGGATATCTGGCGCGACCACACCCAGCCCAGCAGGCCAAGGCTGGCCGCCGCGATCAGTAGTTGGGCTAGAGCGGTGATGAGGTGGCCGTCGGCAAGCGCGAGCGCCCACCCCACCCCAGCACCAAACGGTGTCCAGGCGCTGATCGCGCCCACGGTGTGAAGCGGCGGCAAGGACTCCAGAACGCTCTGCGCTTGCAGCACGCCAAAGACCAGCAGGCCCATCACGACCATCGCCGCGATCTGGGTGCGGGATTTCTGGGAATCCACGATGGCAGAAGCCACTTGACCAAGGCATTCACCGAAGATGATGGTCGTCACGCACGATAAAACCATGCCCACGGCGAAGGGCGCTGCAGCCCACCCGGGCCCCGTCAGGATGAGGAAAATGCTGCCGATGATCGCATACACCAGGGAAAAGACGACCGACATGATGGCACGGGTGGTCAGCAGGCCGGCAAAGAACAAGCCCGGAAGGACCTCGCGGGGAGTCAACGGAAGTGCGCCCAGAGTTGTCGGACTCAATTGGTTCTCCCCCGCCGGCATGAAGAGAGCGAGGAGTATGTAGATGAGCATGCCGCCCGCCACGCCGACGGTCAGTGCTTGGTAGCCGTGTCCGGGCGTGGTGATATCGGCATATGCCATAGCTGCGATGGAAAGGAGACCGATTGCTCCGTAGATCAGCATCATGAGCCCCATCATGAGCGTCGCCGGATTGGAGGAAACGCTTCGCCACCACAGAGTGCGGTGAAGGCTGAACAGAGTGGATGTCATTCGCGCTCACCTGCCGCTGGCGAGCGCAGCCACCCAAACTTCGAGGCATCCAGATCCCGTCCGCCGACGGCAGCGATAAATAGATCGCTCAGGCTTTGGCCCTGGCGGACATCGTCAACGTGTCCCGCAGTGATGACTTGGCCGCCGTTGATGATGGCGACGTGATCACACAGCCCCTCGACGAGCTCCATGACGTGTGAAGACAAAATGACTGTTCCGCCACGCGAGGCATAGGCGCGCAGCATCTGCTGGATGAGGCGTCCAGAGACCGGATCCACTGCTTCCAGCGGCTCATCCAAGATGAGCACCTCTGGGTTGTGCAGGACGGCTCCTGCTAAGAGGATCTTCTTGGTCATGCCGGCGGAATAATCCGCGATGCGCTTATCGGCGGCATCGGAGAGGGAGAGGGCGTCGAGAAGCTCCTGCGCACGGCGCAGCGACTCGGTGCGCTCCAGTTTGTGCAAAGCACCGAGGTAGTGCAAATACTCCGCGCCCGTGAGGCGATCAAAGACCGGTGCCCCATCCATGAGCAAGCCCATGGCCTGCTTGGCGGGAATGGGCTCCTCCCACACATTGTGACCAGCGATGAAACTCTGGCCCGAATCGGGGCGCTGGAGACCACAGGCCATGGTCAGCATCGTGGTCTTGCCCGCACCGTTGGGCCCCACTATCCCGTAGATGGATCCGCGTGGAACATCCAGGTTGAGGCTATTGACAGCGATCTGAGAACCAAAGGACTTGCACAGATCGCGCACAGCCAGAGCTTGGCTGCGCGGATCAGCGGCTAAGTCCTCACGATAAGAATGAGTCATAAGCATTAACGGTATCAAGAACCATTAATGCTTTGTTCTCCGGCAAAACTATCGTTAGGAAACTGTAAGCAGAGCCCTTAAGCGGTCTCGCGCTCATCAGCGGCGAGCTGGCCACAAGCCGCAGCGATTTCATCACCCTTGGTATCACGCACGGTGCAGGGCACGCCCTGCGCGATGACGCGGCGAACGAACTCGTCCTGGCGCGCCTTCGGGGCAGCGTCCCACTCCGAGCCTGGTGTGGGGTTGAGCGGAATGACGTTGACGTGGACCTTAGAGCCCAGTGCCGCATGGAGCTTCCTGCCCAACATGTCGGCGCGGAAATCCTGATCGTTCTTATCGCGGATCAACGCATACTCGATGGACACGCGGCGGCCCGACTTATCGGCGTAGTACTTAGCGGCATCGAGCACTTCTTCAACCGGCCAGCGGTTGTTAACCGGCACGAGGGTATCGCGCAGTTCGTCGTCCGGGGTGTGCAGGGAGACTGCGAGGGTGCAGGATAACTCCTCATCCGCGAGCTTACGGATGGCCGGTGCCAAGCCGACCGTGGACACCGTGACATTGCGCTGGGAAAGGCCGAAACCGGTGAGGTCAGAGCCAGTAATCTGGCGCACCGCATGGACCACGCGTTTGTAGTTGGCCAGCGGCTCGCCCATACCCATGAAGACAACGTTGCTTAGGCGCCCGCCTTCTTCTTCCATGAGGCGAGCAGCGTGCCTAAACTGCTCCACGATTTCCGCGGTGGACAGGTTGCGATCCAAACCTCCCTGGCCGGTGGCACAGAATGGGCAGGCCATGCCGCAGCCAGCCTGGGAGGAGATACACAGGGTGGCGCGACCTGGGTAGCGCATGAGCACGGACTCCAACAGGGTGCCATCGTGCAAACGCCACAGGGACTTGGTGGTTTCCCCATCGTCGGTGGAGGTCTGACGAATGGGCTGCATGAGCGTAGGGAACAAACGCTCTTGGACCGCCTCGCGGGCGGCGGCCGGGATATCCGTCATCTCAGAAACATCGGCGGTGTGGTGGACGTAGTAGTGCTTGGCTAGCTGCTTTGCCCGGAACTTGGGCAGGCCAAGTTCCGCGAGCGCCTCAATGCGCTCGGCCTCGGTCAGGTCCGCGAAGTGCTTCGGGGGTAGCCCGCGGCGCGGAGCGGAGAAATTCAGTTTCAGTGGTTCAGCCATGGTAGAGCCCATTTTCCACGTTTTCGGCCACATTATCCAATCTAAACTCTGCTGGAGTGGCGAAAGTGACATCTCAACCTATTTAATAGATGCATGACGAATCCAGAAAACTCCCCTGAGGAATTCCGCACCAGCACTCCGGCCGAGGAGCCGTTGACCGATTACTCTGCGGAAGCCCCCGCCACCGAAGGCTCCGTAGAGCCGGTTCCGACCACGCCGGATTATGAGAACAAGCATGATGGCAAGGTGAAGGGCTCCTTCGCTGCCAGCACGTGGATTGCCCTGATCGTGGGCTTCCTGCTGCTCATCGTCCTCATCATCTTCATCCTGCAGAACCAACACCAGGTACCGCTGAACTTCCTTAACTGGTCCGTTCAGTTCCCGGCTGGCGTCACCTACCTCATTTGCGCTATTTCTGGCGCACTCATCATGGCCCTGGTAGGCGGCTGGCGCATGTTCGAGCTACGCCGTCAGGTGCGCAAGCAAGCTCGCCGCTAAGCCCTAAGGCGCAAGGGTGGTGAGAAAGCTCATCGCCACCCACGTCACCATCGCGGAGGGCAGCATGCCGTCCAGGCGATCCATGATGCCGCCGTGCCCCGGCAGCAGGGCAGACATATCTTTGATTCCCAGTTCGCGCTTGAACTGGGATTCCACTAAGTCACCGAGAGTGGCGCAGAAAACCAGTCCTAGTCCCATGAGCGCGCCCACCCACGGCTTGTGGTGAAGAAGGAATGCGAAAGATAGCGCACCGGTAAGGGTGCCGAAAACGACAGAGCCGGCAAATCCTTCCCATGATTTTTTGGGGCTTACAGCCGGCGCCATGGGGTGCGAGCCAAACATCACGCCGGCGATGAAACCACCGGTGTCTGAGGCGACCACGCAGAGCATAAACACGACAATCGACGCCGTCCCCGAGGCAAACGGCGTTTCCACCCGTGAGAGCATCGCGGCAAACGTGCCGAACAAGGGGATCCACGTCAGCACGAAGATGCCCATCGACATATCGCGAAGATAGTTAATTGGCGGGCGGTGCCTGCCGTTATGGAAGAGGCGCCCAAACATGAGGGCTAGGACCGCGACCACATACACCGCAACAAGGCCCGGGGCGTTAAGAAACCACGAGACCCAGAGCATTGCCTGGCCGAGAAGGATCAGCAGGGTGCGTGGGACATAGTAGGAGTGCTCCCGCAGCCGAGTCAGCACTTCCCACATGCCCAATCCCACCGCGGCGGCGACGACGAGGTACCACACAAGAGGCCCAGCCCACACCGCGAAGACGACGAGCGCGCCTAGGCCGACGCCGACGGCAATTGCCGCGGGCATGTCTCGCCCCGCAGAATTCTTGGGTTTGGGCATCCGACTCGAGTGCTCAGTGCTCACGCATGCTCCTCATCTCATCGTGGGTGGTCTGGCTCTACACAGAAAAGACCGCCGTGCTGGCCGGTGCCTGGCGCGGCGGCAAATCAAAGCTCTAAAAGTGCGGAGGCTAGACCTCCATGAGCTCCTCTTCCTTATTGGCGACGAGCTTGTCCACCTGCTCGATGTAGCCGGAGGTAATCTTTTCCATCTCCTTCTCGGCAGCGATAACCTCGTCCTCGCCGGCGTCACCATCCTTCTGCAGCTTCTTGAGCTGTTCCATCGCACGGCGGCGGATATTACGGATAGCAATCTTGCCCTCCTCGCCCTTGCTCTTGGCCATCTTGACCATGTCGCGGCGGCGTTCTTCAGTGAGCTGCGGGATGGTCACGCGCAGCACCTGTCCGTCATTGGTCGGGTTCACGCCCAGATCTGAGTTACGGATTGCGTTCTCAATCTCGTTCATCACGGACTGCTCATAAGGCTTGATAAGCAGCATGCGCGGCTCTGGGACCGAGATGGTGGCCATCTGGGTAATCGGGGTCGGCACACCGTAGTACTCAGCAACCAGGCCGTTAAACATAGCCGGGTTGGCACGGCCAGTGCGGATGGTAAGCAGCTGCTCGCGGGTGTGCTCAACCGAAGCGGTCATGTGCTCTTCAGCTTCGAGCTGGATCTCGTCGATCATGAGGGTTACAACTCCCTTGAAATAGTCAAAAGTACTGGGAAAGAATTTAGCAGGTCGCGGCCTATTTGTACTAGGACTGGACCAGCGTGCCGATCTGCTCGCCGTTGACAGCGCGCTTGATATTGCCTTCCGTAAGCAGGTTGAAGACCAAAATCGGCATATTGTTGTCCATGCACAGGCTAAATGCCGTGGCATCAGCCACCTTGAGGTTCTTCTCAATGACTTCGCGCGGGGTGATTTCGGAGTACAGCTCCGCGTCCGGGTTGGTGCGCGGGTCGGCGGAGTAGACGCCGTCGACAGCCTTGGCCAGGAAGAGGACCTCCGCACCGATCTCCAGGGCGCGCTGTGCGGCGGTGGTGTCGGTGGAGAAATACGGCATGCCCATACCGGCACCGAAGATAACTACGCGGCCCTTCTCCAGGTGGCGGTCGGCGCGCAGCGGCAGGTAAGGCTCCGCAATCTGCGCCATGTTGATGGAAGTCTGCACGCGGCAGTCAATGCCTTGCTGCTTGAGGAAGTCCTGCAGCGCCAGGGAGTTCATGACGGTGCCCAGCATGCCCATGTAGTCCGAGCGAGCGCGGTCCATGCCGCGCTGCGAAAGCTCGGCACCGCGGAAGAAGTTACCGCCACCGATAACGACGGCGATTTCAGTCCCCTGCTTCGCCACCTCGGCGATTTGGCGGGCAACATTTTCTACAACGTCAGGATCGATGCCGACCTTGCCACCGCCGAACATCTCACCACCCAGTTTGAGCATGACTCGCTTGTATCCGGTTCGCTTCGGTTCAGGGGTAGTCACGGTCTTCATCGTCTCCTTCACGCATGGCGACGCTTCAGTTAAGCGCTTGAATAATTCTGTTCCATCTTAACCATAGGAAGGCGCTGTCATATATTCAGCTGCGTGCGACCCCCACCCTCAGGGGCGGGGGCAAAACGGCGAACTCCCTCCCCCAGTTTCTCCCCACCGGGCACTCAGCCCTAGGAAGAAAGAGGAGGAGGGAGTACTCGCAGTCACCGGGCACTGTGCCCTGACTGCATGACCTCACAAAGCTTAGGCGCCAACCTCGTAGCGGATGAAGCCGGTGATGGTGGTGCCGGCCTCATCTGCGACCTGCTTGACGGTCTTCTTGGAGTCAGACAGAGCAGCCTGCTCCAGCAGAACCACGGACTTGTAGAAGCCGTTGAGGCGGCCTTCCACGATCTTCGGCAGGGCTGCCTCCGGCTTGCCCTCCTCGCGGGTGGTGGCCTCAGCGATCTCGCGCTCCTTCTCAACGATCTCAGCCGGAACGTCCTCGCGGGTCAGGTACTCAGCGTTCATGGCTGCGATCTGGAGTGCGACTGCGTGAGCGCCTTCTGCGTTGCCCTCGTAGGAAACCAGAACACCTACTGCCGGCGGCAGATCAGCGGAACGCTGGTGCAGGTACACAGCGACGTTGTCACCCTCGATGGTGACGGCGCGGCGGGCCTGCAGCTTCTCGCCGGTCTTTGCGGACTCTTCGTCGACGACCTCGGAAACCTTCTTGCCGTCGATCTCCAGGTTGTTGAGCTCCTCACCGGAGTTGACCTTGGCCTCACCGGCAGCCTCAGCGATCTTGGTAGCGAAGGACTTGAAAGCCTCGTTCTTGGCCACGAAGTCGGTCTCGCAGTTGATTTCCACCATCGTGTTGCCGGACACGGCGATCAGGCCCTCGGTAGCCTCACGCTCAGCGCGCTTGGACACGTTCTTTGCGCCCTTGATGCGCAGGTACTCAACGGCCTTGTCGTAGTCACCCTGGGACTCGTCGAGAGCCTTCTTGCAATCGAGCATGCCGGCGCCGGTGGCCTCACGCAATGCCTTTACGTCTGCAGCAGTGTAGTTCGCCATAGTTGGAGCGATCCTCCTTGGAATTAAACGGTATTCGTTGAAACAGCGTAGCCGAATCACTACCACCACGTCGCGTTGAGGGGGTGGTAGTTTTTCTCCCACTCCCCTAAGCGGAGGGAAACCTCTGCGTGGTGTTTCAACCCTCTAGTGTGTCACGTGCCTTAGCGAGCTAAGAAAAACACGTGAGAAAAAGCCCCCATCGCCGCGGACACTGTGGGCCGTGCGGTACGGGGGCTTTAGGTATGCAGATTACTCTGCGGACTTCTCGGCGTCCTCAGACTTCTCTGCGGAAGCCGGGTCAGACGCAGCGGCAGCCTCAGCAGCGTCGCGGGCGTCCTTCTCAGCAGTGTCGCCGGCAGCTTCCTTGGCCTGAGCAAGCTGGCGCTCCTCGCGGGCCTTCTTGCCCTCATCCACAGCGGTGGCGATGATGCCGGAGAGCAGCTTGGTAGCGCGGATAGCGTCGTCGTTGCCCGGAATCGGGAAGTCAACCTCATCCGGATCACAGTTGGTGTCCAGGATGGCAACGACTGGGATGTTAAGCTTCTGAGCTTCCTTGACCGCGATGTGCTCCTTGTTGGTGTCAACAATCCACAGTGCGGACGGAGCCTTGGTCATATCGGAGATACCACCCAGGACGCGCTCCAGCTTGGTGCGCTCACGGGTCAGCATCAGAACTTCCTTCTTGGTGCGGCCCTTGTAGCCGTCCTCAGCCGCATCCATAGCCTGCAGCTCCTTCATGCGCTTCAGGCGCTTGGAGACAGTCTGGAAGTTGGTGAGCATACCGCCGAGCCAGCGGTGGTTCACGTACGGCATACCAACGCGGGAAGCCTCTTCAGCAACGGCTTCCTGAGCCTGCTTCTTAGTACCAACGAAGAGGATGGTGCCGCCGTGTGCGACGGTTTCCTTGACGAACTCGAAGGCCTCATCGATGTAGGTCAGCGTCTGCTGCAGGTCGATGATGTAGATGCCGTTACGGTCGGTGAAGATGAAGCGCTTCATCTTCGGGTTCCAACGACGGGTCTGGTGACCGAAGTGGACGCCAGCGTCGAGGAGCTCGCGCATGGTTACGACTGCCATGTTTCGCTCGCTTTCTATATATTGTTTCGGTTTTGCAAAATTGTGCGGTGTTTTATTCCGCACCCTAGCAACGAAGGCCCTGGTTAACACCCCATTATCCTGGGGACCACGTCAACCACGGACTGTCTCTTCCTTAACCCAGGAAGCGACTACTTCGCCGCGCGTAGTCAATCCATGCAGAACCCTTCCGGGCATTAGACACAGACTGCTGTGGGCTAGCTTAGTACTGCACACGCGCTGATTCCAAACGGCGCGACTGTTTAATCGCCGCCGGTTTGTTGACAGCCACACGAAGCTTATCCCTGGCGCACCATGGGTTACTTCTTTAACACGTTATCCACAGGTCGACCACACCCCCTTACCTCGGGCCGTGCTCACGCGCAGGCTTGAGATCATGCGTCACCGTCTACTTTGTTTATCTGCCCTGCTATGCCTCTGGGCTGCGCTTGTCGACGTCCCCCTTGCCGCCGCCTTCGTCGACCCCACCACTGGGGAACCGGTTGCTTCGCGTGTCTTGCGCGGCTTCGAACCTCCTGAGAAGCGGTGGATGGCCGGGCATCGCGGTGTGGATCTGGACCTGCCCGTCGGCGGTAAGGTGCGTGCCGCTGGCGACGGCGTTGTGTATTTCGCCGGCTCCATAGCGGGCAAACCGGCCCTTTCGATTGCTCATGGCAACGGCCTACGTACCACTTATCAACCGGTGTTTGCGCGGGTTAAGAAAGGTGACCAGGTGCAGGAAGGAGACATCATCGGAACGCTCGCGCCGTCCGTGGATGGCTATCCGGGGCTGCACTGGGGCGCGATTGAAGGCCGCGAGGACTACATCAACCCACTGGATCTCCTCGGCGAACCTGTCATTCGCCTCAAGCCCGCGGATGGGAGCGAGCGTAGACGTCCTTAAGACGCTGGGCGGAGACGTGCGTGTAGACCTGCGTGGTCTGCAGCGACGAGTGACCAAGCAGCTCTTGCACGATGCGCAAATCCGCTCCGCCTTCAAGCAGATGCGTTGCCGCCGAGTGGCGCAAACCGTGCGGGGTTAACCCCGGTGTCCCCGTCACTTGGGCGGCGCGTTCGACAACGCGGCGGACCTGACGCGCGTCGATGCGCCCGCCGCGCGTGCCCACAAACACCGCTTCCGTATCGCCAGCAAGCTCGGGGCGCCCTGTCTTTAGCCAAGCGCAGAGCGCATCATGAGCCGCATCCCCGAAAGGGACAACCCGCTGTTTATTGCCCTTACCGGTCACGCGGGCTGTGCGGCGGGACAGGTCGATATCGCCGACGTCGAGGCCGACGAGCTCAGCCACACGCACACCGGTGGCGTAGAGAAATTCGAGCATGGCGCTATCGCGCAAGAAGTGGACCTCGTCGGTGGAGACGGCATTGCCCATCAACTCCCCCGCTGCGATGGGCGACATCACAGTTGGCAGGTGCTTGCCCACCTTGGGTGTGGCGAGGCGCTGCGCCACATCCGATTGTAAATAGCCTTCGCGCGCGGCCCACGTGGAAAAAGCGCGCACCGCGGCGGTGCGGCGCGCCAGGGTGGAACGGGACTTGCCCTCAGCAACGGCGTGAGCCAACCATTCGCGCAGTGAGTTCAGAGTAAATGCTGCGAATTCCGGGACTTCCGTTGCCAACAGGCGCAAGTCAGAGCAATAGCCGCGGACGGTCGCTTCGGAACGCCCGCGTACAATGCGCTGGTATTCTGCGAAATCCTCGATCGCTTCCTCTAGCTGTCCCCCCACGCGCCGCTCGCTACTGCCACTTTCACCACTCATGTCTCATGAGTGTACTCAGGTGCGCTGCCACATCGCGCCCGAGCGGGTGATCACCCCTATCTTTTGCATGGCCACGAGCAAGTGAATAGTCAGCGCTACCCGCATTCCTGCGGCCGCCGCGATATCTTCTGCGCTCGCGCCTTCCTCCGCGCTTTCCGGCGGAGTGGAGTCATACACCCGAAGCTCATTGCGGGACAGACGCTGCACCGCAGTCGGCTGAAACTCCAGTTCGTATTGGCCGGCCACGTCCACCTCCCCCGCCTTGCCAACCAAACCCCGCACTTCATCCGCAGAGGCCACCAACTGAGCCCGCCCATCCTGGATACGTTGATGGCAACCCAAGGACCCAGATGTGGTGATGGGCCCTGGCACTGCCATGGCAACCCTGCCCAGTGCTTCCGCCCAGTTCAACGTGTTGAGCGCACCAGAGCGGAATCCGGCTTCGACCACCACGGTACCGCTCGTCATCGCCGCCACAAGGCGGTTGCGGGATAGAAAGCGAAAACGCTGTGGCCGCGTGCCCGGCGCGAACTCTGACACGATGCATCCCTTCTCAGCGATTCTGTCAAAGAGCCTTGCATTGCGCGCTGGGTAAGAAATGTCGATGCCGCAGGCCGCTACTGCTACCGTTAGGCCTCCTGCATCCAGCGCGGCTTCGTGGACTGCTGTATCGACACCCACCGCCCCGCCGGAAACCACAGTCCATTGGTGGGAGGCAAGGCCGCTAGCCAGAAGTGAGCCGGCTTCCCAGCCATATCGGCTCACCGCACGCGTCCCCACCAGCGCCACCGATTGGGATACCGTTTCGCGCAGGTTGCCTCCACGGACCCACAGGCTGTGAGGAGGAAACGCTTGGTCATCAAATGTTGCTGGGGCTTCCACCATTCCTTGGTGGTAGAAGCCAAAGGCTCGCGATAACTCTTCTCCCGGCCACTCCGCATCCGCGGGTGTGATCAGTCGAGCCCCCACCGCTTCCGCGGCGGCGAGGTCTTCTTCTTGCCGCAGCCAATCGCGCCGCGAAGCCGTCGCCTGCCGCAAGGGGCCGATCCATTCCTCGCCCTTGTAGATTCCCCGGGCGATCTCCTCAGCCGGGTACTGACTCAGCAGCCCGTGGAGGGTTGGTGAGGGGCCCTCCACAACGCGGTTAAGGTAGGCCCACGTGTGCCGGGTACTCGATAGATTGAGCTCGCTCATGCTGCCAGCCTTTCGATGGTTCCGGCGCCGCGGAGATCCAACGCCCGACTGACATGGTCCAGCTCGGGGCGTGCGGAGCCGTCGAGGTCTGCCAAGGTCCATGCCAGACGCAGTACCCGATCTACTCCGCGTTGGCTCAGCTCACCTTCCGCTAGATAGGCAGCAAGCATAATCATCGCAGACTCCGCCGCCGGGCGGTGGCGCCTCAAATAGGAAGCGGACACGGCACCATTGACCACGCTCCCCAACCCGTCAGCCTCCCAGCGCGCTTTCATCCGTTCCCGGGCGGCAGCCACGCGCTGCGCTATATCCGCTGAGCTTTCCTCCCCTTCGGCATGAAGCACTGCGGATTGCCCCGATAGCGACACGATGATGTCGAGGCGGTCCCGCAGCGGCCCTGAAAGGTTCGACAGATAATTCATTCTGTCTGCCGCACGGCACTCGCAGCGCGCTGGTTCTTCGGCACCACACCGGCAGGGGTTCGCGGCTAGTACCAGTTGGAATTGTGCGGGGAAGATGACTTCTCTGCTCGCTCGCGTCAGGCGCACCTGTCCTTCTTCTAAAGGGGCGCGCAGGCTATCGAGAACCTGCGCTGGAACCTCACTGACTTCATCGAGGAAGAGCACACCATGGTGGGCTAGGCTCACCGCGCCTGGCCGCGGGCGCCCCGAGCCGCCACCGATCAGCGCGGCCCTTGTTACCGAAGCATGCGGTGCGATGAAGGGAGCGCGAGAAACGGCGGTACCAACGTCCCCGGCCACCGAGTGGATGGCTGTGGCTTCTACCGCCTGCTCCATGCTCAAGCGCGGCAGAATGCCCGGCAAGCGCGAGGCAATCATCGACTTTCCAGAGCCGGGCGGTCCCACCATCATCACGTGGTGACCGCCGGCGGCAGCGACTTCCGCCGCCCACTTGGCTTCTTTCTGGCCAGCGACTTCGCTGAAGTCTGCGACCTGTTCGCGGGCAGGCGCTGCCGCGTGTGCGATGAGATGTGCATCCGGCAGACAATCCCTCCCGCACGCCCAGGCAAAAGCATCCCACAGGGTTTCGGCCACGAGGACTGTCATTCCGGGCACCAATGCCGCCTCGGCCGCATTTCCCACAGGAATGATGAGGGTGTCATAGCCTTGCGAGCGCGCGGCCAGGATCGCCGGGATGATGCCAGAAACTGGGCGCACGTGCCCGTCCAATCCCAGCTCGCCGAGGACGAGCGCCCCGCTGAGCCGACTCTTCTCACTCTGCCCGGCCGCTAAGATTGCCAAGGCCATCGGGAGGTCAAAGTGAGCCCCGGCTTTAGGCAGCGACGCCGGTGACATGGACACCACGACCTTCGTCTTAGGCCATGACAAATGCGAATTGCTCACCGCGGTGCGGATGCGGTCTCGCGACTCGGAGATCGCTGCATCCCCCAGGCCCACAACGTGAACTCCGGGAAGTCCGGGGCCAACGTTGGCCTCCACTGTGACCACCCGGGCCAGGACTCCATCTAGCGCTATCGTGTCGCATCTACCGAGAGCCATGATCAACTCCCTGGAAATATTCCACTTCGAAGGCTTCCCCAGAGTGTGCCCCGGTGGCCACGAGTCCAAGCACGTCAAAACGAAGCTTGCTTAATGTCTGGTTTTCACTCCGCGCAGTACTCAGCCACTGCGCGGCTGCTTTGCGCAGGCGCTTTAGCTTGCGTGGGGTTACCGCCTCCGCGACTCCAAAGTTGCGGGTAGCCCGAGTCTTAACTTCGCAAAAGACAATGGTCCCATCGCTCTCGCGCACAACGAGATCGAGCTCGCCCACGCGGTAGTGAACGTTTGCGGCGATAACCTGCGCCCCGCGTGCGCGGTAAAAGTCAGCAGCGAATTTCTCCCCTGCTTTTCCTAGTGCATCCGCGGGGCGAATGGTCTGCCCCACGGTCGGCGAATGCAGAGAGGCTGCTAGATTTCTTGTCACTATGGTGCTCCTTGGAATTGAACGTGTACACAACACGCCGTAAGCACGACACAAGAAAATCCCCGTGCCGCACACCCCTTACGGCACTTCCAGAACACCCCACACAACAGTCCGGTGGCGAGGGCTTCTTCCCTCGCCACCGCAAATCTGTGGATAACTAGTCCGGGGTCACCTCGATGGTGTTTCCCCGCACTCCTTTACCTAGAACTCTATTCAGGGAGAACAAAGTCCGGCTTGTCCAGCTCCTCAATGTTGACGTCCTTGTAGGTGATCACACGGACATAGCGCACAAAGCGCGCCGAGCGGTACATGTCCCACACCCAGGCATCCGACATGCGGACCTCATAGTAGACATCCGGGCCGGAGGTATGCGGGATGAGCTCCACCGCATTGGCCAGGTAAAACCTGCGTTCGGTTTCTACCACATAGGAGAATTGGCTGACCACATCGCGATATTCGCGGTACAGCGACAGCTCGACTTCAGCCTCGTAGTTATCGAGTTCCTCAGCGCTCACGGTGTGCTTCTCCTTCGCTCACAATTACCCGGGATCACGGTGTCACAGATTGAGCACAAGCTTAGTTCGCACTTGCTGCCTAAGCCTTCAGGCGCGCGCGAGGAATCGTGCATGAGCTTCAGCAACATTGCGATAGCTCATACGGTGCTCAGGCGTCGCCCCCAGCTGGGCGATGGCCTCCTGATGCACAGCTGTGCCATAGCCCTTATGGGTTTCCAGAGCATAGCCTGGGTAGTGCTTCGCCACATCCACCATGAGACGGTCCCGGGAAACTTTGGCCAAAACACTAGCCGCAGCGATGCAGCGTGCGGCGGTATCGCCGGCGATGATCGGCAGCTGCGGGGTGGGCAGGCCGGGGACGAAGAGGGCGTCGCTCAGCACATAGCCCGGGCGGATCCCCAGCTGCGCCACCGCACGGCGCATTCCTGACAGGTTGGCATGCTGAATGCCAAAGGCATCGATATCCTTCGCGCCTATGTGCACCACTGACCAGGCCAGCGCACGGCGTTTGATCACCGGCTCCAACTTTTCCCGGGCCGCCGGCGTGAGCTTCTTCGAATCATCAAGCCGCTCCAAGCCGGGCAGGATACGATCCGGCAAAATACACGCGGCGATAGTTATTGGCCCGCAGCAAGCTCCGCGCCCAGCTTCATCCACCCCGGCAACAGGCCCCAACCCTGCTTTGGAGAGCGCGACCTCATAGGTTCTCTTCTGTTTTAGACGGCGCATAGCGGTTAGAGGGGCATGTCCTCGATAGTGTGCGCACGGCTAATCGGAACCACCACGGCAGCGACCTTCCCGCGCACGTTCTCCACTGGAACGGTGCCCTGGAGCTTATCGCCTAGGTGCGCGCGCGAATCCAAAGAGTTTGTGCGGTTGTCCCCCATCACCCACAGGTGCCCCTCGGGAACGGTGACGGGCCCAAAGTACGCGCCGCCACAGGCCTGCGATCCCACCCGCTCATCGACGGGTATCTCCGGCGGATCGAGGACAAAGTCCTGGTTGGTGGGTTGGCCGTCCACCATGACGGCCGGATCGCCCTCCTGGCACGACACGGTCTGACCCCCGGTGGCAATGACCCGTTTGACCAGAATGTTATCGCCGTTGGGAGCCAGCCCCACAACAGCCGCCATATTTTGGATGCCGCGGAGAAACACATTGTGGGAACGCTTGACCTCAAAAGACGTGTTCCACGATTCCGGACCGGCAAAGACCACAACCTCTCCCGGGCGCGGATCGCTGAAGTAATAGCTCACCTTCTGCACCGCAATGCGGTCATTCGTACACCCCGGGCAGCCATGCAGGGTGGGCTCCATGGAAGAAGACGGGATGAGATACAGCCTTCCCACGAAGGCCTGAATCAACGCCAGCGCCACGAAGGTGACAGCCAGCGCCGAAAGAACATCGCGAACTCTAGGACTGGATGTCCGGGTCATCGACTCCACCAATACGGTTGAAGGGGAAGAAGATGAACATGACCTTGCCGCGAACATTCTCCAGGGGGATTGTTCCTTGGTACTCATCCTGCATGTGATAGCGCGAGTCCGCGGAGGCCGTGCGATTATCTCCCATCACCCAGATATTGCCCTCCGGCACGGTCACGGGGCCAAAGTACGCGCCGCCGCAGGCATAGGAACCGGTGGTTTCATCAACGCGATAGGTCGGTGGATCCTGCACATAATCCTGTTCAATGGGCTTGCCGTCCACCATGACTGCCGGATCCCCTTCTTGGCAGGACACCGTCTGGCCACCGGTGGCAACAACGCGCTTGACCAGAGTGTTCTCATCGGGCGGGGTGAGCGACACATAGCTCAGGGCATCCTGAATGCGGTGGATCACTGGGTTATCGGAACGCGGGGACACCCAGTTGCTATCCCAGTCCGGGGTGCCCTTGAATACCACGACATCACCGGGTTCCGGGCTCTTATCGCCGTAGTAGGAAACCTTTTCGGTAAAGATCCGGTCGTTATTGCAGCCTTCGCAACCATGCAATGTCGGCTCCATGGAGCCGGAGGGGATCACGTACTGCCGGCCTACAAAGTTCTGGAAAATGCCGACGACTGCGAGCACGGAGACCACCACGAGGGCAGTCTCCAGCAACCAGGGCATCTGCTTCTTTTCTTCAGCTGGGGGCGCCGCGCTTTCCGACGCCTCTCTCCCAACCCCCTGGGAACTTTCAGTAATGTCGTTTTCTTTTTCCACGGGCTAAATCCTAGCAATGTGTCTTGCCCTCACGGGCCTTGTGGCCCCGCGCGGCGCACGCTAAAAGGAGAAGGCAAAAGGAAAGCCCTTCGCCTTTCCTCGCGGTGAGGATAAAGGCGAAGGGCTGTGATGCGCTGTAAATTAGCGGCGCTCCTTGATGCGGGCCTTCTTGCCGCGCAGGTCGCGCAGGTAGTACAGCTTGGCGCGGCGGACACGGCCGCGACGGACTACCTCGATGGAGGCAATGTTCGGGGAGTGAACCGGGAAGGTACGCTCAACGCCGATGCCGAAGGAGACCTTACGCACGGTGAAGGTCTCGCGGATGCCGTCGCCCTGACGGCGGATGCAGACACCCTTGAAGAGCTGGGTACGCTCGGTGGTGCCCTCGATGACCTTGACGTTGACGTCGAGGGTATCGCCCGGGCGGAAGGACGGGATATCGTCGCGCAGCGAAGCTGCATCAACCTTGTCAATGAGGTTTGCCATTGGTGTTTTCCTTTTCAGTTTAAGACAGAGGACCCTAGCGCCACCTCGCGGCAGCTGACCGGTTCGTGCCTATTACACAGAACATCGTTATCTTTCCACACCCCACCCCGGAAGAACAAATTCCGTCAAACGCCTGACATCTCCTCATTGCTGGCTCTAAGGTGGGTGGCGCACTGATACCCCACGGGTGCCCACGGGAAGTGGGCTGAGAGTGGCGCTGATACCGCGCCTGCACCGTTCGAACCTGTCTGGTTAGCACCAGCGAAGGAAGAGAGGAGCAGCCATGACGGCTACCCATAACCCCATCCAGTCCACCAACTCCGGCGAGATCCACCCCAAGCACTCCTACTCCCCCATCCGGGAGAATGGCCTGGAGGTACCGGAGACCGAGATCCAGCTGGATGATTCCCCTACCGGCCCCAATGAGCCCTTCCGTATCTACCGCACACGTGGCCCGGAGTGTGAGCCCGAAGTCGGTCTGCCGGCACTGCGCGCCGAATGGATTGCGGAGCGCGGGGACGTTGAGGAATATGAGGGCCGCGCACGCAACCTCGCTGACGATGGCCGCTCGGCCGAGCGCCGCGGTGCGGCTTCCCAGGAGTGGAAGGGGGAGCGTCGCCAACCGCTGCGTTCTAAGGAAGGCAAACGCGTTACCCAGATGCACTATGCGCGCCAGGGCATCATCACCAAGGAGATGGAGTTCGTGGCCCTACGCGAGCACTGCGACCCAGAGTTCGTGCGCTCCGAAATCGCCCGTGGCCGCGCCATCCTGCCTAATAACGTCAACCACCCCGAGTCGGAGCCGATGATCATCGGTCGGAAGTTCCTCACCAAAATCAACGCCAATATTGGCAACTCCGCGGTGACCTCCTCCATCGCCGAGGAGGTATCCAAGCTACGCTGGGCCACCCGCTGGGGCGCGGATACCGTCATGGACCTCTCCACCGGTGACGACATCCACACCACCCGCGAGTGGATCCTGCGCAACTCTCCGGTTCCTATCGGCACCGTGCCCATCTACCAGGCGCTGGAGAAGGTCAATGGTGTCGCGGAAGACCTGACATGGGAGATTTTCCGCGATACCGTCATCGAACAGTGCGAGCAGGGCGTGGACTACATGACCGTGCACGCCGGCGTGCTTTTGCCCTACGTGCCGCTGACCACGAACCGCGTCACCGGCATTGTTTCCCGCGGCGGCTCCATCATGGCAGGCTGGTGCCTGGCGCACCACAAGGAGTCCTTCCTCTACGAGAACTTCGACGAACTCTGTGAGATTTTCGCGCGCTACGACGTCGCTTTCTCCCTCGGCGATGGTCTGCGCCCCGGCTCCTTGGCGGATGCTAACGACACCGCCCAATTCGCTGAACTCAAAACCATCGGTGAGCTCACCCGGCGTGCCTGGGAGTATGACGTCCAGGTCATGGTGGAAGGCCCAGGCCACGTCCCGCTCAACATGATTCAGGAAAATAACGAGCTCGAGCAGGACTGGGCCTCGGATGCTCCCTTCTACACGCTGGGCCCGCTGGTTACGGATATCGCACCGGGCTATGACCACATCACCTCCGCCATTGGTGCGGCACACATCGCCATGGGTGGTACGGCCATGCTGTGCTACGTCACACCGAAGGAACACTTGGGGCTTCCCAACCGCGATGATGTGAAGACCGGCGTGATTACCTACAAGCTTGCGGCCCATGCAGCCGACGTGGCCAAGGGCCACCCAGGTGCGCGCGCTTGGGATGATGCGATGAGTAAGGCCCGCTTCGAATTCCGCTGGCACGACCAGTTCGCGCTCTCCCTCGACCCAGACACCGCGCAGGCCTACCACGATGAGACCCTGCCTGCGGAGCCGGCGAAGACCGCCCACTTCTGTTCCATGTGCGGCCCGAAGTTCTGCTCTATGCGCATCAGCCAGGACATCCGGGATACCTTCTCCGACTCCCTTGGTATGCCAAGTTTTCCGGGTAAGGACGCCGTTGATCCGGAGGTCGTGGCAGCTGCCCGTGCCGGTGAGAAACAGATGTCGGAAGAGTTCAAGGCCCAAGGTTCGCAGCTCTATCAGGAGGAAGAAACCGCGCATGCCTGATCTTCGCTGCTACTTCGTCACGGGCGCGGGCACGCCTGCGGAGATCGTGCGCATCGCTGCGGCAGCAGCGCGAGGCGGTGCCGGGGTCGTGCAGGTGCGCTCCAAGCCAATTTCTGCCCGCGACCTTTTCTATTTAGGCCGCGACGTGGCCCGCGCGGTGGCGAAGGCTAACCCAGAAACACGCGTGCTTATCGACGACCGCGTAGACGTCGCCGCCGCCCTACGCCACGCCGGCGAGCCGGTGCATGGCGTGCATGTCGGCCAAGATGATCTACCCGTCGCCGCTGCCCGCGCGTTGTTGGGTCCGGGCGCGATTATCGGTCTGACCACCGGCACCCGCGAATTGGTCGAGGCCGCCAATGACGTCGCAGATGTCATTGACTACATCGGTTGCGGCCCGTTCCGCGCGACTCCGACGAAGGACTCCGGCCGCACGCCTTTAGGACTTCACGCCTACCCGGAATTGGTGAAGCTCTCCCGCGTGCCACTCGTAGCCATCGGGGATGTCACCGCTGAGGATGCAGCCGATCTTGCGGCAACTGGTGTGGCCGGACTAGCCGTCGTGCGCGGCATCATGAATGCCGAGGACCCAGAAGCTTATTGCCGCGCGCTGCTGTCCGGTTTTGACGAAGGTGCGCGATGAGTACTAGCTCTGATTCTTCAGTCATCGTCGTCGGCGCGGGCGTCATCGGTCTGGCCACCGCCGTGGAGTTGGCCGCGCGGGGCTTTAAGGTCACTATCTTGGACCCGGCACCGGCCTCTGGGGCTTCGCACTATGCCGGGGGCATGCTCGCCCCCGCCGCGGAGGTGGTCTACCAACAGGATCCACTCTTCCCGCTGATGCGTGCCTCCGGCGCGTGGTACCCGAAGCTTATCGATCTCGTGGCTCAGCACACCGAGGTCCCAACTGGCTACCGCGCCGAAGGTACCCTCGTCGTCGCCGCTGACCGTGCGGATGCTCAGCACCTCACCGAGCTGGCTGACTATCAATCCCTCCACGGCATGGAGGTCGAGCGCATCACCGTGCGCGAAGCCCGGCGCGCCGAACCTTTGCTCTCGCCACGTCTGGCTGCTGCGGTGAGTATTCCGGGTGACACGCAGGTTTTCCCCCGCCAGTGGACAGCTGCACTGCTCAGCGCAGCCCAAGCACTCGGTGTGCGTTTCTTCCGCACGGCAGCACAGTCGATCAATGCTGACACGGGCATGGTCACCACGGCCGTCGGCGAGTTCGAAGCTGAACAGGTGTTACTCGCTGCAGGCCTGGGAGCACGCGACATCGAGTGGGCTGCATCAGCCGGGCTCGAAGAATCTCCGCTACACCTGCGCCCGGTATACGGCGATATCCTGCGCCTGCGCGTACCGGACGAGCTCCAGCCTCTGCTCACCCGCGTGGTGCGCGGCTTCGTGGAGGACCGCCCCATCTACCTCATCCCCCGCGGCGACGGCACCTTGGCGGTTGGCGCTACAACCCGCGAGGACACTCTTGCTACGGCCCAGGCCGGCGGTGTCTACGCGCTGCTTCGCGACGCCATCCGTGTGCTGCCCGCCGTCGAAGAGTGCGAATTCCTCGAGGCCAGCGCGGGTGCCCGCCCCGGAACCCCGGATGACCTGCCGTACCTCGGCCGCGTCAGCGACAAGCTCGTCATCTCCACCGGCTATTTCCGCCACGGCATTCTGCTCACGGCCCTGGCCGCGCGCTGTACACGCGAGCTCATCGAAGGCACCGAATCCAGCATCGATCTCACCGCTTGTGATCCTCTACGTCACCTCAAGGAGCAGCCATGATCCTCATCCTTAACGGCCAGCCCACTGACACCTCAGCGACGACCATCACCGAATTGTTGGACGAGCAGAACATCGCAGCCGACGGCACCGCCGTGGCCGTGTCCGAACAAGTCGTTCCTCGCTCGCAGTGGGAGTCCACCTCACTCACCGAAGGCGCGGCCGTGGAAATCCTCACCGCAGTCCAAGGAGGTTAAATGCTCACCATCGCCGAGACCACCTTTTCTTCCCACCTCATCATGGGCACCGGTGGGGCCACGAGCCACGACGCCCTGGAGCGCGCGCTCGTCGCCTCCGGAACCGAGCTGACTACCGTGGCCATGCGCCGCCACGCTGGTACCCGTGATGGTGAGAGTGTCTTCGATCTGCTGCGCCGGTTGGACATCGCCCCACTCCCCAACACCGCCGGGTGTCGCACCGCGCGCGAGGCCGTGCTCACCGCCCGCATGGCCCGCGAGGCGCTGGGGACCTCCTGGGTCAAGGTCGAGGTCATCGCCGACGAACATACGCTGCTGCCCGATGTCGTGGAAACCCTCGACGCCACCGAGCTGCTGAGCGCCGAAGGGTTCACCGTCCTGGCCTACACCAGCGACGATCCCGTAGCCGCCCAGCGCCTCGAAGACGCCGGAGCGGCAGCCGTCATGCCTCTCGGAGCCCCCATCGGCACTGGTCTGGGAATCCTCAATCCCCACAACCTCGAGCTCATCTGCTCACGTGCCTCGGTGCCCGTGCTTGTCGACGCCGGCATCGGCACCGCCTCCGACGCCACCCTCGCCATGGAGCTGGGCTGCTCCGGCGTGCTTCTCGCCAGCGCGGTCAACCGCTGCCAGGATCCCGAGGCCATGGCCACCGCCATGCGCCACGCCGTCGAAGCCGGCCGCCTAGCCCGGAGTGCAGGGCGCATCCCGCAGCGCGAGCACGCCCAGGCATCCTCCACCTTCGAGGGCCTAGCCTCCTGGGCCGACCACGTTCTCTAGACCTGTGGCATTGATCGCCGCCGCACAAGGGACCTATGCTCAGCAAAGATGAACTCGCCCGCACCGCGCGCCAACGCCTTCTCCCCGGATTCGGTGACGCGGCCCAGGAGCGCCTCAATGCCGCGCACGTGCTCGTCGTGGGCGCCGGTGGGCTGGGCTGCCCGGCCCTCCAGCAGCTGGCGGCGGCTGGCATCGGGCGAATCACGATTATTGATTCCGATACCGTCGATATCAGCAACCTGCACAGGCAGGTGCTGTTTGGTGTAGGGGACCTCGGCAAGCCCAAGGCCGAGGTAGCCGCCGCGCGCGCCCGCGAGCTTGCCCCCGAGCTCACCATCACCGCGCTTAAAGAACGCCTCGGCTCCTCCACCGTCCTCGACCTGTGTTCCGAGGCCGACCTCGTCCTCGACGGCTCAGATACCTTCGATACGAAGTATCTCGTCGCTGATGCCTGCGAGCTCACCTCTACCCCACTGGCCTGGGGAACCGTGCTGCGCTACGGCGGGCAAGCCGCGCTGTGGCACTCCGGGAATGCATGTGCTGACGGGCGCGGGGTGGGCTTTCGCGATCTCTTCCCCGCCCCGCCTAGTGGCGAGGCTCTCGAGTGCTCCACAGCGGGAGTCCTGGGGGCTACGACATCGGTCATCGCGGGGCTCATGGCCACCGCGGCGGTCGCCATACTCGGCGCACTCCCAGATCATCGGGACATGGTCGGGCGCGTAACCTCCTACGACGCGCTCCCCGGTAGCTTCCGCACACTGCGGGTGGGCGCCGATCCCGACCGCCCCCTCGTTACTGCCCTACCTGGCCGGCACACCCCGCCGCCGGAGCTTGTCACCGGCCGCGCTGCCCTCCTCGATATCTCCGAGGAGCCCAACTTTCCTTATGCCGCGGTGACACTGCCCTGGCATACCGTCACCGATGATGATTCCGTGCGCCGAGCACTATCCGCCTGCGCATCCGAACTAGTCTACGTGGCCTGCGCCTCCGGTGGGCGCAGCGCTGGCTTTGTCCTGCGCTACGCCGATCTCGCCGCGGGCATGGGCATCGAGTTGCGCAACCTGCCCGGTGGGCTCGCAGCACAAGATTTCTAGGCGCCAGCCACCGCCGGCGTGCGGAAGAGATGCTCGTCGAGGATGCGCGCCGTGCCGTGGTGACGAGCCCGGAAAATCACGCAGGAAGCCACCAGTGCCAGAGCGGTCACGATGAACAGCACCGCGATACCGGCCCAGAACGTCCCATCGTGGATGCCGTCGGTAGCGCGGGTAAAGGCGTTTTTCGCATAAGACATCGGGTGGAAAGGATGCAGCAAACTCAGCGGGCGCGGAATGGCCGCCACCGGCCACACACCGCCGAAGACCATGACGCCTAGGGCAAAGGCACCGACTGCGAAGACGGCACCAATCTTGCGGCCGAAGGTTACGAGGAAGAACTGGTAGGCCGCCGCACCCACGGCCGCGATGGCGGCGATGACTAACAACATCATCGGCCAGCTGGCAGGACTCCAGCCCATGGTGGAGGACATCAAACCCATAAAGGTCAAGATCAAGAAGTTCAGCCCCGCCACCACGCCGAAGGCCGCCAGAATGCCACGTACCGGGCTCGTGACTGACTCACCGCGACGGCCCAGGTAATACGGCAGCGTCATCGCCAGAAGCAGCATCACAAGGAAGCCGAAGACCAGAACGAAGAGCAAAGAGGCGCCGCCCGTAATGTTCTTCTCGGTCGGGTCAACCGGGCTGACCACCGTCTGTACGGGGTGAAGGTTGGAGGAGGTGAAGTTGATGGGCACGGCCATGTTCTGTGCGGACGTATCCGGCTGGCTAATGGAGGGGGCTTTGGCGGCACCGTCGGCAAGCTTGGTAGCCAACTCATTGGAGCCCGCCTTGAGCTGGTCCATGCCATCCTTCAGCTCCGTACCACCGGCTGCCAGCTGGCTCGTGCCGTCCTTCAACGTGCCGGTGCCCTCATGCAAGCGGGAAGCACCGTCCTGCAGCTGGGCGGCACCGTCGCCCAGCTCGCCAACACCCGCGCGCAACTGCTGCGAGCCATCGGACAAGCGGTGCGCACCGTCATTGAGGGCCATCATGCCGCCGAGGTACTCCGAGTTGGGATCGGACAGGTTGTAGTAGAGCTGACCGGTGCCGTCAGAGAGCTTTTCCAGTTGCGCCACCATGTTTCCACTGGCGGCCGGGTCGAGCTTGGACACCAGGGAATAGAGTTGGTCGGCTTGCTGGTGCATGCCGAGGCCCCGGAGGACGTCGACAAGCTGCAGCAGCGCCGGGGCTACGGCCTGCGCCTGCTTGAGCACCGGGATGAGCATGCCCGTCAGTTGGTTGACGCCGCCATCGATCTGGCCCGCGCCATCCGCTAGGCGGCCGGTTCCGGCGAGCAGTTTGGCGGAGCCGTTGGCAAGCTGCGCGGCGCCATCATCGAGCTGCGCGGCACCATCGCTGAGGCGCCCTACTCCGTCATTCAGGCGGTTCGTGCCGTCCAGCAGCTGGCCCGTACCGTTGTTGAGATCGCCCGCGCCGGCGTCCAACTTGGCGATTCCCTCGACCGCGCGCCCGCCGCCTTCCTGCAATTTGCCTGCACCCTCATCGAGACGGCCGGCGCCCTCGGCCGCGGTTCCCAGACCATCGCTGAGTTTATTCAGCCCCTCAATAACCTGGTCGGCGTATTTCTTGGAAATCGCATTCTCCACGCTGGTCTGCACCTGCGGGATGAGGCTGGAAGAAATCACCGAGCCATTCGTGCCGTAGTAGTCATTAGTGGCGAAGTGAATCTCCGGCTTGACCGGTTTATCGCTGATGATGGTGACGGCCTGCTCGGAGAAGTTCTTCGGGATGGTCACGACCATGAGGTATGTGCCCTTGAGCAGCCCCTCATCCCCGTCGCCCTTGCTGACTTCGGCAAAGTTCAGGTACTGCGTCTCCATTAGGCCTTCCACGACCTGATCGCCGTAGTTAGTGTAGGTGCCCTGCTTCTCGACGCCCGCGTCCTCATTCACCACCGCCAAATCAATGTTGCGCATGTACTTAGAGGGGTCCCACATGGCCCACATCATGGTGCCCGCGATGACGATGGGTGCTACGAGAAGGAAAACGATGAGCACGCGCGACAAGGTACTCGTGGGGCGCCAATCGAGGACGCGGTGCCACCCCATCGCCTCACTGTCGTGGCCTGCTGCGCTCCCCTTAGCTGCCTTGCCAGGCGAAGAAGCATTCTTCCGGCTTTCTTCCGTCTCACGGCGCATTCCCGCCTCCTCATGGTTTTAGCTCTGGCCCGCTTATAGCCTTCTGCCCAGGACTTTCAGAGGAAGTACAACGATAAGCGGGACCACTAGTTCATTTGTTTCACCAAACATACCACCTAATATGTTGACTCTGTAAACTTATGGCTATTCGTGTCATTGCACCCCATGCCGTTACTCCCGTGCGAGCTCCGAATCACGACCTGGTGACTGCGTTTGGCCGTGTGGGTGCTAGTTACTCCCGTGTGAGCTCCGAGTTACAAGGCACATGAACAGGGCGTTTCCCCCTCCGGTTGCGAGGCCTTAAGGCCTGTTTTAGGCTCTGTGCCCATGGGGGATATTGAGACCTACATCCGCCTTCGTAACTCGGGGATTGCGCTGGTGGAAGCAGCAACCAGCACACCCGAAAGCTTGCGCGCGCTGAGCGCCTCACGCGGCGATGCGGCAGAGCTGGCGTCACTTCATGCCATCTATTTCGGCGATACCCGCTTCACCGGCAAGCAGCGCACCGCCCGCCAAGCAGCCCGACGCCAAGGCCACGACCTGGCCACACTAAGCCTCATTGAGTCCTACGCCGCCAAACTGAAGAAGCAACTCGACGTCTGGAATGTGCGCGTAACACTTGCATCCACGCCTTCAGAACGGATTCCTTCAGTGGCGGCGGAACGTTTGAAAGAACTCAAACCGAAACGCGTGCCGTCGCCTGGGGTGCGCCTTACCTACCGCAAGAACGGCCCGCACTCACTCACGGTTACCGACTCCGCGCTGAACATCTCCACCATGCGCAGCACGCTGGAGTCCATTAACCCCACTGACCTCCTGGACGCCACCCGTCAAGTCTTCTTTAAAGAAGGTGTGGGCTCTCGGCCGGCGGTGGGAACGAACGTCGTGATAACACTCGATGAGCTCGACAAAATCGTCCGTCATGACGGCGATGACATCGAACTCGAGCTCACCAACGGCGGGCGCATGAGCGGCGCGGAGTTTCTCACCTACAAGTTCGCCGAAACTGGCTACGCCACACTGGTCCACCCCACTATCGGCCCGGTGTGGCTGCACCGTCTTTCGCGCTTTGCCAGCGTCGAGCAACGCATCATGGCCAGCGCGGAGCACCCCACCTGCGCGATCGAAGACTGCAATAAACCGGCGGACTACTGCCAGGTCCACCACATCATCCCTTGGCAGGCGGGCGGAGAAACCAACCCGCCCAACCTGACCATGTTGTGCGCTTATCACAACGGTATTAACGACGATGACCCCACCAGCCCAACCGGCCGAGGCTATGTCTTTCGGCTGAGAGGACCCGTTGACTATATCCCGCCCTGGGGAACACCGATTACCGGGCAGCCGGCCTACCAAGAAGCCATAAACCGGCAGGCCACGAGCCCGACGCGCACTCCTCCAGGCCAACCACCCGATCCGCCGGACCCACACCCATCACCACCCAGCACTGTGTCACCGCCCGGATAGTCTTCGCGGCAGCTTAGCCGCACACGTCCACACCCCGAACCGGCTCCCCACCAGCACGGAATGTCCTCTTAACACGGCGGACTCAGCCCTGCGCCACGCGGAAACCTCAGCTTTCTTGAGGCCTTCCGAGTCTTTGGCGATCGCTCCATCCCACGGGCGTGTCCAATGCACCGTCCGTGCAGAACAGCCCGCCGAAAAACTCACAAACTCCCAACCGTTTGAACGGTCAGGGGTTTGTGGCGCGTGACTAGATGAGCTTTAAAAGCCAGCTTTCTTGAGGGCATCGGCCATCGAGCCACCGCCGCCGCGGTCCGCGCGGCCACGCCCTCCGTTGCGCCGGTCGGAACGGCCGCCTCGCCCCTCGGAACGCCCGCCGCCGTTGCGGCGCTTGGGGGCGGGCTGGCCGGGTTCGTCGTCAAGCCGCAGCGACAAACCAATGCGCTGGCGCTCCACGTCGACCTCCATGACCTTGACCTTCACCACTTGGCCCGAACGGACCACATCATGCGGGTCAGAGACGAACTTGTGGCTCATCGCGGACACATGCACAAGCCCGTCCTGGTGCACGCCAACGTCGATGAAGGCACCAAAGGCCGCAACGTTGGTCACGGTGCCCTCCAGAATCATGCCCGGTTTCAAGTCCGAGACCTTGTCTACGCCTTCCTTGAAGGTAGCCGTCTTGAATTCTGGGCGCGGGTCGCGGCCAGGTTTGTCCAGCTCCGCAATGATATCCGTCACCGTCGGCACACCGAAGGTATCGTCAGCAAAGTCCGCCGGCGACAGCTTCGTCAACACGCGCGAATTGCCGATGAGCTCCGAAACCCCCAGCCCGGTCTTCTCCGCGATGCGCGCCACCACCGGGTAAGCCTCCGGGTGCACGGCCGAGGCATCGAGCGGGTCCTTACCTCCATTGATGCGCAAGAAGCCAGCCGCCTGTTCGAAGGCCTTCGGCCCCAAGCGCGGCACCTTCTTCAGCTCCTTGCGTGAAGCAAACGTGCCATTCTCATCGCGATAGGCCACGATGTTGGCCGCAATCGTGGAGTTCACTCCGGCCACGCGCTCCAGCAACGGAGCCGAGGCGGTATTAAGGTCCACGCCGACGCCATTCACGGCATCCTCCACCACACCATCGAGGGTGCGGGCGAGCGCGACCTGGTTGACATCGTGCTGATACTGCCCCACGCCGATGGCCTTCGGGTCAATCTTCACCAGCTCCGCCAGCGGGTCCTGCAGGCGGCGCGCGATGGACACCGCGCCGCGCAGGGAGACGTCCATGTCGGGGAATTCATCGGCCGCCAGCTGCGAAGCCGAATACACCGATGCACCGGCTTCCGAGACCACGACCGGGTTCGGCCGCTTCCCACCCGCCTGCGCGATGAGGTCCGCGACTTCACCGGCGAGCTTCTCCGTCTCACGCGAAGCGGTGCCATTACCAATCGCCATGAGGTCCACCGAATGAGCCGCGCTTAACGACGCCAACTCCCTCACCGCCTCAGCCCACTTCTGCTGCGGCTGGTGCGGGTAGACGATGGTGGTGGCAAGGACCTTGCCCGTCGGGTCGACGACCGCGCACTTGACGCCATTACGGTAACCCGGGTCCAAGCCCAGCGTCGCGCGCTGGCCCGCCGGGGCGGCCAGCAGAACATCGCGCAAGTTGGTAGCGAAGACCTTGAGCGCTCCTTCCTCGGCCTTCTCCTTGAGACGCATGCGCACGTCGAGGCCCGAGGAGATGGAGAGTTTGGTGCGCCAGCCCCAGTGGACGGCGTCGGCAAGCCAGCGTGAGGTGGCAACGTCCAAGTCGAAGCGCTCCGCAATCATGCCCTCATACATGGCGTCATCGCCGGCATCGAGGTTGAGCTGCAGCACGCCTTCGTTCTCACCACGCAACAGCGCCAGGATGCGGTGCGAGGGAAGCTTGTCGAAAGGCTCAGAGAACTCGAAGTAGTCCTTGAACTTCGCGCCCTCGGTTTCCTTGCCTTCCACCACACCGGCATTCATGGAACCGCTGGTGTACATGCGCTCGCGCACTTCGCCGACGAGGTCCGCGTCCAGTGCAAAACGGTCCACCAAGATAGCGCGAGCACCCTCGAGGGCTTTCTTCGCTTCCTCGAAGCCTTCAGTGAGGTACTCCCCTGCCAGCTCGGCCGGATCCGCCGAAGGATTCTCAATGAGTTTGTCCGTCAGCGGCTCAAGTCCTGCCTCGCGCGCGGTATCCGCCTTGGTCTTGCGGCGCTTCTTATACGGCAGGTACAGATCCTCTAGGCGCGCCTTGGTTTCGCAGCCTTGAATGAGGGCACGCAACTCGTCGGTCAGCTTGCCTTGCTCCTCAATCGCGGCGAGCACCGTTTCCTTGCGCTCCTCCAGTTCCCGCAGGTAGGTCGAGCGTTCCTCGATGATACGCAGCTGCGAGTCATCCAGCCCGCCGGTGGCTTCCTTGCGGTAACGGGCGATGAACGGAACGGTGTTACCCTCCGCCATGAGCTTGAGGGCGGCTTCGACAAACTGCTCTTTGACGCCCAGCTCTCCAGCGATGGTGGCTGCGATATTCACAAAACCTCTTTATGGGTCGGGGACTTAAGACCTTCTCACCCTATACCCCGCCCTGCCACGCGCAGGAAGTGCCCAGCCCAAACTCGGTGTGACCAATCTCTGAGGTCCCGTACCACAATGTGTGCGGCGGCAAACACTCCGCGACGGCCGCGGTGACCTTCGTCAGCGGTAAATCTGAAGAGCCGTTGACGATGACCCTCCACACGTGCTCACCCACCGGTGGCTGACCGTGCTTATCCATGTACTCGTTGACCAGAATGTTGTCGGGTTCGCAGGTAAATGACACGACCTCGGCGTTGATGTCCTGTGGCTCGACTCCGCCTTCACGCAAACGCTGCGGCATATTTTCGAGGACCTTGTTCCATTCAGCTTCGGTCATAAGTATTGACAAGTCAGTGCTCACGTCCATCTCAATCCTCCTTTAAGGTTTCCAGGTAGGCGCGATCGGCGTCACTTAGCTCCGCTGCATCCAGCAACTCTGGGCGGCGCTGCCACGTCCGCGCCAGCGACTGCTCGCGGCGCCACCGGTCCACACGGGCGTGGTCACCGGAGGTCAGCACGTCCGGAACCTGAAGGCCGCGCCACTCGCGCGGCTTGGTGTAGCTGGGCCCCTCCAGCAGGCCATCGGAGAAGGAGTCCTCCTCGTGCGAGCGCCGGTTCCCCAACACCCCGGGGATAAGGCGTACCACAGCTTCAGCAATGACCAGCACGGCTACCTCGCCGCCGATGAGCACGTAATCGCCGATGGACACCTCGCGCACGCGGTAGCGCTGCGCGGCATCCTCGACGACGCGCTGATCGATGCCCTCGTAGCGCCCACACGCAAAGACAATG
Organism: Corynebacterium sp. HMSC072D12; assembly: GCF_001813925.1. Taxonomy (NCBI): domain Bacteria; kingdom Bacillati; phylum Actinomycetota; class Actinomycetes; order Mycobacteriales; family Corynebacteriaceae; genus Corynebacterium; species Corynebacterium sp. HMSC072D12. The sequence goes on from NZ_KV814415.1 coordinate 67,322, forward strand.
TGTTCCTCGTTAGACCAGGCTTGCGCGTCGGCCTGAGTAAAGGGCGTTCCGGCAGGTGTCGGCACGATGAGCAGCGGCTTATCCGAACCCTCGCTTTCACCATAGGAGCGCGCCTCGACGCCATGGATATCGTCGTGGCGCGGCTTGCTCAGGTGCGGCAGCGCGCTTTGGAGGTCCTGGGTGGAGGCGGTGCCGGAGGAGACGGCGTCAAGCGCGGGCCCCCACACCTCAGGCTTCATCACCATGCCGGGGCCGCCCCCATAAGGGGAATCGTCAACGGATTTATGCACGTCGGTGGCCCACTGGCGCAGGTCATGCACGCCCACCGCGAGCTTGCCCTGCTCGATGGCCTTGCCCAGCAATGCATGGCGCAGCGGGTCGAGATACTCCGGAAAAATGGTGAGAACGTCAATCCTCATAGGTCGAGCAACCCTTCCGGCGGGGTGATGGTGCAGGTCCCCGCCTCCAGATCGATCTCCGGCACGATCTCCTCCACGAAGGGCACGAGCGCTTCTTTGCCTTCGGTGAGCGTGACTTCCAGGAGGGACTGCGTCGGTCCGTGCGTCACGCCGGTCACCTCGCCCACGTCTTTGCCATCAAGGAGGACGCGCAGGCCTTCCAACTCGTGGTCATAGAAGCCGTCGTCTTCTGGGTCATCCAGAGGTTCGGCGAAGAACTGGGTGCCACGCAGGGAATCCGCGGCCGTGCGGTCCGGGATTTCCTTAAACGTGATGAGCAGACGGCCCTTATGGGATCGCACCGCTGCAATGGTGAGCTCATGTTCCTTCTTACCTTGCTTACCGTGAAGGACCTCGCCGACGGCGAATCGGGTCTCAGGGGAATCGGTGGTCACCTCGACGGAGACCTCGCCTTTAATGCCGTGGGATTTCACCACGCGACCAATGAGTAGTTCCATGCCTGCTAGCTTAACGGGCTACGCTGGGGCGGCATGACTGAGCTTCCCATCAATGATGCAACCACCTTTGGCGACGCCTCCCACAACAGCGCCGCCCTCGCAACGCTGAATCTGCTCGATGAGGCCCCCGAGCCGCACCCCACACGCCCCAGACCAGCCGTTAAGAGGGTCCTCAGTGCCGACGGCGCAAACCTCATCCTCTTTTCATTCCTGCCGGGACAAGACCTACCTGATCACAAGGCCGCACACCCCATCACCGTGCAGGTGCTCCGGGGATCGGTGATTTTTAGTTGCGAGGAACAGGATGAGGTGCTCGCTCCCGGACGCATAGTGCACCTTCCGGCGTACGTGCCGCATGCGGTGACATGTAGCGAGGAACCTGCACTCATGCTGCTCACCATGTTGACACCACACACTAGCGCGAATGTATAGACTTTTAGTACTATTCTTATAGTGTGAGTAGTTCGAAGCCGTATCACCATGGAAATTTGCATGAAGAGATCCTCCAGGAGGCCATCAAGCTTGGCCGGGAGGGAGGACCGGAGTCGGTGACGATTCGCGCCGCAACGCGCGCGGTCGGTGTCTCCCCTACTGCCGCCTACCGCCACTTCAAGGATCAAGCCGCGCTTCTCGATGCCGTCGCGGACGTCGCCACCTACGAACTCATTACCAAGCTCAGCGAGGCCTTCGAAGAGACGGAAGGCACCATCGTCGACAAGATGATGGCGGCTGGTTTTGCCTACTACCACTACGCCTTGGAGGAGCAGAACTTCTTCGAGTGCATGATGGCCACGAGCGGTTTTGATATTCCAGCTGGACTCGCGGCCGCGGCCGAGGGCCCCGGCGAGGACCTACGCGTGCAGGCCACATTCAATTTCTACGGCTACATGGAGCAGTATGCGCGCTCCATCGGACAGGAACCCAGTAAGCAACACATGATGCAGAATTGCCTGGCCGGCTGGTCCACTGTGCACGGTTTCACAGTCTTGTGCCTCAGCGGTCATTTGAGGTCGCTACCGGAGGAAAAGGTGGAAACCTTGGCGCAATCGGTCATAGCCTCCGCTGTCCGCGGCTTGGACTTCGACAATCCCCTGGAAGCGCACCACCCCGGGCGATCCTAAGCACTAAAAATCCCCGCGACCGACAGGTCAGCGGGGATAATCTTTTAGCCGAGTAGAAATTACTCTGCGGACTCCTCAGCCTCAGCGGAGTCGGCCTCTTCAGCCTTAGCGGCCTCTTCCTCGGCCTTAGCAGCCTCAGCGGCAGCGGCTTCCTCAGCAGCCTTCTCGGCGGCAGCCTTAGCCTCAGCCTCTTCCTTGGCCTTGCGCTTCTTCTCGGTGATGGCCTCGATGGTCGGGCCGTTGTTGGCCTCAGCCAGAGCAGCGTTGAAGAGGTCCAGCTTGGACGGCTTCTCCTCAGCAACCTTCAGGGTACCCTCTGCGCCCGGCAGACCCTTGAACTTCTGCCAGTCACCGGTCACCTTGAGCAGTGCGAGAACCGGCTCGGTCGGCTGCGCGCCGACACCCAGCCAGTACTGAGCGCGCTCGGAATCGATCTGGATCAGGGACGGCTCCTGCTTCGGCTGGTAGATACCGATGTTTTCGATAGCCTTGCCGGAGCGACGGGTGCGTGCATCAGCGACGATAACGCGGTACTCAGCGTTGCGGATCTTGCCCATACGCTGCAGCTTGATCTTAACGGCCATGATTGGCTCCTTTTCTAGTCACCGGGCAGTTCAGACACGCGCCGCTTGGTGGCGCGCCGGTTCAACCCTTGGATTTATCCTGCGCGTGACGTGCCGGCCGTCCGTAGGCGGTACCGGCGTTACGCAGAGATGAAGTTTTATGTGTCCTCCACGCTGTGCGTGAACAACCCCACCAACTTTAGCGGAACCCACACAAGATAGGAAATCCCCCTTAGCTCTTGCAGAGTTAGGCCTTACCCCGCGAAGGGGGTAGTCTGTAATGCGGTTATTTCGACGCCACACACTCCTCTTTTTATGAATAAACAAGCCCCCTCTACATTCCGCTACCGTTACGACCTTGACGGCCTCCGCGGCATCGCGATCGCCTTGGTTGTTCTGTACCACGTCTTCGTTGGTCGTGTCTCAGGTGGCGTCGATGTCTTCCTCCTGCTTTCCGGATACTTCTTCTTAGGCTCGCAGCTGCGCTATGCCGCACGGCCGAATGCCTCCTTGAACCCGTGGTGGCCCATCTGGCGCACGCTCCGCCGGCTGGTGCCTTCCCTCGTGCTCGTCATCGGCGTGAGCTATGTGCTTGTCCGGCTCTTCGCCCCGAAGCTTTTAAACACGGAGCTCACCAAGCAGATCACTGCGACGGTCTTCTACTACCAGAACTGGGAATTAGCACGGCAGAACGCTGACTACGCCGCCGCTTCAGCAACTACGTCACCACTGCAGCACATGTGGTCCATGGCTGTGCAGGGCCAGTTCTACCTGCTGGGTATCTTCTTCGCTCTCGGCCTGGCCGCTTTCATGCGCCTGCGCCCCAAGAACACGGGCCTACGAGAACAGCGTTTCTCTTCCATTAATTCCATCGCGGGCCCGATCCTCCTCGTAGTCACCGTCGTTTCTTTTGCCTATGCATCCCGCGACGGCCTCTTTGGCACCCCGGAAAACTACTATTCCACATGGTCGCGCGCCTGGGAGCTAACTTTGGGCGCGGTGCTCGTCATCTATGGTTCGCACCTGCGCATGCCGCAGCGCCTGTCCAACCTCGCCACGGCTCTCGGCTTGGCGGCTCTGGCTGGTACCGGCCTGCTTATTTCCGATAGCTTGGCCTTCCCTGGGCCGCTGTCTCTTCTGCCCATCGGCGGTGCAGTACTCATCATCATTGGTTCCGGCGGGTCTTTCTCACGGGTGCTCACCACCCGGGTTTCTCGCTGGCTCGGTGATATCGCCTACCCGCTCTACCTGTGGCATTGGCCGCTGCTCATCATTTCCATCGCCGCCCTCGGCCTTGACACCCCTCCGTGGTGGCTCGGGGCCATCATCATCGTGGTGTCGCTGGGCTTGGCGGACCTGACGCATCGTTTCGTCGAGAAGCCCCTGCGCCAGCACCGCAAACGCCCGCTTGCCGACGACCTCCCCGTCCACCGCGGCCTCGCCGACCTTCGCACTCGCACCGGCGCTCTGCGGGGCGTTGGCGGAGTCCTCGTTGCCGCCTGCACCGTTGCGCTCGTGGCCGTTCAACCGCTGTGGCTGCGCAGCCTGCAGGAAGCGAACCACGAAATGCTCGACCCGAAGCTCTACCCAGGAGCGACGACCTTCGTCGAGAACATCACGCCGCCTGAGAACGTAGAGATCAAGCCTGACCCGATTCTCGCGCGCGGCATTCAGCCGCCAGTCGCCGACAACTGGTGCTTCATCCCGGAGCAAGAGCCAACGGACTACTTCATCGAGACCCAGAAGGACGGCGTGACGCCGTGCATCTTCGGTGATGTCAACTCCGATGTCGAGGTCTACCTGGTGGGCGGTTCGCACGCGGAGCAGTATTCTTCGGCCTTGGATCACTTGGGCCGCGAGATGGGTTTCAAGCTGGTTCCGCTCACCCGCGTGGGTTGCCCCATCGAGCTCGGCGATGAGCTGAGTGTGAAGCCTTCCTGTGCCGAGTGGAGCAAGGAAGTGGTCAAGCGCATTATCGATGCGGACCCGGCCCTCGTGGTCTCTAATTCAACGCGCCCCGGCCAACCCTTGGGTCACGGCCCAGACGCCGTCCCACCTGGCTATAAGGCCTTCTGGGACGAGTTGGCCAAGCACGATATTCCCTTCTTGGGTTTCCGTGATAACCCGTGGGGATTCGATGAGCACGGCAATGGCCTCCAGTTTGATGAGTGCTACGTAGCCACCCAGGATTCTCTCGGCTGCGGCATGCGCTTCGAAGAGGTCTACGCTCCCTATGACCCCGGCGCCGAAGTCCTCTCCCAGTACAAGAACATGCTGGCCGTGGACACCTCGACGTGGTTCTGCGATGCCAACGGCGATTGCCCGGTCATCATCGGCAATATCATGGTGTACCGCGATATGCACCACTTCACCAAGGCCTTCGCGGATTCGGCCGTCCCGCTCATCCGTGAAGCCATCACCCCCTTCCTCAAGGGCGAGACGGTGCAGCAGCAGCCCCCGCAGATCCCGACGGACAGCCCCATAGTGCCTCAGTCCGCTGAGACGCCTCCGACCACACCCGCGGATCCTATCCCCTATCCTGCATATCCGGCAGATAAAGCCATTTAAAACGACAAAGGCCGGCGCTTTTTAGCGCCGGCCCTTATTAACGAAGAATGCTGCTGCATTCTTCGTTATTTCTTTTTGCCCTGCCCAAAGTCCAGGTTGTTGAGATCGATATTCTCCATGCCCTTCGGCATCTTGATATCTCCCAGCCCGGGCATGCCGCCGCCGAGCTGTTCCTGCATCTTCTGCAGTTCTTGCATCGACGGCATTCCGCCGCCCATCCCCGGCATACCGCCGCCACCACGACGCTTCGGCGGCTTGCGCTTGCCGTTCTTGCCCTTGCGGCCCTTCGGCTTCTTCTTGGTAGCGGAACGCCCACCGCCCATGCCTGGCATGCCAAAACGGCCGGCCATCTGCGACATCATCTTCTTGGCTTCGGTGAAGCGCTCAATGAGCTGGTTGACGTCAGACACGCTCACGCCAGAACCGAGGGCAATGCGCTTACGACGTGAAGCGTTGAGAATCTTCGGGTTTTCCCGCTCCTCCGGCGTCATACCGCGGATAATGGCTTGGATGCGGTCAAGCTGCTTTTCGTCGACCATATCGGCGATCTGGTTCATCTTGTTGCCGCCGGGCATCATCTTGAGCAGGTTGCCCATCGGGCCCAGGTTGCGCACCATGAGCATCATGTCCAAGAAGTCATTGAGCGTCATCTCGCCGGAGCCCATCTTCTTGGCGGCTTCCTCCGCCTTAGACTGATCCAGCTTGGATTCCGCCTGCTCAATAAGTGTCAGCAGGTCACCCATGCCCAGAATGCGCGAGGACATGCGCTCCGGGTGGAAGACATCGAAATCCTCGAGTTTCTCACCGGTGGAGGCGAACATGATGGGCTTGCCCGTGACCTCACGAATGGACAGTGCCGCACCACCGCGGGCGTCACCGTCCAGCTTGGTCAGGACGACACCGGTGAAGTCCACGCCATCGCGGAAGGCCTCGGCGGTCTGCACGGCGTCTTGACCGATCATCGAGTCAATGACGAAGAGGACTTCGTCCGGATTGACGGCATCGCGGATGTTGCGCGCCTGCGTCATCAGGGTCTCATCGATGCCGAGACGGCCGGCGGTATCGATGATGACGATATCGTGCTGGGTGCGCTTGGCCTCTTCGATACCGCGCTTGGCGACGTCCACCGGATCCCCATGGGAGGTTCCCATCTCATGCTCGTGGGAATCCAGGGAGGTACCCGGATCCGGAGCGTAGACATCGACTCCCGCGCGCTCGCCAACGATCTGCAGCTGCTGCACCGCGCCCGGGCGCTGAAGGTCACAGGCCACCAGCATCGGGGTGTGTCCCTTGGAGGCCAGATGCTTAGAAAGCTTGCCTGCCAAGGTGGTCTTACCAGCACCCTGGAGGCCGGCGAGCATGATGACCGTCGGCGGGTTCTTCGCCAGGTTTAGGCGGCGGGTCTCGCCGCCGAGAATCTCGATGAGCTCCTCGTTGACGATCTTGACTACCTGCTGCGCCGGGTTCAGTGCCTCGGAAACCTCGGCGCCTGCCGCGCGTTCCTTAATGCGCTTAATAAAGCCGCGCACGACGTTGAGCGAGACGTCCGCCTCCAGCAACGCCAGACGGATTTCGCGTGCTGTGGCATTGATGTCCGCCTCGGTCAGCTTGCCCTTGCCGCGCAGGCCGGACAGGGCTGATTGCAAGCGGTCAGACAAAGACTCAAACACGTTAAAAGTGCTCCCTCAACTATCGTGGATAAATTTATAACTTCCCCAGCTTAGCCGTTGACCAGTGCTTGGGTCACATTCCGGACTAGCGTAGCGCGGGGGATGTCGCCAAGCGGCACAGCGTGAAGCACCATCGTGGCACCCGGCGTGGTGGTGGATAGCCACTCGCACTCCGGAAGCAGCGCGAGCACGTGGCCGAGGGTACCTGGGTAGTCATCGATGCGAACCTCGAAGACTCCCCCAGTCCACATCGCCGTCGCCGGTCCCGGTACGAAATCAGGCAGCACGGTATAGGTCCCTGATTTATAGGACTGCACGAGGCGCTCCTCTACCGTCGCGAGGTCAATGGCACCGTGAAGAGCGCGAATATCAAACTCACCGGCGTAGCCCTCCTCAGTGCGCACGAGGCGCGAGGAGAGGATGTTCCAGCCCAACGCGGCGATAAGTGCCAACGCACGCACGGCCTCCCTCTGATAGCTGCCGCGCCACAGGACGGTAAAGCTGTCATCCTCGGGGTTGTGGCGCAGTCCAATGTCGCGGTCGGCAGCCACCAGAGGCCGAACTGGATGCAGAGCTTCTAGCTGTGCAAAAGCGCGGCCGCTGACCGCATCGATTCCTTTCTCCAGCCTGCGGTTCCACACGCCGGGACCGGTGGATTCAGCATCGGTGCGGGCGAGTACGACGAGGAGCGCTAGAGTCAGGTAGTCATAGCGCACGGCTTCGAGGAGCTCGTCACGGGCTTCATCGGATACAGGATCGGTACGGGAGACGATGCGCGCCAGAGTGGTGTGCTCAGCGACCACGGTTTGCACGCGGGAGCGATCCGCCAGGTCGAGGCCAAGCTTGGCCGCGGCACGCGCCACCATCTCCGCCCCCACCAGCTCGTGCGGGCGACCATATCCTTTCCCGATATCGTGGTAGAGCCCCACCAAGAGCAGCAGATCGGGCCTCGCTACGGAAGTGCGTGCTTCTGCACAGCGCGCGACGGTAAGGATGGAATGGTAGTCCACGGTATGAGCGTGCGTGCGCTCGCGCGGCAGCAGCCCTCGGATGTGTTCCCACTCTGGGACGAGCCGCTCCCACAAGCCGTGAGCATCCATCTCCTGAATGAGGCGCGGGGTATTGAGCGGCGAGGACAATAAACTAAAGAATGCATCCGTCACAGCGGCGGGCCAGCGTTCGGGCAGCTCCGGTAACTCGCGCAGCTGCTCCCAGACATGGGGCGGAACGCTTCTGCCCGAGCGTGCTGCGGCGGCGGCCACGCGCAAGAGCAGCCACGGCTCATCCAAGTCCGCGGTACGAGCGAGACGGATCTCGCCTCCGGCATCAACCACCCCAATATCGAGGGGCTTACGTGTGCGGTTGTGGCTGCGTTTGGATACGACTCCCCGGGCAGTCGCCAATGCCCTCTCCACGGCTCTATCTACCGCGGTAGCCGCGGTGACCACGGCCGCGGACAAGTCATAGCGGTCGGCGAAACCAAGCTCGTGGGCGATCTCCGCGGCGAACTCAGGGTCGAGAACATCGCGGTGCCGCCGGGCGGTGACGTGAAGGAGCGTGCGGACGTCGAGAAGCAAGGCCTGCTCCTCCTCAAGTGCTGGGGCATCCGCGAGGTTGCCAAGGGCGAGCGCCCGCAGGAATTGGATATCGCGCAGGCCGCCGCGCCCATTTTTAATATCCGGATGGGTCATCGTGGCCAGGGTGCCAGAACGGCGCCAGCGAGTAATGGCGAGGTCGACGAAAGCGTCGAAGTTGCTCTGCAGTAGGCGGCGCCACGAGGCATAGACCTGGGCGCGGGTGGAGTCCACGAGCTGCTTGTCGCCGGCAACGAAGGCCAGATCCAGCTGCGCGAAGCCGGCGGCGGGATCGGAACCAGCGATAGCGCCAAATTCGCTGGGGGTCCGCACCGCATAATCGAGCCGGTATTTGGCATCCCAGATGGGGTACCAGATTTCAGCGACCACATCTTCGGGCAGCTCCGTATCATCCGGGTGAAGGAGGATGAGGTCAAGATCCGAAAAAGGGGTCATCGCCCGGCGGGCGAAAGAACCCGTAGCGGCAAGCGCACAGCCGGACGGAAGCTGCAGAGACTGCGTGAGCTCTATCGCCGAGGTATAGGCGTCCTCACGCAGTTGAGCGGCCGTAGACACTTCTACAGGGCTGCCTCGCCGCGCTCGCCGGTGCGCACGCGGATGACATCCTCAACAGGAGTAATCCAGATCTTGCCGTCACCGATCTTTCCGGTATAGGCGGCGTCAACGATGGCAGAAAGGATATCCTCCACCTGCTCGTCGGAAGTGACTACCTCCAGCTTGACCTTGGGCACGAAGTCGGTGGCATACTCGGCGCCACGGTAGACCTCGCTGTGGCCGCGCTGCTGGCCGAAACCCTGGGTCTCGGTCACGGTCAGGCCGTGCACGTCGTGCTGCTCCAAGGCCTCACGGATGTCCGGCAGCGTGAACGGTTTGACGATGGCAGTGATGAGCTTCATCTGTTACTCCTTAGCTCCGGCGGTGTCGACCCGCGGCTGGACGGTTGGTGCAGGATTCATCCTAGCGTCGTGGGTGTGGCGGCGGTGCGAAGCCCCATGCGCCATAGACGAACTTCCAAAGTTCGCGCTAAACCTCCTCCTCAGAGGCCTCAACGGTCTGTGCACTCTTGCGCATACGCTTGGCGTACTTCACATCAGTGACGGTCACACCGTAGATGGAGCGTCCCATGTAGAAGGAGCCCACCGAGGCGATGATCCACACGCCGAAACACGCGATCATGACCTTGATCAGCGACCACAGGGAAAACCCGTTCTCGGCAAAATCCACGACTACCTTCGCCACAAGCAGCAGCGGGACGGCCAAGCCGACCGTCGGCCCCAACAGGTTAACGCGGGTCAATGCATCAGGCGCACGCCACAAGGCAATAGCGGTCGCAATGACCAAGACCGTGGCCACGACCAACAGAATCGAGGCGATAATCTCCGGGATAGTCATGGTCTTACCTCCTGCCCTTCGAGATGATGCGGGCCATCGACAACGTCGGCAGCACGCCGGCCGCAATAGCCGCGAGCATGGCGATGTCATAGACGATGGACGCGTGATTAGTCATGGACCACGAAATATACATGCACAACATGCCGTAGAAGACCATGTCACTCATCACGGTGCGGGTGAGCTCATCACGGGAGCGCAAGGCCAAAACCAACGCCGCGCACACCGATGCGCCGATGAGGAAAATACAGACAAAGACTACCCATTGAAAGGCGCTCATCGAGGAAAAATCAATCATTTCTTATCATCCTTTCGGGCATCCTTGTTCTGCGCAACCTGGCGCAGGGGCCACACGGAATACTTCTCCACATCGTGCGCGGCAAGCGGGGTATCGTCCGCCTTCGCGATATCGGGTGCGCGCATATGGCGGCCCAGTGTATCCAGCGGATACTCGTAGAACGTAGAGGCGAGCTCCTTGGTGGGACCCTGCCCAGGAACGCCATAGTCAATGCCTTTCACCCGTGGCGCGAGGCGCTCCTCCATATCCGCCAGATCTTCCATAATGCTGGCTGGGTCATCCCCCATGACCGCTTGAACCAGCACGATACGCGGCAGGCCTTCTGCAATCGGCTCGCGCAAGCCCAAGGACAAGGTACCTGGGGTTGCGGTAATGGACGAGGTGAACCAGAAGATCTCCCACGCGCCGGTCACGCGCAAGGGGTACCGCACCACTACCGGGCGGTAGCTATTCTGCGGCTTGAAGGATTCTGCGGCGAGCGAGAAACCCGCGACAAAGATTTCCTTGATCAGCCATAGCGCGTAGACAACGGCATGCACTGCAGTCTTCATTTAACGGCCCTCCTGAAGGGAGTCGATGTCGGGTAAGGCTACGGGGTCGTCGCCAAGCACTGCGTCTGCATAAGCCTCCGTATCCAACAAGTCCGCTGAGGCTTCCATCGTGACGCTGATGACCGGACCGGAGAGAATGAACATGGTCAGCGAACCCAGGATCAACGCTGCCGAGGGCGCCATCAGCTTCTTACGGATCACCAGCTCATCGGGCACCTTCTCCTTGGGCAAATCCTTGCCCCAGAAAACGCGGCGCCACACGCGCAGCATGGCCAGGAACGCGGCGAAGGAGGCGATGATAATCACCGCGATGACGGTCCATGCCCATGCCCCGCCGGTGCGCGCGACTTCCGCGACGATGAGAACTTTGCCCCACATGCCGGAGAAGGGCGGGAAGCCCACGACGGAGAAGGCACCTGCGGCGAAGATCCACGCGATGATGGGATCACGGCGCGCCAAGCCAGAAAGCTTGTTGAGCCTGCCCGTACCGTACGTCTCCTCGATAGCACCAGAAGCCAAGATGAGGGAGCCTACCGTGAGCATGTGGTGAATCGTGTACAGGATTCCGGCGGCCAGCGCGCGCTGGGCATCGTGGGTGGTGAAGGCCATCATCACCAGGATGAAGGGCATACCGTTGAGCATCTGGTAGCCCAGCACGCGGCGGATGGAGTTCTCAGCCAAACCACCGAAGGAGCCCACCACCATGGAGATGATCATGATGACGATGATGAGCGTTCCCCAGCGCTGGTCCATATCGAACAGCTGCACCCACAGGCGGTAGAGCATGTACACCGCCACCTTGGTGTGCAGGCCGGAGAACAAGCCCATGACGGCAGCCGACGTGCCCGGGTAGGTACGCGGCAGCCAGGATTGCACGGGGAACACGCCAGCCTTCGCGGCGATGGCGATAACGATGATGCCGGAAGCTACCGTCACCGGACCGTTACCGGCGGCAGCACCTGTCAGCGCCGCGAGGTTAACTACGCCAGCCACCGAGTAGATATAGCCCACGCCAACCACCAAAAGCGTGGAGGCGAACAAGTTCACCAACACGAAGGCGCGGCCGGCAGCCAAGCGTGACCAGGTACCGGACATGGTGATGAGGCCATAGGAGGGCAGCAGCATGACCTCGATGAACACGAAGAAGTTAAAGAGATCAGCGGTGAGCAGGGCGCCGCACACGCCGGTGATCAAGATAAGCGTCAGCGATGGGTAGTAGCGCGACTTGGTCTCACCGCCCACGATGGCGAACCAGTTGGCGCCGAAGGCCACGATCATCGTCGTGATGAGCATCAGTGCTGAGAAGGTATCGGCCGCGAAGGCAATACCTGCGTTGCCCACGTAGTTGCCCACGCTGTGCGCCACCACACCGTTGTTCATGGTGTAAAGCAACAGTGCAAAGGAAGCGAAGATACCCACGCCCGGAACGATGAGCATGATGGCATCGCGCACGCGGTGCCATGGCGCAAGAAGCGCCAGCGCCGCCGATACGAGGGGAACCGCCGGGAAGAGCGGGAGGAGGGCGCTTACGGTGTCATACATCTAGTTGTCCTCCTCTTGTTCGAGTTCTTTCAAACGGTCCATCTTGTTGGCCGAGCGCTCCAGAATCTCCCGGTTCTGGGTGTCTCGTCCCAGCGTGGAGAAAGCGTGGTCAATGGTGTTGTCATCCACCGGCTCAACGACGTCCGTGTCGTCGTTCGCGCCCATCGCCGCCATGGTCAGCAGAATGGTCGAAGTAGCCATGGAAATCACCACGGCGGTCAGCACAAAGGCCTGCGGCAGCGGGTCCGCCATCTGGTCCATGCCCACCTGCGATGGAAAGGACTCTCCGCGATAGGAGTACACGCCGGTGGCCAAGAGCATGAGGTTAGCTCCGTGGCCGAAGGCCATCATGCCCAGCACGATGTGCACGAGGCCGCGCTGCTGGATGAGGTAGACGGCGCTACCGATGAGCAAAGCAATGGTCAGTGCGAGGATCATGAGTTCTTCTCCTCTTTAGCCGGAGTGTAGTGAGGCGAGGACGCGCGGCGGCGTGCCTCGGAGTCATTGAGCAGCGCCAGTGGGTCCGAAGACGGGTTGATGGATTCGGGGTACGGGTCGTCGACATCCTCCAGCACCACGCGCGGGGTATTCGGCAACGCGGAATCATCATCGTGGACCCACGGCAAGAAGTCCCGCTCAGTGCCTGGACGCAGGTAGCCACCCAAAGCATTGATGGCCATGGTGAGCATGCCCAGCACCGCGAGGTAGATGCCCAGGTCGAAGATGAGCGACGTCGTCCAGTGCTGCCCCAGGGCGTGGCCATGGATGGCAGTGAGGAAACCACCGGAGCTATGCGACGTCGGGATGTAGCCGATGAAGCCAGCCACCAGCGCCACAATGATGCCCACGCCGGTGAGGTGAATCGGGGTCATGCGACCAAAGACAATCTCATCGGTACCGCGCGAGAGGTAGGTCAAGCCGATGGCCGCACCCATGATGAGTGCCGCCGGGAAGCCGCCGCCGGAAGCCTGGTGGCCGCGGTAGAAAACGATGAAGGACATGACCACCAAGATCGGGATGGCCACAGCAATACCCTTGCGCAGCGGCACCGAGTTGAGCTGCGACTGGCCGAACGGAGCCGGGCGTGTGCCGGAGGTGAACGGGAAGCGCGGCAGCGTCGAGGTGACCGCAGCGATAACCACAGCGGCCATGCCCAGCACTGACAGCTCGCCCAGGGTATCGAGTGCACGGAACTCCACGATGATGGTGGCCACTACGTTGTCGCCACCAGTAATATCCGGAGCGTTGTTGAGGTACCACATGGCCAGGTCCGAGCGTTCGTGGCGCCCCATCAGTGCCCACACGCCCAGGAATGCGGTGAGCCCGGCGAGCACGGCTACGACGATGGAGCCCACCTTGCGGTTGGTGTCCTGCACGGGGTGGAATTTCTCCGGCAGGTAGCGCAGGACCATCATCATGACGATGACGGACAGCGCCTCCACCGTGAACTGGGTCAGGGCCACGTCGGGTGCGCCGAGAAGGAACATCTGTAAAGTCACGCCGGTTCCCGCGGTACCAATCATTACTGCACCCGTGAGGCGGTTCCGTGTACGCACCAAACCAAACATGGACAGCGCCACGATACCCAGCGGCAGCAGGTCCCACGGATTATCAAGGCCGTCCACACGCGGGTTGAGAGCCACACCATCGACACCCGTGGACACCAGAGCGGAGCCCGCAAGGATGATGACTAGGAGGATGATCGGCAGGATCAGCTTCGACGGGTTGTGGGTATCGGACATGCGGCCAACGAAACGGCCGAAGGCTGCGCACACGTCCTGAATCCACTTCAGGATTTGGTTACCGGTGCGCGGTAGGAGCTGGCGCTCCTCCATCGCGGTCCACAGCGGCCCGCGGAAGAACAACGCGATGATGCCAGCGATAAGCACCACCACAGAAATAAGCAGCGGGACGTTCAGGCCGTGCCACAGCGCGAGGTGGGAATGGCCCTCCATGCCGATGGCCGCCACGATGTTATCGAGCGGCTTATCGAGCGCTCCCATGACGAAGATAATTGGCACCGACATCACACCGGGCAGCGCCGCGGGCAGCCACAGCCTCACCGGCGCCTCATGAACATGCGACATGTTGCGCGGGCCATCGAAGAAGGCACCGAAGACGATCTTGGCGGAGTAGGTAAACGTGAAGAACGCACCCACACCGGCGATGATGAGCAGCAGCACCTGGCCAGTTGAACCGATTGGAGCTTCCTCGAAGGCGGTGAGCATTCCTTCCTTCGACACGAAGCCGAACAGCGGCGGGACCGCCGCCATGGAGGCGGCACCAATGAGCATGGAGCCAAAGGTCCACGGCATCTTGTTCCACAACACACCGAGGCGGCGGATATCGCGGGAACCGGCCTCGTGGTCGATGACGCCAATGAGCATGAAGATGGAGGACTTAAACAGCGCGTGCGCCAGCGTGTGCACGAGCGCCGCCGCGATGGCGAAGGGGGTGCCAACGCCAATCGTGGCCACAATCCATCCCAGGTGGGACACGGTGGAATAAGCGGTCAGCTTCTTCAGGTCCGTCTTCTGCACGGCAAAGACCGCCGACATCACGGCGGTACCCATACCGGCGACGATAAGCAGCCAGTTCCACGCCGCAACATCATGGAAGATGGTGGAGAAACGAATCAACAAGTAAACGCCGGCCTTAACCACTGCTGCCGCATGCAGGAAGGCCGAGACCGGCGTGGCAGCCGCCATGGCCTCCGGCAGCCAGAAGTGGAAGGGGAACTGCGCGGACTTGGTAAACGCCGAGACCGCTATGAGAATGGCAACCCCGGTGGTTAAGCCCGGGCGCTCAGCCCACACATCAGAGGCCAAGATACCCTCAAGGTTCGTCGTCCCCGCAGCCGTTGCGGCAATCGCCACGCCCGTGAGCAAGGTAAGGCCGCCGATGAAGGTGAGGATCAGCGTGCGCTGCGAACCGGCCTCGCCGGACTTACCGCTGCGCGCGATGAGCATGAAGGACGCCAGCGATACCAGCTCCCACGCCAGGAAGAGCACGACGACGTCGTTAGCGAGCACGAGCAGGAGAATCGACAGTGTAAACGCGGTCATCAGGACATAAAAACTGACGTTTCCTTTTCCTTTAGGCAGGTAGGCAGCGGAATAGGTAAAAACCACCGCGCCGATGACGAGAGCCAGCATTGCGAAGAAGATGCCCAGCGCATCGCCGCGGAAGGCGAGGTTGACGTCGACGCCTGGCGTGATGACATCACGCACCCACGTCACGGAATAGGACAGTTCTTCGCCACGGGCCAGTGCCGGAAATTCTTTAGCCAACAGTGCCGCGGCGATAATAAAAATGCCGGCTAGCGGGTAGCCGGCTGCGCGATCAGCAACCTTGACGGCTACTGGTGCTAGCGCCACTGCGACAGCTGCGAGGAGGACGACATACAAGAGTGTCACGAAAGAGTAGCCTCACGAACCGTTGTTAGGGCTGAAAACTCAGCCTCACATAGACAGGACTGTCCTAGACTACCATTGTGACCTCCCCCAAAGCACATCTTTAATGGGACGAAGATGACGAAAGCGCCCCGCAAAGGAGGCGCTGCGTCTCGAAAGAACTTAGGTCTAGCCCAGAGATCTATAAGGTCTTACTTCTCCCCCAGCAAGGCATCAACGAAGCCTTCAACCTCAAACGGTGCGAGGTCGTCCGCGCCTTCGCCAAGCCCCACGAGCTTGACCGGCACGCCGAGTTCCTCCTGTACCTGGAAGACGATGCCTCCCTTAGCTGTGCCATCGAGCTTGGTCAGGACAACGCCGGTGATGTCGACAACGTCGCGGAAGATGCGCGCCTGTGTCAGGCCGTTCTGCCCCACCGTCGCGTCCAACACGAGCAGGACCTCGTCGACCTCGGTCTTCTTCTCCACCACACGCTTGACCTTGCCCAGCTGATCCATGAGGTCAACTGAGGTATGCAGACGGCCAGCGGTATCGATGAGAACCACGTCCACGCCCTGGTCCACGCCAGCGGCAACGGCGTCGAAGGCCACGGAGGCTGGGTCCGCGCCTTCCTTGCCGCGCACGGTGGTAGCGCCCACGCGGCGGCCCCAGGTCTCCAGCTGGTCCGCGGCCGCTGCACGGAAGGTATCCGCCGCGCCGAGCAAGACGTTGTGGCCCATCGACACGAGCACGCGGGCCAGCTTGCCGGTCGTGGTGGTCTTGCCAGTGCCGTTGACGCCGACAACCATGATGACGGCGGGCTTGCCGTCATTCGGCATGGCCTTGATGGAACGGTCCATCTCCGGGTGGCCCACCTCGATGAGGGCCTCGCGCAGCATGGCGCGGGCTTCCGCCTCGGAGCTCACTCCGCGCTCCGCAATCTTGTCGCGCAGGGAGTCTGTAACCTGCATCGTGGACTTCGTACCCAAATCCGCCATGATGAGGGTGTCTTCGATTTCCTCCCAGGCATCATCATCCAGGTCACCTGCGGAGAGAATCCCCATGAGGCCTTGGCCGATGGCATTCTGCGAACGCGACAGGCGCCCGCGCAGCTTGCCCAAGCGGCCGGCAGCCGGCGCAATATCCTCCTGCGGCTGGGCTGCCGGGGCCTCAACGACCTCGGCATCCTCGGAAACCTCCAGCTCCTCGGGCTCAGCCTCGAGCGCCGCGCTTGCCGACGCCGCCTGCGCCCCCGCCGCCGCAGCGGCTTCCTCTGCTTCAGCGTCCTCTGGCTCGGGCTGTGCTTCTGGTTCAGGCTGTGCTTCTACCTCTGCGGCTGTCTCTTCTTCGGCTTCAGACTGAGCAGAAGGCTCCTCCGCAGCCGGAACCTCAGGTTCTTCCGGAGTCTCCTCTTCTGCCTTCGGGGCTTCGTCCACTGCCTCTGCCTCGGTAGCTTCGGGCTCGGGCTCAGTATTTTCCTGCTCGGCGGCCGCGGCAGCGTCTTCCGCACCTTCTTCTAGAGCGTCCTTATCATCCTTGTCAGCGGCAGCGGCACCGGTCATGGCAGTACCAGCGGCTGCGGCGCCCGCGGCTCCTGCAGCGGCTAGGCCAGCGGACGAGTCTTTTTCCTCTTCTTCCTTTGCTGGCTCCGGCTCTCTCACTGGCTTGGCCTCTGCCGCCGGTTCCGGCTTAACCTCAGGTTTAGCCTCCGCCTCGGGCTTAGCTTCTACCGTTGGTTGTGCCTCCGCCTCCGGCTCCGCCTTAGGCTTCGTGACCTTCGGTGTTTCCTCGGTGCCCTCTAACTGCGCATTCGCCAGCTCAGTGGCATCACGCTGTTCAGACTTCTTCTCCGCTTGCGGCTGAGCTTTGGGCTCGGCCGGTGTGGGCTCCTCAGTCTTAGCCGCAGGCACAGGTTCCTTGGTAGCGCCGCCGCCAGCCGGGGCAAAATTAAAACCAGACTTAGCTTGGTAGTTGCCGGACTTCTGTTGCTGGGTCAGCTCCTTAGGCTCCTCCGCAGGCTTTTCGAAGGAAACCTTCTTTGACTCGCCGCGCTTCTTGCCCAAGACAACGAACAAGACCACGAGCAGAATCAGGACGATGACTGCTATCGCAATCCACATAAAAGTAGTATTCATGCCCTCCATAGTGCCAGGGTTGTCCACATCCGGCACGATAAGGAGGGTGAAAAGTGCTGGGCGCAAGCCCCACCCTAGCGCGGGGCATCCACGCCGAGACGTGTGGCGTCCTCCGCCGCCTGTGCTGTGCCCGGCGCCTCACCAGCACGGGACATGCGCTGCGAAATCACGCGCGTCACGCCATCGCCGCGCATCGTCACTCCATAGAGCACGTTGGCTACGTCCATCGTCGGCTTCTGGTGGGTAATGACGATGAGCTGAGAATCCTTACGCAGCTCCTCGAAAAGTGCGATGAGGCGGCGCAGGTTGACGTCGTCAAGCGCGGCTTCCACCTCATCCATGACGTAGAACGGTGAGGGACGCGCACGGAAAATCGCCACGAGCATAGCCAGGGCCGTCAAGGACTTCTCGCCGCCCGAGAGCAGTGACAAGCGCTTCACCTTCTTACCCGGCGGGCGGGCCTCCACCTCGATGCCGGTGGCCAGCATGTCATCCGGCTCCGTGAGGATGAGACGACCTTCGCCGCCCGGGAACAGCGTCTGGAAGACCTTGGGAAACTCCGCTTCCACGTCATGCCAGGCATCCGTGAACAGCTGCAAGATTTGCGCATCCACATCTTCGATAACGCCAGTCAGATCCTTGCGGGCCTGAATCACGTCATCTAATTGCGTGGACAGGAAACTATAGCGCTCCTCCAGAGCCTTGTACTCCTCCAAGGCCAACGGGTTGACCTTGCCCAAGGAGTTGAGGTCCTTCTCGGCTTGCTTCAACCGCTTGGTTTCGGCGGAGCGATCGAAGTCCTCACCCGGTGTGTACTCCTTGAGCAGGTCGGGAATAGCAATGCCGAGCTGCTCCACGATCTTGCCCTCGGCCTCATCCACCCGCACTTGGGCCTGGCTGCGGGCAATCTCAGAGTTATGCGCGGAGTCGGTCAGGCGATCAAGCTGCTGGCGGGTCGAGGAGACCGCCTGCTTCGCCGATTGTGCACGCCCCTGCAGCACGCCGCGCTGGGTGACCAGCTCATCGCGTTCCTCGGCGGCCCGCTCGAGTGCCTGCGCGGTCCGGGCAGCCAAATCTTGGGCATGCTTGTCGACAGTCCCCGCCAACCGCGCCTGTGCTTGCCGGCGGGCCATCGCCTGGTCGTGGCGGGCTTTGGCCTGGCGTTCGTGCTGGGCTTGGCGCCGCAGGGCCTCTCCCCTGCCCGCTGCTTGGCCGACCTTTTCCTCCGCACTGCGGGCCGCCATCTGGGCCTCTACCTCCATGGCCTTGACCTGTTCCAGGGCCGTCGAGGCAGCATCGCGTTCCACCGAGGAGGGTTCATCAGCCTGCTCTTCAGCGTCCACGCGCGACAAGCGGTCACGCGCCTCCGCCAGTTCTTCGCGCAGGCGGGCTAACTGCACCTCGATATCCGTGGCGCGGGCGGCGGCTTTTTCATGCTCAGCCTTGTTTGCCTCGTACTGCTTGAGCAAGCGCTGGTGATCGCGCTTCCACGCTTCGAGTTCGTGATCGTGCTCCCGCAGTGCGGCCTTGGCACTCGCCGCACCTACGCGTGCATCGTCCGCCGCCAGCTTCGCGCCTTCGAGCGTGCCGGATAGCTCCTCCAGCTCATGAGTGGCTAATTCCAGTTGTTGCTCGGCCTCCGCAATCTGGCCGCTTACCTCAACGGTGGAGACGGCGCCTGTTCCTGCCTCCACCCAGCCTTCGCCGACGAGCAGGCCCTCAGAGGTCACAGCACGCAAGCGCGGATCCTCCGCAATGAGTTCACGGGCCGCGCCATAGTCATCAACCAGGACCACGTCGGAGAGCAACCGCGTCACCGCCGCCGATACTTCCGGGACCAAGACCATGTGATCCAGCAGCCAGCTCGCCCCGGAGGGCAAGTCCGCGTCAAGGCGCCAGGCTGAACCGGTGGGTTCCGCAGCGACGTCGATCAGCGGCGTGCGGCTCGCCTGCGCCAGGTCGCGCACGATGTCCCCGCTCACCGCGCCGGCTTGGGCCTCCGCAAAGGAACCGAGTGCTGCCGCGACGGCTGTCTCATAGCGAGTAGAAATGAACTCTGCGAGAGGTTTGAATCCCTCCCCCAGCTCGAGTGCTTCCGGAACGGTCTGGCCCAGGGTATCGATCCGAGCGCGCAAACTATAGACGGTACGCTCGTGCTCCCGCTGGGCATCACGCAGCTGCTCCAAGCGTTTATCGGCCGCGGCAGATTCGCTGGCCGCGCGCACATGCGCTTCCTCCAGCGGCTCACGCTCGGCAGCCAAGTGCTCCAGCTTGTCCGCCACCTCATCGGCTTCCGCCTGCGCTCCCCTAGTGCGCGACTTCGTATTCGCTAAAGTCTCTTCCTGACGCGCTAACTCAGACTCCGCGGAGCTGACCTGACCCGCCAAGTTCTCCTCGGCGGCGATGAGGCGAACCACGCCTTCACGGCGATCCGCAATGGCGCGCAGTTGCGCCATGTGTTCTTTATCAGCAGCCTCGAAGGCTTCCCGGCGCTCGGCCACTTCCTCCCGGATAGATTCCAAGCGCTCTGCAGCCTCTTCGGCCGCGGCCAGCAACTCTTCGTGCTCCTCATCGGCTCGCTGGGCACGTGCCTCGAGCTCCTCCGGATCCTGGCCCGCGTAGGCCACCTGTGAGCCAACGTTGCTGGCACGCTCGGCCGCGATGCGCTGCGTGGCAGAGATTCGCTCGCTGAGGGTCGATAACTCGAACCACAGCTTCTGCGCGGCCTCCGCGCGCGGCGTGACATCCCCCAACTCGGCCTCTACCTCAAGCTGGATCTCGGTCGCCTCTTCCAGCTGGGCTGTCACTTCCTCGACCTGCTCGGCGAGCACCGCCGCGCGTTTCTCAGCGTCATCGAATGTCGCGCGCAACCGCACCACACGGTCACCAGCAAGGCGCAGGCGAGCATCGCGCAAATCCGCTTGCACGGTGGCTGCGCGCTGGGCGGCCTCCGCCTGGCGGGCCAAGGGTTTGAGTTGCTTGCCCAGCTCATCGGTCAAGTCCTGCAAGCGGTCCAGGTTGGCCTGCATACCTGTGAGCTTGCGCTGTGCCTTTTCTTTGCGGCGGCGGTGCTTAAGCACGCCTGCGGCTTCTTCAATGTAGGCGCGACGATCCTCCGGGCGGGACTCCAAAATCTCCGCTAGCTTTCCCTGGCCCACGATAATGTGCATCTCCCGGCCAATGCCGGAATCAGACAGCAGCTCTTGGATATCCATGAGGCGCGCCTTCGCCCCATTGATCTCATATTCGCTCGCGCCATCCCGGAACATACGGCGGGTGACGGAGACCTCCGAATACTCGATGGGCAAAGCGCCATCGGAATTGTCAATCGTCAGCGTGACCTCAGCGCGGCCAAGGGCCTTGCGGTCCCCGGCACCGGCAAAAATGACGTCCTGCATCTTGCCGCCGCGCAGCGTCTTGGCGCTGCCTTCACCCATGACCCACGCGAGCGCATCGACGACGTTTGATTTACCCGAGCCATTCGGGCCCACCACGGCGCAGATACCGGGCTCGAATTTCAGGTTCGTCGCGGACGCGAAGGACTTGAATCCTTTGAGCGTGAGCGATTTGAGGTGCATTCGAATAAGTTTAGCGCTCGATGAAGCCCGACTCACCGCGCGGGGCGGCCCACTGCTCCACCACGGCGTTCACCACGCCTGGACGGTGGGTGGTCGACGGTTCTTCACGCAGCAAGGCCAGCAACTTCTCGCAGTCAGCACGCGGGCCTTCAGCAACCACCTGGACGCGTCCGTCCTGGAGGTTCGTCGCGTGCCCAGCCAGCCCTAGTTCGAGGGCGCGGGAACGCGTCCACCAGCGAAAGCCCACGCCTTGGACGTGTCCAAGAACGAAAGCTGTGAGGCGTTCATGGCCTGCAGAGGCTGCTGCCGTGTCTGCCATCTAGTACTCCCTCAAGTTTGTGCGGTCGCTCAAGTCAAATTCGTGATCGAGACGGCGACGGTCCTCCGCGCTGCGGCGCGTGACCGGATCCGTACCATCCCAGCATTCGACGTTCTGCAGTTCCGGCAGCATATCACGGTGGAAGACGGGATCCAGGCCCTTGCGGCGCTGCTCGTTGTAGTTCTTCAGCAGCTTGATAGCCACGCCAGACAGCGGCACGATGGCGCACACGTTGAGCAGAACCATGATGGCAGCGCCGGTATCGGCCAGGTCGAACACGGTACCTAGCGGGGCCACCGCACCGTAGAAAACAAAGGCCAGAACGATGAGACGGAAAGTCCACAGCACCCACTTCTTCCCGGAGAGGTACTCCACGTTGGACTCGGCAAGGTAGTAGTTGCCCAGAATCGAGGAGAAAGCCAGGAAGAACAGGATGAAGGTGACGAAGTGGATGCCCCACTCACCCACCACGCCGGAGAGCGCATTCTGGGTCAGCGTCACGCCCTCAATCGCATCAGAGCCGAAACGCTCGAAATCGGTGCCCAAGAGAATGATGAAGGCGGTAATTGTACACACCACCAGGGTGTCGAAGTACACGCCGAGGGTCTGCACCAGGCCCTGCTTAACGGGGTGGGACACCGTCGCCGTCGCTGCAGCGTTCGGCGCCGAACCTTCGCCCGCTTCGTTGGAGAACAAACCACGCTGGATACCTTTCAGCATCGCCATGCCCACGGTGGCACCGGCAGCTTCCCGGAAGCCAAAGGCAGAGCCCACGATCGAGACGACCATGTCTGGCACCTTGTCAAAGTTCACAATAACGACGATGAGACCCAAGATGAGATAGGCGCCCGCCATAAACGGCACGATAAACTGGGTCATCGAGGCGATGCGCTGCACGCCACCGATGATGATGAGCCCGGACACGGCGACGACTGCGATGCCCACGCCTGCCTTGAAGGCCGCGGAATCCTGGCCAAAAGAGGCCGCCAAAGAATCGGAAATGGCGTTGGTCTGGAACGCATTGTAGAACCAGCCAAAGGTAATGGCGATGGCCACGGAGAAGATGGTTGCTAAAGGCTTCCACCCCAGGCCACGGGACATGTAATAGGCCGGGCCACCGCGGTAGGCGTCCCCCTCACGCACCTTCCACAGCTGCGCCAGGGTCGACTCCACGAATGCTGTCGCACCACCCAGGATGGCGATGAGCCACATCCAAAACACCGCGCCGGGGCCACCCACGGAGATAGCCACGGCCACGCCTGCAACGTTGCCGGTGCCCACACGAGAGGCCGCTGAAATGGTAAATGCCTTGAAGGCAGAGATTCCGCCATAGTCGGCATCCTCATCGACGCCGACGCCCTTGGGCTTCTCGACGACCGCCTTGAACATGTCCGGCACCATGCGGACCTGCACCACGGCGGTGCGGATGCCGAAGAAGAGGCCCGCGGCGATAAGCAGCCATGGCAGGACATAGGACCACAGGCTGTCGTTAATGACACCAATCACGGTGCTGAAGATTTCTTGCATGGGTTACACATTAATAACTCACACCAGAATCGTCCTAGTTGGCCGCCAACTTCCTCCCCGCGGCGCGGCTCTGGCAATACGGGCAATAGTGAGTACCACGCCCACCTAGCACGGTTTTCAGGATTTCTTCGCCACAGCGATCACAGGGCTGACCGCCCCTCCCATATACGTGCAAGGAACGGTCAAAATATCCGGATTCGCCGTTAACGTTGACGTACAACGCATCAAAGCTGGTTCCGCCAACGGCGAGGGCGGAGCGCATGACGTCGGCGGCCGCAGAAATCACAGCGACGGCATCGCGCTGCCGCAGAGCACTAGCCTTCTTCAGCGGAGAAATCTGGGCCGCCCACAGCGCCTCATCAGCATAGATATTGCCCACCCCGCTGAGCACCGTTTGGTCGAGCAAAGCCACCTTGACCGCGGTGCGTTTCGCGCGCAGGCGCCGCCCTGCCGCGGTCAGGTCGAAGTCTGTTTCGAGAGGATCGGGAGCGATATGTGCCATCCTCAGCCACGGCCCGAGACGCCAATAGCCGAAGGTGCGCTGGTCCACGAAGCTGAGACGGGTGGCGTCATCAAGCACGGCGGCGATGCGCACGTGCGGCGAATCCACCTCGCCGATCCGCACCTGCCCCGACATGCCGAGGTGGATGAAGAGCACATCGCGAGCTGGGTCGGTGTGATCCTCGTCGGCGAACTCCAGCCACATGAACTTGCCGCGGCGCGCCACCGCGGCAATCTTCCTGCCCACCAGCAGCGCGGACAGCGGGGCTTCCTGGCCCCGGTTGGCGCGCGGGTGGAGAACATCTACTGCAGCAAAGGAGCGCCCCACAAGATAGGGCTCGAGTCCGCTGCGAACAGACTCGACTTCGGGAAGTTCTGGCATCGAATTCTCGTGGCTTAGCTCTCTTTGCCGGCGGTGCCCTGCACCAGCAAGGGTGTCTCGCGCAATGCTTGGCACGCTTCTTCCGCTGCCTGCTGCTCGGCGAGCTTCTTGTTATGCCCTGTTCCCCTACCCACGGTCAAACCGGCCACGGTGGCCACGGCGTTGAAGGTTTGATCGTGCTCAGGACCCGTCGAGGTGGCTGAGTAGACCGGCATCGCGGCCTTCAGCTCCGCGCACAGCTCCTGCAAGGTGGTCTTCCAGTCCATATGACGGCCGGACACCACGGCGTTGTCAATCTTGGCGGCGAACAGCTTCAGCACCACCCCGCGGGCAACCTCAAAACCATGCTGGCGGTAGATAGCCCCCAGGATGGCCTCGGTGGTATCGGCCAAGATGGAGTCCTTGTCACGGCCGCCGGTGGATTGCTCGCCCTTGCCCAACAGGACGTGCTCGCCCACGCCGATTTCGCGGGCGACATCGGACAGGCCATAGCGCGACACGATGGAGGCACGCATCTTAGAAATATCCGACTCGGGGCGCGAGGGGTACTTGTCGTAGAGCTTGGCCGCGATAGACAAGCCCAAGACGGCATCCCCCAGGAACTCGAGGCGCTCGTTGTTGGGCAGGTGCCCGTTCTCGTTGGCGAAGGAGCGGTGAGTCAGTGCCAAGCACAGCAGCTCATCGCTGATCTCCACGCCGAGTGCTTTTAGCAGCGGGGCGTGATCTACCTCCGCGAAGGCCGCGGCTAGTGCCTGTTCACCAGTGAGTTTCTTCTTCTTGCTCATAGGAACTTCTCCAAACCAGACCAACGCGGATCCACGCGCTCTTCTTCCCCAGAGACCCCCGTGGTTACTCCATCGGGAGCATCCACCTCGCAACCATCCTCGCACGTTGGCGCAAAGGGAAGGGATAAACCTGCCTCATCGATCACGGTCTGGAGGAGGTCGAGGATTCCATCCTTGATCTCGGGAACCTCATCACCGGAACCGCGATCCTCCTCCTCGGTCTCATCCCCGCTGACGAAGGATTCATCTGCGGAAACCACCTGGGATACGTGGAGGTCCAGTTCCGGATGCAGCTCTGCTAGGCAGCGGGCGCATTCGCCGCTGAGGGTGCCGGTGATATCAGCGTCCACCAACACACCGGAGCCCAACGGGGTCAAGGTGGCATCCACCTTAACCTCAGTACCTTCCGGGATGCCGATCATTTCCACGCCGATGCGCTCTGGCGCGGGTCCGGTCTGCACGCGGTGCTCAGGCAGCGCGTCGGTTCCTTGGCTGCGGAGCAATTCCGTCACGTCGAACTTCAATGGTGATTTCATAGCGCCCACCAGCTTACCCTGTGCTGGCCCGCGCGCCCTAGACTGGCAAAGACCTGAATGCTGGGGCATAGGCGCTTAAGCACTTGGCCTAACAGCTCGATTCTGTCCTCGGCGCTGTTCTCGCTTTTGCTGCACTCATCTCCTGGCGCGCGGAGCGGCCGCGCATTAGTCCCCTCTAGTAGTCGCGGGGCGCACGCGGCGCCCGGCGCGCCGGTTCCCGGGTCTCGCGCACAGCGCCGCGTCCCTCGCCGCGCGATTCCCCTCGAGAGCGCACACCGGCACCTCGGCGCAGAGCGGAGCGATCGTTATTCACGGTGCGCAGGAGGTCAGACAAGGTGGTCTCGAATTCCCCGAGCTTGGCGTCAACGAATTCATCGCACTCGGTGCGCAGACGGTTGGACTCAGAGTGCGCGGTCTCCACGATACGGTGCGCCTCATCATCGGCGCGGCGCACGACCTCGGATTCGGAGACCAAGCGGTCTTGTTCAGCTTGGCCTGCAGCGACGGCACGCTGGTATTCCTCATCTGCTTGGGCGCGGGTGCGCTCGGCGTCGGAGCGCGCGTTGTCCACCAGGTTGCTGGCCTCGTCCTCTGCCTGGGCGACAAGGGTGGTGGCGCGATGTTGGGCGTCGGCCAGCATGGCGTCCGAATCCTCACGCGCACGGGTCACGGTGTCATCAGCCTCGGCATTGGCTTCAGAAATAATCTGCTCCGCGCGTTCTTCCGCACCCTGCAGGATCTCATCCTGCTTGTCCAAGACGTCCTGGGCATCATCCATTTCGACCGGGAGAGCGTTGCGGAGATCGTCGAGAAGCGCCAGCATCTCGTGGCGCGGGACCATGCAATTAGAGGTCATGGGAACGGCATAGGCCTGTTCCAGGTTGCGAACAAGTTCATCGAGGGACTCAAATACGCGGTACATGGCACCAGCCTAACCAAGCACATACGCACCGCGACGTATCCCACGCGGGAAGAAACTGCGAAAACCTCCCCACTCAGTGGGGAGGTTAAACCAAGGCATAGAGAGGAATAGAGAACGGCTGGGGCTAGATCACGCCCTGCGCCAGCATGGCGTCAGCCACCTTCTTGAAGCCAGCGATGTTAGCCCCCGCGACATAGTCACCCTCCAAGCCATATTCCTTAGAAGTCTTATCGATATTGCGGAAGATATTGGACATGATCTCGTGGAGGCGCTGGTCGGTGTACTCGAAGGACCAGGAGTCACGGGAGGCGTTCTGCTGCATCTCCAGCGCAGAGGTCGCCACACCGCCTGCATTTGCGGCCTTACCCGGCGCGAAGGCGATGCCATTTTCCACAAAGTAGTGGGCGGCCTCCGGGGTACAGGGCATGTTCGCGCCTTCGGCAACATAGCGGACCTGATTCTTGACCAGGAGCTTGGCGTCCTCGCCGTCGAGCTCGTTTTGGGTAGCGCACGGCAAAGCAACGTCGGCGCTGACCTCCCATACGTTGCCACCCTCGTGATACTCCACGCCCGCACCCGCTTCGCCGGCGTAGGTGGAAATGCGCTCGCGGCGGACTTCCTTAATCTCCTTGAGTAGCTCTAGGTCCACACCGTTCGGGGTGGTGATGTAGCCGGAGGAGTCAGACATCGCGACGACGGTACCGCCGAGCTGTTGCACCTTTTCGGCGGCGTAGATGGCAACATTTCCGGAACCGGAGACAATCACCTTGGCGCCGTCGAAAGACTCACCATGGGCCTTCATCATTTCCGAGGTCAGATACACCAGGCCGTAACCGGTAGCCTCGGTACGCACGAGGGAGCCACCCCAGCTCAGACCCTTGCCGGTAAGAACGCCAGACTCGTGCTTGCCCTCCAGTCGGCGATACTGGCCGAACAGGAAACCGATTTCGCGTCCGCCCACGCCAATATCACCGGCCGGGACGTCGCGGTATTCACCAATGTGGTTGTGCAGCTCCGTCATGAAGGATTGGCAGAAACGCATGACCTCGGCTTCTGACTTACCCTTCGGGTCGAAGTCAGAACCGCCCTTGCCGCCGCCGATAGGCAGGCCGGTCAGGGAGTTCTTGAAAATCTGCTCGAAGCCGAGGAACTTGATGATGCCCAGATTGACGCTCGGATGGAAACGCAGGCCGCCCTTGTAGGGGCCGAGCGCGGAGTTAAATTGCACGCGGAAACCGCGGTTGACCTGAATCTGGCCGCTGTCATCCACCCACGGCACGCGGAAGATGAGCTGACGCTCGGGCTCGCACAGTCGCTCGACCAGGCCGTAATCAGCGTAGTGAGGGTCTTTATTGAGGACGATCTTCAGTGAGTCGAGTACCTCAGCGAGTGCCTGATGGAATTCCGGTTCGCCAGCATTACGCTTGAGAAGCTTGCTGTAGTAATCGGAGATTTGCTGGTCGATGGACATGGCAATCCTTTCATTGGGCACCGTTCCTCACGGTCGGTGCGTCATCCATTGAACAAGCAATAGTTTTCTATCAATCGACCTAAATTGCAAGATGGCCGTACTGTGGCGTGCCTTAAGGGCTGGTCAGAGCGCGAAAATTTTTTCTCGTATCTCTGCCATATACTCATGGGCATGCGCATTCTTGTTGCCCCCGATTCCTTTAAAGGCACCGCTACTGCAGCCGAAGCTGCCGCCGCCATTGCATTGGGCGCGCGGCGCGCTCTCAGCTCCTCGCCCCACGCAGACACAGCGAAGGTAACGACCCTGCCCATGGCCGATGGCGGCGAAGGCACCGCGGAGGTGCTCGCCAGCGCCGCTGTTCATCGCCACGGCACGGCGGGGCAAACGATTACGCTGCCTACCACCGATGCCATTGGCCGCCTGACCGAGGCCAGCTACCAGCTCGTTGGTGACACAGCCTTCATCGACGTCGCCGCCGCCACCGGCCTTCCTGCCGTTTCCGACGCCCTCGATCCACTCCATGCGGATTCCTATGGAACGGGCGTGCTGGTGGCCGACGCCGAATCGCGCGGCGCCAAGCACATCGTTCTTGGCCTCGGCGGCAGCGCCAGCATCGACGGCGGTCTCGGCATCCTCGCCGCGCTCGGCGCCGCCGCCCACGATGCCCGCGGATACGCCCTGCCCAAGGGCGGCGCACCTTTGGTCAACCTCGACCACATCGACACCGCGCAGCTCAACATGAAGGCGGCCATGCTGGACTACACCTTGGTCACCGATACTCGCGCCGTGCCCGTCCAAGCCGCAACGATGTACGGCCCACAAAAAGGCGCTGAGGGCGAACAAGTAGCACTACTGGCGGGCGCGATGCTACGGCTCTGCGAAGTCACGGAGACCGACCCACAGGCCGAATTCTTTGGCGCCGCAGGCGGCATTCCCATCGCCCTGAGCTGGCTTTCGCGCACGCTCTGGGGCACCTCGGAGCACTGCCGTATCGTGCCGGGCGGCCAGTATGTAGCCCAAGCACTCAATCTACCCACGCGTATCGCCGAGGCGGATCTCGTCCTTACCGGCGAGGGGCGCTTCGACGAACAATCGCTTACCGGAAAGGTGGTGGGCACGCTGGCGGACATGACTAGCCCGCCAACCCTGGGCATCATCGCCGGCTCCGCAACCGCATCGGCGCCACAGGGCACACTGCTGGAAGAACTCGACGGGGAGGAAGAGGGGGACGTCGCCCAGCGCTTAAGCAACGCGGCCGAACGCCTCGTCCGCAGCGTTCTGCAGAGCTAAAACTCTCTGAGGCTAAAGCTCTCTGAGGCTATAGCTTTCAGCAGAACTACGGGGTCACCTGCACCGCCCACGGGAAAATTGCCGGTCGCTCGTGGGCGAGCTCGTCCTCCAGCAACACGTGGTCCTTCGGTAGAACCGAATGGGGTGTCAACAAGCGTGCGAGGACCATGGTCAGCTGATTGACGGAGCCCTTCACACCATCGACATCGATGGCATAGCGGTAGACATTGGCGTCCTCTAAATCACGCTCTTCATGCTCATCGCGGTAGGTCTGGCGCAGCTGTTCTTCCAGCCCCTCCGGGAGTGCAGGATCGGGCACACGGGTAACCTCAGCAGAAGCTAAGGAGCCGTTATCCACCAGCTTGTGGGTAGCAGTGCTAAAGATTTCGGCCACGCGCTCGGCTTGAGCATCCGGCACCAGAACATCAAAGTGAATCAATGGCATGTAGGTAACCCTACCCAAACTTGAAGGACAGTAACTATGGCAGATCCCACACTTTCTCGGCTGAGCTCGCTCCTCCTCGAAGATTCAGTCGATCTCAGCTGGCAACGCGCCTTCTATGAAGACATGCATGCCCACCCAGAGCTGTCCCACCAAGAGGAACGCACCGCCGGGCGGATTCTGGAACAACTAGATAAGTACGAGTGCGAGCTCGTCACCGGAATCGGCGGCCATGGCATCGTCGCTATCTTCCGCAACGGGGACGGCCCAACCGCGCTGATGCGGGCTGATTTTGATGCCCTCCCGGTGGCCGAGGAAACCGGCGTCCCCTTCGCCGCCACCAATGGCGCAATGCATGCCTGCGGGCACGATGTACACACCACGGCATTGCTCGGCGCGTGCGCGATTCTCGACGCCCACCGCGACGCCTGGCACGGCACCTTCCTAGCACTGTTCCAACCGGCGGAGGAATCATCCATGGGCGCCAAATACATGATTGCGGACGGGCTCACCGACCGCGTTCCTGCACCGGATGTGTGCTTTGGTCAACACGTCATGCCGGGCCCCGCCGGCCAGGTGCAGTCCACCGCCGGCCCCATCCTGGCCGGCTGTGACTCCCTCCGCATCCGCATCACGGGGCGCTCCGCGCACGCCTCCATGCCGCACGAGGCCATCGATCCTTCCTACGCGGCCGCCATGGTGGTCACCCGCCTGCAGGCCATCGTCGGCCGCGAAGTCCCTCCCCATGATTTCTTTGTCATCTCGGTGGGCGAGCTGCATTCGGGCGATAAAAACAACATCATTCCGGGCAGCGCCGAACTCGTACTTAACACCCGCTATTACAAGCCAGAGTTGGCGCAGCGCGTCTATGCC
Source organism: Corynebacterium sp. HMSC072D12 (assembly GCF_001813925.1). Classification (NCBI taxonomy): domain Bacteria; kingdom Bacillati; phylum Actinomycetota; class Actinomycetes; order Mycobacteriales; family Corynebacteriaceae; genus Corynebacterium; species Corynebacterium sp. HMSC072D12. The sequence goes on from NZ_KV814415.1 coordinate 97,688, forward strand.
TCCCTCGAGCGTATGGTGCGAGCCGAGTGCGAAGCCTCGGGATGCCCAGCAGAGCCCACCTTCGAGTACTTTGCCCATGGCGAAGTCACCGATAATGACGCTTCCACTCATGAGACCATTCGCTCGGCCTTCGACGCAGTCTTTGCTGATCTCTCCGTGAGCGCCACCCCATCCACCGTCTCCGAGGATTTCTGCTATCTCCCACAAGCCTGGGGCGTGCCTTATAACTTCTGGTTCATCGGCTCCACGCCGGAGCACCTCCTGGACAACCCGCCGGTTAACCACCAATCCACTTTCCTGCCGGATTATGAACCCACCATGCGCTCGGCCACCCACGCCGGGGCTGCAGCCGTCCTGTCTTTTCTGGGGCGCTAACCTTCCCGGCACAACGCTTTCGTTGTGTGTGATGATTAATGCACGCTGGCTGGCAGTGCTCTCTCCTGCAGCTGAATGCGGAACTGGTTAAGCTTGGGTGTTGGTATTTTTCCGCATTTTTATGCCTAAGGTGAAGGGATTCTCATGAGTCAACCCCAGCACTCCGATTTTCAGACCGCAGTTCCCGGACACGTCCGCGCCGCTGCTGGTGTCTCCCCCTCTGCCGCGACTAACCGCAAGTTCTGGTCCGGCTTGTCTTCTTCAGTAATGGAGCAGATTGCTGACAACTGGGAGGCCACCCGCACCGCCTACTCCGCCGCCCGCCAGCAGCACTATTTCTCTGCTGAGTTCCTCCAGGGGCGCGCCCTGCTCAACAACCTCACCAACGTCGGACTCGTCGACGAAGCCCGCGCCGCCTCCAAGGCCGCCGGTCACGAACTCTCCGATGTTCTCGAAGCCGAGCACGATGCTGCACTAGGCAACGGCGGCCTGGGCCGCCTCGCCGCCTGCTTCCTCGATTCTGCTGTCACCCAGAACTACCCGGTCACGGGCTACGGCCTGCTCTACCGCTACGGTCTCTTCCGTCAGTCCTTCGACAACGGTTTCCAGCGCGAGGAACCAGATGCCTGGATGGAAAATGGCTACGACTTCATCATTCGCCGTGCCTCCGAACAGCGCTTGGTCCACTTCGATGACATGGACGTACGCGCTATCCCCTATGACATGCCGATTACCGGATACGGCACCAACAACGTAGGTACGCTGCGCCTGTGGAAGTCCGAGCCTATCGATGAATTCGATTACGATGCCTTCAACTCGCAGCGCTTCACCGAAGCCATCGTGGAGCGCGAGCGCGTCATGGACATCTGCCGCGTGCTCTACCCCAACGACACCACCTACGAGGGCAAAGTACTGCGCGTTCGCCAGCAGTACTTCTTCGTCTCGGCCTCGCTGCAGCAGATGATCGATAACTACATCGAGCACCACGGCGAGGACCTCACCGGCTTCGCCGAGTACAACTGCATCCAGCTCAACGACACCCACCCGGTGCTGGCCATCCCCGAATTGCTCCGCCTGCTTCTCGACGAACACGGGATGGGCTGGGACGAGGCCTGGAAGGTCGTCACCGAGACTTTTGCCTACACCAACCACACCGTGCTGGCTGAGGCTTTGGAGAGCTGGGAAGTATCCATCTTCCAGAAGCTGTTCTGGCGCATTTGGGAGCTGGTGGAAGAGATCGACCGCCGCTTCCGTGAAGACATGGCCCAGCGCGGCCTGGATCAAGGGCGCATCGACTACATGGCTCCGGTGTCCGACGGGCATGTCCACATGGCGTGGATCGCTTGCTATGCCGCGTACTCCATCAATGGCGTCGCCGCCCTGCACACCGAAATCATCAAGGCGGACACGCTCTCCGAGTGGCACGAGCTGTGGCCGGAGAAGTTCAACAACAAGACCAACGGCGTGACCCCTCGTCGTTGGCTGCGCATGTGCAACCCGCGCCTGTCCGACCTGCTCACTGAGCAGGCTGGTTCTGATGCCTGGGTTACCGATCTGACCGAGCTGGCGAAGCTGGCTCCTGTGGCTGAGGATGAGAAGGTGCTGCGCCAACTCATCAACATCAAGCGCGCCAACAAGCAGGATTTCGCCGCATGGATTGACGCACACCAGGGCGCTACCGTGGACCCGGACTCCATTTTCGATGTCCAGATCAAGCGCCTGCACGAGTACAAGCGCCAGCTGATGAATGCGCTTTACATCTTGGACCTGTACTTCCGCATCAAGGTCGACGGCGAAACCGTTCCGAAGCGCACCTTCATCTTTGGCGCGAAGGCAGCGCCGGGCTATGTCCGCGCGAAAGCCATCATCAAGCTCATCAACACCATCGGTGACCTGGTCAACAACGACCCGGCTACCAAGGACGTGCTCAACGTAGTCTTCGTTGAGAATTACAACGTCTCCCCCGCCGAGCACATCATCCCAGCCGCTGATGTCTCCGAGCAAATTTCCGTCGCCGGCAAGGAAGCCTCCGGTACCTCCAACATGAAGTTCATGATGAACGGTGCCCTGACCTTGGGCACAATGGACGGCGCCAACGTAGAGATCGTCGAGGCAGTGGGCGAAGACAACGCCTACATCTTCGGCGCCCGCAACGAAGAAATCCCGCAGCTGCGCGCCGAATACAACCCGGGCGAGCTCTATAACACGGTTCCGGGCCTGGCGCGTGTCCTCGATGCCTTCACCGATGGCACGCTGGGTTCGGAGAATGCAGGCATGTTTAGTGATCTGCGCTCCTCGCTACTCGATGGCTTCGGCGAACACGCTCAGGATACCTACTACGTCCTCGGGGACTTCGCCGACTACCGCGAGACCCGTGACCGCATGGCTGCTGACTATGAAGCGGACGAGCTGGCATGGGCCAAGAAGGCCTGGCTCAACATCTGCTACTCCGGGCGCTTCTCCTCTGACCGCACTATCGCTGACTATGCCAACGAAGTGTGGAAGCTGACCCCGACCCCCATTTCCCACGTCTAGACAGACAGGGGTTAATAGACGCACTAGTGCCTATTAACCCCTAGACGGGGCTTTCCGGAAAGACAAAGCGCCGCCCCACCACCGTTCCTCCTTCCCACTTAGTGGGTAAGGAAGCAAGCGGGGTGAGGCGGCGTTGTTTGTCTGCGACGGTTTTACTTATCGCGCAGAGTCTGGCCCAGCTCGTGCACCTGAATCATATTGGTGTTACCAGAGATTCCAGGAGGGGTACCGGCGATGACGACGATCATGTCGCCTTCCTTGTACTTATCCATTCCCAGCAGAGCCTCATCAATGGCGGCCATCATGTCATCGGTGGACTCGACCGAATCACTCAAGAAGGTCTCTGCACCCCAGGTCAACGCCAGCTGCGAGCGCACCGCCGGGTACGGGGTGAAGGCAAGGAGCGGCAGCGCGGAGTGCAAACGAGCCACGCGCTTCGCGGTATCACCGGAGGTGGTGAAGGCGACGATGGCCTTCGCATTCAGGCGCTCAGCAATATCGCGTGCGGAGTAAGACACAACACCGCGCTTGGTGCGCGGAACGTGCGACAGCGGAGGAACCTGGCCGCCCTGCTCAGCATTCGTCACGATGCGGGACATCGTGCGCACAACATTGTGCGGGTCGATGCCGACGGAGGTCTCACCGGAGAGCATGACGGCATCAGCACCATCGAGCACTGCGTTAGCCACGTCGGAGGCCTCCGCGCGAGTCGGGCGCAGGTTGGAGATCATGGAATCGAGCATCTGCGTTGCCACGATCACCGGCTTGGCATTCTCACGCGCGATCTGGATAGCGCGCTTCTGGAACAGCGGAACCTGCTCCAGCGGGACCTCGACGCCAAGGTCACCGCGCGCAATCATGATGGCATCGAAAGCCAAGACGATGGATTCAAGGGCATCGACCGCCTCCGGCTTCTCGAGCTTCGCAATAACCGGAACGCGGCGGCCTTCCTCATCCATGATTTCGTGGACCTTGTCCACATCGGCTGGGGAACGAACAAAGGACAGAGCGATCATGTCCACGCCGAGCTTCAATGCGAAGCGAAGGTCAGCAATGTCCTTCTCCGACAGCGCCGGCACAGAAATGTCCATGCCTGGGAGGGACACGCCCTTGTTATTGGAGACCGGTCCGCCCTCGGTGACCTCACAAACAACGTCATTGCCGTCGACTTCCTTGCAGACGACGGCGACCTTACCGTCGTCGATCAGCAGGCGGTCACCCGGCTTCGCGTCCTGCGCCAGGTTCTTGTAAGTGGTGGACACGCGGTCGTGCGTACCTTCTACGTCATCAACGGTGATGCGGACGATTTCGCCGTCCTTCCACATCTCTTCACCGTTGACGAAGCGACCCAGACGAATCTTCGGTCCCTGGAGGTCCGCCAGGACGCCGACTGCCTGGCCGGTCTCATCGGTAGCCTCACGGACCCAGCGGTAGTTCGCCTCGTGGTCCGCATGCTCGCCGTGGGACATGTTTAGACGCGCCACGTTCATGCCTGCTTCAACGAGGCCAAGGATTCCTTCCTTGCTTGCTACAGCAGGACCCAACGTACAAACAATTTTGGTTCTTCTATCCAACATGGAGTGCCTTATTCACATCGGGAGTTTCTAACGGTTCCCAAACTACCCCGCTTTGCTGGTCTCGGCCACCACGAATGAAGCTCACACCATGTTTTGACCCTCGAATCAGGCTTCCCCGGTGGCTGTTGCAGCCCCTTCCGATTCAGCAACAACCGGGAATAACCGGGCACATCTGGGCATTTTGTGTCCATGCGCCCGAAACTCGAGACTCTCGGTCAAGGCGTCTTAAAACATTCTGTGATCCCGGCTACTTCCCGAAGTCTCAGCGCGTGAATCTGTCGCTAGGCGCTGCGACTGTCACCTTTGTGAGTCAGCGACTCCTGCACTGTCACCGACGTCGGCGGCACGGGCCGGGTCCACCTCTTCTGGTGTTTCCTGGCCGCGCGGCAGCCGGAAGTACACGATGAGCGCTACGACAAAGCAGACCACTGACACGATGACGTTGACACGCAGACCAAAGATCAGCGTGGCATCGTCAGCACGCATGTTTTCTACAACGAAGCGCCCCGCTGTGTATCCGGCGACGTACAGCGCAAACACACGACCATGGCCGAGCTTGAATGCCTTGTGGGCCCACAGCAGGAACACGCACACCGCCACGTTCCACAGCAGCTCATAGAGGAATGTCGGATGCACCGAGGCGATTACTTCCCCGGTCGAGCGCCCACTGATCGGCGCGTATTCACCGCTTTCATTCACACGATAATAAATGTCGAGAGCCCACGGGACGGTGGTCTCACGACCATAGAGTTCCTGGTTGAACCAATTTCCTAGGCGGCCAATAGCCTGCGCCAATATGAGTCCAGGCGCGACGGCATCCGCAAACGGCCCCACAGGGATGCCCTTGACTTTGAACATGAGCCACACCGCGACCGCGCCCAAGGCCACCGCTCCCCAAATACCTAGTCCACCGTTGGTGATTTTCAGCGCGTCGAGAGGATCACACGTGGAGCAGAAGTACTTATCATTATCCGTAATCACGTGATAGAGGCGGCCGCCAATGATGCCGGCTGGGATCACTACCAAGGCAGCATCCCAGACCACATCCGGGTTTCCACCCCGGGCGGTATAGCGGCGCAGAGTCATCCACAGCGCAACGAGGATGCCGGCGATAATGCACATGGCATACGCACGAATAGGGACTGGTCCGAGATGCCACACGCCTTGTGGCGGAGAGGGAATGTTGGCGAGGTAGTAAATCTGCACGGGAAATAGTGTGCCTGAAAAAGACGGCCACTACAACGCGCTTAGCTTCTGCGCGAAGGGCACGCCGGATGCTGGCCGGCGGCCACTAAGGAGCGGGCCAAAGCCATCGGGTCCTGGGCCGCCATAATGGACTCACCGACGAGGATGGCATCGGCTCCCTGCGAGGCATAGGACAACACGTTACGCGGACTATTAACGCCGCCCACCGCAATACGTGTGATGCTCTCAGGAAGACCCGGTGAAATAGTAGAAAAGGCCTCCCGATTAAGTGCATCGGAGGCCAAAGACCACGCATTGATGGCCACGACAGTACCCCCTGCTTTGATAACGCGATCCACCTCAGCGCACGTGCGCACTTCAAGGATGGCTGTCATTCCAAGGGACTCCACGCGGTCGAGGAGCGACTCGAGGCGAGCCTGATCAAGCAACTCCACCTGCAAAGGAATCGCATCCGCCCCATAACAGCGCGCTTCATGAATCTGATAAGGATCAACAATGGTGTCGCGGCACAGCATAGGAATGTCGATTGCAGCGCGGGCAACGCGCATGTCCTCCAGGGAGCCATGAAAGCGGCGCCTGTCTGTCTGGCAGGCCATGACGTGCACGCCTGCTTCCTCCAGCTTTCGTGCCAGGGCCGCGACGGAGTGCGGTCCGTCTAGGTGGACGATCTCTCCACCATAAGGCACGGCGCGCTTGATTTCGGTGATGATAGAACACCCCGAACGCAATAGGGCCTGTGCGGTATCGCGCGGTGCGTCCATGTCTCGAGACCGCGCTTTAACTTCCTTGAAGGGGACGCGCGCCTCCCGTGCGGCTACATCAGCTAGTACGCCGGCCACAAGGTGATCAACGGCAATCGGGGTAGGCATGGAGCACCTCCCTTCCCCGAAGGAAACTCAAAGAAAGAAACAGGGGCGTTTGAGATCACACTTAGGCTAGCGCGCCCTTGCCTCTAACAAGAAATCCGGGGCACCCGATTCCGTGCTAGGACCACTATATGAAACGGGAATTGCAGCTACGGCTCACGCCGCTGACATGCCTAGGTAGACCGGGGATCGGTGGGGTCAATATCGGCATCGAGGGCATCCCACATCACACGGCCGGAGTCCTGAGAGGTTTCGAGATCTTCCTGCAGGCGTTCCTGGCGTACCGCCGGGGTTTCATATTTGGCGGAGCGGGGCTTATCGGCCCCCGGATTGCTCGCCACCATGACCGCACCGAAGAGGGCGAGCGCCGCACCGGCGATAGCAAGCACGGGGCCAGCGGTCGACGCATCAGCGGTGAGAACAGTGGCCCAATCCGAAATTGTTGCGGAATCCACGGAGGTATCGTTCGTTCCTCCCTGCAGCAGCTCTTGAGCACGCTCCGCCTCGGGGCCGGCAGTCAACAGCGCAACCGGGCGCCATCCGGCAGCCGCCGCGGCGAGTGCGGTAAGGACAGAGACAATTCGACGGCCCGTGCGTCGCAGCGCAAAGGCTGCCACACCGCCAGCGAGAACCACGACGCTGAGTGCAATGAGCTCGAGGGACCACAAGGAACCAGATAATTCCACAACACTCGAACCGGCCTTATCGTCTTCGACCGCCGCCGTCACCCACGTCATGCGGGAAGACAGCCACAACAGGATGGCGCCGACGAACATCAGCACGGGTCCGATGCGTTTAGCTCCACTGTGCTTTGCTTCAGTGCACTTTGCTTCAGTGCGCTTTGCTTCAGTGCGCTTAGCCATTGTTCTCCTCTCCGAAGAGATCGCGTGCATCGAAGCACGTCCGGTCCCCGGTATGGCACGCGCCGCCGTGCTGACGAACGGTCAGTAAGACGGTGTCTCCATCGCAATCTAAGCGCGCACCCACCACCTCTTGGGTATTGCCGGACGTCAGACCCTTAATCCAATACTCACGGCGCGAGCGTGAATAGTAGGTCCCACGACGCGTCGCCAACGTATAGGCCAAGGCATGATCATCCATCCATGCCAGCATGAGCACTTCTCCGCGCTCCGATTGCACAATGGCCGGAACCAAACCCGCTTCGTTGCGCTTAAGCTGCTGAGCAATCTCTTCACTCAGCTCGTAGTCCCCTACGGCCTCCGAATCGGTGCTTCTGTGCCCGCTGCTTTCATTGTGTACCTTCACTGGCGGACCTCCTTCCCTGCTGCCGCAAGTGCCTCTTTAACCTCAGAGATCTCTACCTCGCGGAAGTGGAAGATGCTGGCCGCGAGCACGGCATCTGCCCCGGCATCAACAGCCGGTGGAAAATGCTCGGCCCTACCCGCTCCGCCGGAGGCGATGATCGGCACGGACACCGCCGCACGCACCGCCTCGATCAATTCGATGTCGAAGCCCGCCTTGGTGCCGTCTCCATCCATGGAGTTCAGCAGAATCTCACCAACCCCTAGTTCCTCACCGCGCTTGGCCCACTCCACGGCGTCGAGGCCTGCCGAGCGCGTTCCGCCATGTGTGGTGACCTCAAAGCCGCTGGGAAAATCTTTTGCGCGGCGAGCATCCACCGAAAGCACAATGCACTGGGAACCAAAGACATCCGCCAGTTCGCGCAGCAACTCCGGGCGCGCGATGGCAGAGGAGTTTACAGAGACCTTATCCGCGCCGGCACGAAGAAGCTCGCGGACATCGTCCACCGACCTGACGCCACCGCCAACGGTCAACGGGATGAAGACTTGATCGGCCGTACGGCGCACCACATCGAGCATGGTGCCGCGGCCATCCTTTGATGCGGAGACGTCGAGGAAGGTCAGCTCATCAGCGCCCATGTGGCCATAGCGGGCAGCCAACTCCACCGGGTCACCGGCATCACGCAGGTTTTCGAAGTTCACGCCTTTGACCACACGGCCATTATCAACGTCAAGACACGGGATCACGCGCACGGCAAGTGCCATGGTGACCATCCTCCTAAAACTAAAGGTCAGATGAGAGGCAGTCCGTATGGAAACTGCCGAATACTAAAAACTACGTCCGGCTTCAGCGCCCAATTCCCACGCTGGGGTTTAGCGCCGGAGCCTAGCGCTCCCCACGAGGATTTCGGGCGATGGCATCCAGAATTGTGGCATGAACCTGCGGGGTTCCTCCCACAAAGCCCTTCGAGTTGGCGGTCCACTCATTTCCTTCTGGATCGCTCACGCGGCCACCGGCGGCCTTGATCATGAGCGCCCCCGCCGCGTTGTCCCATGGGTGCGGCGAGAAATTCACCGCCCCATCAAACACGCCTTGGGCCACGAAGGCATTGTCCAGCCCCACCGACCCAGTCATGCGGGGACGCAACCCGGTCTCTCGGAGGTCCTTGAACAGATCGGTTGGCAGGTGTGAGGAACAGCCCACGTGACCGCGGGCCTCGTCGAAGCCCTGAGCCTCCTCGCCGCCCCCGAAACCGGTCGAGGGGCCGCCGCTGGTGCGCAGTGGCATGCCTTGTGCCGCGACGACGCGACGGTTTAGCAAAGGAAAATCTGCGACTGCGACGACGGGCTTCGCTTCGTGCAAAAGCGTGACAAGAATTCCGCAGCACGGATTTCCCGCGGAATAGTTCGCGGTTCCATCCACTGGGTCCACGACCCAGATCGTCTCTTGGAGGTCTCCCCCGTATTCCTCGCCGAGCACCGGGATTCCGGTGAGCTGACTCAGCGTTTGACGCAACTGCTGCTCAATGACCAGATCTACCTCGGTGGCAAAGTCTCCCTCGCCCTTGAAACGCGCGGGTGCTGCGCCGAGGCCCCTGCGGAAGAGATCATCAACGTGATCCACCGCTGCCTCCGCAAAGGCAACAAGCTCGCGTGGGTCCGACTCCGAAGTTCCTGTCATCGGGGCCATCGGCCTACCTCTCCTCGATCGGGTCGATGTATTCCTCTCCCGGCAGCGGGGTAACCTCTGCAACGGCAGCGAGAGCTTCCTCCAGCGTGAAGCGCTCCTCATAGAGAGCCTTACCGATGATGGCGGAATCAATTCCCTCATTTTCGTAGAGGGCCAATTCACGCAGATCATCCAGGGTGGAAATTCCTCCGGAAGCAGTGACCTTGGCTTCTGTAGCGGCCGCGACCTCACGCAACAACTCAATGTTGGGGCCCTGCAGCGTACCGTCCTTGGACACGTCCGTTACTACGAAGCGAGTGCAACCAGCCGCATCGAGGCGTTCGAGGACCTCCCAGAGGTCGCCGCCATCAGATACCCAGCCGTTACCTCGCGTCCGCCACTCGCCATCCACCAGGCGGACCGCCAAGTCCACTGCGATGCGGTCACCGTGTTCTGCCAGAGCCTTGGCAATCCAGTCAGGGTTCTCCAAAGCCGCGGTACCCATATTGACGCGGCGCGCACCGGTGGCGAGAGCTCGGGCCAGAGATTCATCATCTCGAATCCCGCCGGTCAGCTCCACGTTCAGGTCCACGCTTGTGGTGATTTCGGCGAGCAGTTCATGGTTGGATCCGCGGCCAAAAGCCGCGTCCAAATCGACTGCATGCAGCCACTGCGCACCCTGAGCCTGCCACTTCAGGGCAGCCTCACGCGGCGAGCCATAGGATTTCTCGGTTCCGGCCTCTCCTTGATCAAGGCGAACTGCCTGACCATCAACGACATCAACCGCGGGCAACAGTGTAAAACTCATGGTGGGTAGTCTACCTTTCACGCGGACTCTTTAAAGCGTTCCTATCCAGTTCTTCAGCAGCTGCGAACCAACGTCACCAGATTTCTCCGGGTGAAATTGGGTGGCCCACAATGCGCCATTGTCTACCGCAGCGACAAAACGGTCACCGCCATACTCCGACCACGCCACCTTCGGCGGCTCCGTAATCTCGGTCTCCAGCTCCCAGTTCCGCGCGGCATAGGAATGCACGAAATAAAAGCGATCCTCCGGGCTCACGCCTTCAAACATGCGGCTTCCGCTAGGAAGCTCCACGGTGTTCCATCCCATGTGCGGGAGGACGGGAGCCTGCAAACGGGTAACCTCCCCGGGCCACTCGCCGCAACCTTCGGTGTGCACGCCGTGTTCAGTGCCTGACTCAAAAAGAATCTGCATGCCTACGCAAATCCCCAAAACGGGGCGACCACCAGCCAATCGCTGACCAATGATTCGCGGCCCCTGTGCGGCGCGCAGGCCCTCCATGCAGGCAGCGAACGCCCCCACTCCGGGGACCAAAAGGCCATCGGCCTCTACCGCCTGTTTCGGGTCCGCGGTCACCGCGACGGTGGCACCGACCCTCTCCAGCGCGCGCACTGCCGACCGGACATTGCCAGCGCCATAATCCAGGACTACTACGTCGTGTGAGCTCATCGTGCTTCCTTTCCGGGTCTCCTCGGCCTTCTAATCATGCGCAGGCGGGTTTGGATGTCGTTCAGCTCGCTCACGCGGGTCTTGCCCAAGGCGAGGTCAGCCGCAGACATGAGCAGGCCCACCGCGATGATGGCGGCGCCAGCGGCGAACGCGCCATAATAACCAGACATAGCCACGACGGCGCCGAGCACCGTCGAGCCAAGGCCCGTGCCGCCGTCGTAGAAAATATTCCACACCGCAGAGCCCTCCGAGAGGCGCTCGCGCGGGAGACGGTCGAACATCGACAACAGCGCCTCATTTTGCACGATGCCGAAACCCGCACCGTAGATGACCGTGCCGAACACGAGCAGCCATACTGACCATTCTTGCCACAGCACGGCGGCGATAAGCCCCACGCCTAAGACTGAAAAAGCCTGAGCGGGAATCATCAGCGTGCCTGGCTGGCCTACTCGGTCCGCCACCACACCGGCCACATAGCGCGCGATCATGGCCGAACCACCAATCACCGATAGCATGAGGCCGCCCAAGACAGCGCCGCGCTCAGGATCCAACTCACGCACCGCCGGAGAAATGAAGTTAGATGCCACGCCATAGCTCACGGAAAAACTCATCAGCGCCAGTGCTGGGACGAGCACGAGCTTCCACATCGGGGCGCGCGGGGTGGTGTCTGAGGGGTCCGGCGACCCCACTGGAGCGGCTTTGATTTGCGGCACCAGAATGCACGTGAAGAATCCTAGTAAGCCAAGACCAGCAGCCAGAAGATACACCGTGTTGTAGTTAAAGGCTGAAGCCACCGCGAGGCCCACAGGCAAGAAGGCCATTTGGGCTGCACCGATGAATAGGCCGAAAATTCCCGTGGCCTTACCCAGCAGGCGCCGTGGCGTGATTTCCGCGATGAGTGCGTTCTCCGCCACTGTGAGCGCACCGAAGCCTATACCGCGCAGAGCGGAAAAGCCTAGGGCGATCGGGGCTGCATCGCCCAGCATGTGCCCCAACGCCGGCAGCCCCAGCAACAACGCCGCGGCCGCCATAATCGGGCGGTAGCCAAAGATGCGCAGCAGCATCGGTGTTGCCATTTGGGTAAGCACTGTGGCCAGCATGAACACGCCGGTCGTGGCACCAGCCAATGTCGCGGAACCGCCGGCATCCAGCACGGCCAGCGGCACCACAGGCAGCAAGACCGACCAAGCACCAAAAGCGGAAACCACCGCGATCATGGTTTCCTTAAAGCCAGCAACCTTCCATACGCTCTGAGGGGTCTTTTCTATCACTTCGCCGCCAATCCTGCTGAAAAGATGTCAAGGAACCAGACCAAGGCGGCAGTCACGGAGATCGCCGCGAGCGCACCCGCGACCACAGTCATCAGCACCGACCCGTTCTGGTATGCCGCCCACGCACCACCGACGAGCAACCCGGCGACCAGAAAGAGAACGAGAACCATTACATTCATAAGTCTTAGAGTGCTCCCTTCGTCGAAGGAACTCCGGTCACGCGCGGATCCCGCTCAGTAGCCTGGCGCAGAGCACGGGCCACTGCCTTGTACTCGGCCTCCGTGATGTGATGCGGATCGCGGCCGTAACGCACGTTGACGTGCAAGGTCGTCGCCGAGTGCGTGGCAAAGGTTTCAAAGAAGTGTCGGTTGATAACCGTGGCGTAATGCCCACCGATAATCTGCCACTCCATGTTCTCCGGCTCGCCATTCATCACGAAGTAGGGACGCCCTGAGATATCGACGACGGCCTCCACCAGCGTTTCATCCATGGGGAGGAGCTGGGAGCCGAAACGGCGGATCCCGGACTTATCCCCCACCGCCTCCAGAAAGGCACGGCCCAGCACGATAGCGGTGTCTTCGACCGTGTGGTGAGCATCGATGTCAATATCGCCCTCAGCGTGAACGCGAAGATCGAAGGAGCCGTGGGTGCACACAGCGTTAAGCATGTGGTCAAAGAACGGCAGCCCCGTCGAAATATCCGCCTGGCCGGTGCCATCGAGGTTTATTTCTACAGAGATCTTTGTCTCCCCGGTGACGCGCTCTGCGCGGCCAATGCGGCCGCCATGGTTGTGACGTACAGCGTCGCCAGCACTCATTGCCCCACGCTCCTTCTTCAAGTCATGAGCCCACAATGTGGGCTCATTTCATCATCGTTTTTAGTTAGTCATCTCTACTGTATCTGCCAAGTCCGCCGCGGCCGAAAGGAAGGCATCATTCTCTTCAGGCAGACCGATCGTGGCGCGCAAGAGACCCGGTACACCGTTATCACGAATCAGGACATCGCGGTCCAGGAATCCTTGCCACACCGCGTGCTGATCGGCAAAGCGTCCGAAGGAGACGAAGTTGGATTCGCTGGGTACGACGTAGTATCCGAGCTCCTTAAGCCGTGCGACAACCCGGTCCCGCTCCGCCGATAGTTTGGCCACAGTTCCCAAGGTCTCTTCCTTATGCGCAAGGGCAACGGTGGCCGCGATCTGGGAGAGAACCGACAGGTGATAGGGCAAACGAACGAGCATGACGGCTTCCACGAACGCCGGATCTGCCACGAAGTAGCCCAAACGTCCGCCGGCGAAGTCGAAGGCCTTGGACATCGTGCGCGAGACCACGAGCTTGGTCGGATATTTCTCCAGCAGCGTGGTCGCAGAAGGCGAAGGCGAGAATTCCATATAGGCCTCGTCCACGATGACGATGCCCGGCGCGGCCTGCACGATCTTCTCCACCACATCAATCGGGGTGACATCACCGGTGGGATTGTTCGGTGTTGTGATGAAAACGACGTCGGGGCGGTGCTTGGCGACGGCCTCCAACGCCTCCTCCTCATCAATACGGAAATCCGCATCGCGTGGGCAGGAGATGAATTCGGTTTGGGTGCCCGCGCATAGAATGGGGTGCATCGAATAGCTCGGTGTAAATCCCAGCGCACTACGCCCCGGCCCGCCAAAGGCCTGCAGCAGCTGCTGCAGAACCTCATTGGAGCCGTTAGCTGCCCAGACGTTCTCCACGCTGACAGCCACCCCGGTCTGCTCACTGACGTACTCCGCCAGTGCCGTGCGCAGCTCCACGGCATCGCGCTCTGGGTAACGGTTGAGCTGACGCGCGTGCTTCTCGACGGCCGCCACCATGTCCTTCACCAGCGCCTCCGAGGGCGGATAGGGGTTCTCGTTGGTGTTGAGCTGGTTGGTCACCGTCAGCTGCGGGGCTCCATAGGCGCTGGAGCCGCGCAATTCTTCGCGAAGGGGAAGATCCTTCAACTCAGCCATTGCTTAAGCCTCTTCTTTCTGGGTATCGGTGTCATCAGCGAATCGTGCCGCAATTGCTTCACCATGGGCGGGCAAGTCTTCTGCAGTGGCGAAGGCAATGACATTCTGAGCTACCTCGCCGAGTGCCGCGCGGTCGTACTCGATGAGGTTGACCGGCCGTAGGAAGGTGTGCGTCGACAGCCCGGCGCTAAACCGCGCGGTTCCCGAGGTAGGCAAAACGTGGTTGGAACCGGCGGAATAATCACCGAGCGGTACGGGCGAGTATTCACCAACGAAGATCGCGCCGGCGTGGCGGATACGCTCCGCAACTGCCCGGGCATTCTTTGTGTGTACCTCCAAGTGCTCAGCGGCATAGGCGTCCGCGACAGCGATACCTGTCTCGAGGTCGTCGACCAGGACGATGCCGGACTGTTCTCCGCGCAATGCCTCAGCTGCGCGCTCGGCGTTGGCTGTGGCGGTATAGCGCTGAGCTACCTCCGCATTCACCGCAGCGGCAAAGTCCTCAGAATCGGTGATGAGCACGGAGGCAGCCATGGGATCGTGCTCCGCCTGGGAAATGAGGTCATAGGCCACGTAGACGGGGTTAGCGGTCTCATCGGCCAGGATGGCGATCTCGGTAGGACCAGCTTCTGCATCAATTCCCACCACTCCCTGCACCGCGCGCTTAGCGGCAGCAACAAAGACGTTGCCGGGGCCGGTGATGATATCGACAGGCTCCAGAGCTTCTTCACCCGTGGCGGGTTCATCATCGCCGTAGGCCAGAAGCGCGATGGCTTGCCCGCCGCCGACGGCCCAGACATCATCCACGCCCAGCATGTGGCACGTGGCCAGCACTGTCGGGTGTGGCAGCCCACCGAATTCCTTCTGCGGCGGAGAAGCCACGACCATCGCCGCAGCGCCCGCTTCTTGGGCGGGGACGGCATTCATAATGACGGAAGACGGATACACCGCCTTGCCGCCCGGGACGTAGAGCCCTACTCGCTCGATGGGCTGGAAGACCTCGGTGACCGTCGCGCCTGGTGCCAGTGTCGTCGTGTGCGAAGCCGGCTTCTGATCAGCGTGAACGGCGCGCACGCGCGCGATAGATTCTTCGATGGCTGCTCGCACACTCGGGTCCAGGTCCTCGGCAGCCTTCTTCATCTCCTCCTTAGGTACTCGCACTGCGGCGGGGCGGACTCCGTCGAATTTTTCGCCGAAATCGAGGGCCGCCGCCGCACCACCCTCGCGGACTTTCTCCACCATGGGGATGACGGTGCCCATCACTGAGGACACGTCCGTTCCCCCTCGCGGCAGGACTCGGCGCAGCCGGGAGGTGGTGAGTTCCTCTCCACGCAGGTCGATGGTTCGTAGCATGCTCAGACCCCTTTTATAATATGCAGCGGTTTCTATACCTTCCCATTACTATACCTGGACCGAAAAGCCAGCGAGCTGGCAGGTAGGGGTTATAGAATGTGCCACTAGTAACACATTCCGGGAGCCCGAATCGGTGAAGGGAGGCGGCGAGATGAGCAACGGCGCCGATGGCCTGGACAGCCAGCCTCCTTCCGACCTGCTTGCCCGTGTCGAAAACCTCGCAAACCGCGAAAGCTTCGATTGCATTCGGGTCACCGCACACGAGCTCCTCTTCCCTCACCCACCGCTTGGGGAAACCCGCGCTTTCATGGACACCGAGGGCGAACCAATCCTGCGTTTCTACACCACCCATCACGGCGTTCTAGGTTTCGGCGACATTCCTGCTCTCAGTGAATTCGTCAATGACTGGAACCATGACTGCCTCTCGCCACACCTCATCCTCAACTATTCGGCACCTACCGAGGTAAAGGTGTGGGGGCATTCCTTCCTCGTGGTTCACCAGAAACCTACAACGTCCCAGCTTTCCGCTTCGGTTCTGCCAGCACTCCACAACGCTGCGGCCTGCCTCGAAGAATTGGCCGATCACTTCCCCGTTCTCACGCTTCCCCGCCCAACGGCTCCGGAAGAAGAAACAGAACTCGACGGCCCCGTCGCCGACGTCGACACCGCTCGGCTTGGGGAACTCTTGCCAGCCCTCGGAATTACACGCTTCCAGGCGGATGCTGACGAGGCCATCTATGCCTGGATCAATGATGTCCTCTTTGCTTTCGCCATCGATTCCGGCCCCAGCCTCATCATCAAAGGCCATTGGGATCCCAACCTGCCGGGCAGCGAGTTCTCCAAAATCTTCCTCATTTGCAATGACTGGAACCGGACCAATCACTCAGCCTCCGCCTTCTGCCACTCAAACATTGATGGGTTGCAGGTACGCATCGATTACGCGGTTATGACGGGCGCCGGGCTTTCCGACGCCCAATTGATCACCGCCCTCGGCCGCGGCATCAAGCACGTTCTCCACGGCATCGATGACATCTCACGCGATGCGGTGGGCTCCTCCCCCGTCGCGTGGCCCTAGCGCGCCGTCGACCGGCGCCTCATTTTCTTCCGAAACCCTCTCGCTCACAGCATCGCAAGGCGAATCGATGAATAGCGCGGACCAGTAGGCAAACATGGCCATAAACGGCCCTACCAGCCAGGCACTACCCGGCGAGAATTTCGGCACAAACTCTACATACTCTCCGGGATTCTCGGGAATATAAGTGGCGGTGGCTCCACCGAAGACATAAAACGATGCCGCGCCAGCCAGAGCAGCCAGAGCCACCCACAGCAGTA
Source organism: Corynebacterium sp. HMSC072D12 (assembly GCF_001813925.1). Taxonomy (NCBI): domain Bacteria; kingdom Bacillati; phylum Actinomycetota; class Actinomycetes; order Mycobacteriales; family Corynebacteriaceae; genus Corynebacterium; species Corynebacterium sp. HMSC072D12. The sequence goes on from NZ_KV814415.1 coordinate 114,589, forward strand.
CGCCGACGCCACGGTAGCGCTCACCTCGCACGTAGGCAGTAGCCCCCAGGGCCGCGCTAAGAACTCCGGTGATCAGTACGAAGGTGATATAGGAATCAAATTGCACGTCGGCAACGTTGCTCAAGGCGTAGCCGCCATCATCAACCCGGTGCCCCTTGAGAGCTGGACGCCACAGTCCCCACGCGGCGCCGGCTGCAGAGAATCCAAGGAGTGCTAACGCGAGCAACCCCGCGCCGAATCCAATGGCGCGGGGTATGCGAAGGCTAGGAGCACGCAGTCCAGGCACGATACTCTCTAGCCGCAGAAGGTCCAGTTACCGTTCTCACGCTTGAAGCGCATGGTGGAGCTATCCATGCCCTGGCTGGTGTTAACGTTCACAGTCGCGGAAGCATCGTCACCGTTAACCACAACATCGTTGATGGACTCAACACCGGTCTTGGACCAGTCAAAGCCATCCATCTGGGAGGTATCCTGGCCCGCTGCCGCCATCATGTCCTTGAGCTGGTTCATCGGAACATCCGGAACCTGGTTGTAATCAACCTGATCGAGGCCGGAGTTCGGATCGTTGCGGATAGCCGCGCAGGTGTGCTCCGGGAGGTACTTCACAAAGGAACGCATGGTCTGCTGCTCATACATACCGCGTACTAGGGTGTTAATACCGTCGATATCCTCCTGGCTGGCAGCTTCACCCTGAACCGGTTCGACCTTGGGCATGTTCTGGAAAGGATCAGCGCCTTCTTCGAAGGGGTTGGCCAGAGTCTGGTTAGCAGCCTCGGGGTTCTCCCCCTCCGGCTTGGCAGCTTCGTCCTTATTCTCTTCGCCGTCCTTCTTGTCCTCCCCCTCCTTCTTCTCCTCAGAAGTCTTCTCTTCCGTCTTCTTCTCAGACGTCTTTTCCTTAGACTTCGTAGTCGTGGTGGTCTTTGCCGCAGAGGACGCAGTGTCACCTGCATTCTCATCATCGGAACCACAAGCAGCCAAGGAAAGCGGCGCAACGAGTGCAACAGCAATGAGGGACTTCTTGGCAGGTGTCAGAAAAGACAAGGGAAAACTCCTAAATGTACATAGAGAGCGATAGGTTAAACCACGCGGGACGCAGTGTTTGCTCTTGGGCAACTCACATAACCTTAACAAGCGCTGTTTGAAGAATTCATATTCTACACCTTGAAGCTTCCTGTGAGCCTCACGAGGGTATTCTCTTGCCGCGTAGAGTTGGTCGTGTGCACCTTTCTCGCGACGCTATCGTTTCCACCGCCCTTGAGCTTTTGACCCAATACGGCCTTGCTGATGTCACTATGCGCCGAGTCGCCACCAACCTCGGAGTCGCACCCGGCGCGCTGTACTGGCACGTGGCCAACAAACAATCACTGATCGCCGCCATGACCGCAGAAATACTCGCTCCCGTCACCGGGGAAAGCACGGCGGAGCTGGTCAGCTCGCTGCACAATGAGCTGCAACGCTGGCGCGATGGAGCTGAAGTGGCCATCGCCGGAGCATCCTTCCCTGAGTCCTCAGCGAGCGCTGACGTGGAAAAGCTATTCACCAAGGCACTGCAGAAGGAGGCACCCGATGCCTCGCCGGAGGATAGAGCCGTCGCCGCCCGCACTCTGATCCACTACACGCTGGGCGCTACTTTCATGGAGCAATCCCGCGAACAGCTCAGTGGGGCAACTCCAGGCGGGACGTCGCCAAGCACAGCGTCTACAGCTTCCGAGACCACGCCGGTGGACGCCACCTCGGTGCGCGCAGCGGAGCTGATGGTCGCCGGCTTAAGATCACTGCGAAGCGATCACATGCATCAGAATTGACTAAGCTAAGCCTCATGACTGAGACCCGTGCTGACCTAACGCCATCTCGCCAGGTGTGGCCTGGTTCCCCCTCCCCGCTCGGCTCCACCTATGATGGAGCCGGTACTAATTTTGCTATCTTTTCCGAAATCGCCGAGAAGGTTGAGCTCTGCCTCATTGACCAGGACGGTAACGAAGAACGCATCGAATTAACTGAGATCACCGCACACGTCTGGCACGCCTACCTCCCGAACGTCAGCCCCGGGCAGCGCTATGGATACCGCATCCACGGCCCTTATGAGCCAGAAAATGGTCTGCGCTGCGATCCCTCAAAACTTCTTGTCGATCCTTATGCTCGCGCCTTCGACGGCGACTTTGACGGGGATCCCTCGCTGTACTCCTACGATATCTTCGCAGAGGAACCCGGCAGCGGCCGCAACCAGGATGACTCCTTGGGCCACACCATGCTCTCCGTGGTCATCAACCCGTTCTTCGAGTGGCACGGCGACAACCGCCCGCACACCCCGGATAACGAAACAATTATCTACGAAGCCCACGTCAAGGGCATGACTATGACGCACCCGGATGTGCCGGAGGAGCTGCGCGGTACCTACGCCGGTATGGCACACCCAGCGATCATTAACTACTTCAAGGACTTGGGAGTGACGGCCGTCGAGCTGCTGCCGGTTCACCAGTTCTTACAGGATGATCGCCTGCGCCAGCTGGGCCTGCGCAACTACTGGGGTTATAACACCTTCGGGTTCTTCGCCCCGCATGCTGACTATGCCTACGCCAAGAAGCCTGGCGAGGTGGTCGCTGAGTTCAAGGCCATGGTTCGTGCCTTCCATGAGGCCGGAATCGAGATCATCCTCGATGTGGTCTACAACCACACCGCCGAAGGCAACCACATGGGCCCCACCATCGCCTTCCGCGGCATTGATAACCACGCCTACTACCGCTTGGTTGATGACAACCCCGAGCACTACATGGACTACACCGGTACCGGTAACTCCCTGAATGTCCGTCACCCGCACTCCCTCCAGCTGATTATGGATTCGCTGCGTTACTGGGTGACGGAGATGCGCGTGGATGGCTTCCGGTTCGACCTCGCGTCCACTCTGGCGCGCGAACTCGATGATGTGGATAAGCTCGCCACTTTCTTCGATTTGGTCCAGCAGGACCCGGTGGTCTCCAAGGTCAAGCTCATCGCCGAGCCCTGGGACGTGGGCCATAACGGCTACCAAGTTGGCAACTTCCCGCCCATCTGGAGCGAATGGAACGGCAAGTACCGCGATACCGTCCGTGATTTCTGGCGCGGGGAGCCGGCGACAATGGGTGAGTTTGCCTCACGCCTGACTGGTTCCTCCGATCTCTATGCCAACAACGGCCGCCGCCCCACCGCGTCTATCAACTTCATCACCGCGCACGATGGCTTTACGCTTCGTGATTTGGTGTCCTATAACGAAAAGCACAATTCCGAGAACGGTGAAGACAATCGCGACGGTGAGTCCCACAACCGCTCGTGGAACCATGGCGTGGAAGGGCCGACTGACGACGAAGAGATTAAAAAGCTCCGACGCCGCCAGGTCCGCAATTTCCTCACTACCCTCCTGCTATCCCAGGGCACCCCGATGCTGTGCCATGGTGATGAGCTGGGCCGCACCCAAGACGGCAATAACAACGTGTATTGCCAGGACAACGAGATTTCCTGGATCGATTGGTCGATGTTGGAGCAGGAAAAGAACGTCGCCATGCACGGCTTTACCAAGCGCCTGATCAACATCCGCAAGAACCACCCGGTGTTCCGCCGCCAGCGTTTCTTGGCTGGTGGCCCCTTTGGCTCTGAGGTGAAAGATCGCGATATTGCCTGGCTCGTGCCCTCCGGCAAACTCATGACCCCGCAGGACTGGGATTTTGAGTTCGGCAAGGCCCTCATGGTCTATCTCAACGGTAACGCGATTACGGAAACCACTGCCCGCGGTGAACGCATTACGGATGATTCCTTCATCATGATTTTCAACGCTCACCACGAAGACATCGAGTTCACGCTGCCCAAGAAGGACCTGGGTGCTAGTTGGAGGCTCATCGTCGACACCTCTGATTCCGGTGGCTATCCGGACGAGGAGAAGCTCATCGCAGCCGAAGGTTCCATCGTGGTACAGCCGCGCACAACGCTGATCCTGCGCCAGACTGAGCCCCCAGTTTTCGACGACAGCGATGACTCTGCGCAATCCGCTGCCACGGCAGAAGAAAGCCGATAGCTAGACTGCACTCCACCGTCTGCTGTCCACCATTAACCCCGTCCTTGAAAGGAAACCGTGTCCTATACCGCCCACGGTGCTGTCATTGATGTCACCACCGATGCACTCACCGTCCAACGCTCCCAGCTAGCCGCTTCCCTTGGCGCCCCAGCCCGCGAGGCTCTCTCCTTAGCTGATGCCACGGGCGTGGAGTGCACGAAACCAACGGAGACAGGGTTTGGGCAGGTCATAGTGCGCGGCACGAGCGATTCTGCAGGGACCGTTGGGGACACGATCATCCGCTTCGCCCCCGGCCAAGACGCGGCCGCATTTGCCCGCGCGGTTGAGGCAGCGCTGCGCGGCGAAGCACCGGCTGCCAGCAGTGGTGTGCAGGGGCTCAACTTCACCGCCGTCGATGTGGAAACCGCCAACGATAACTGGGGCTCGGTCTGCCAGATCGGTGCGGTCCGCTTCCGCGATGGCGAAGAGACCGAGTCCCGCACGTGGCTGTGCACTCCCCCACCGGGGCTCGAGCACTTCGACGAGGTCAACATCAGCATCCATGGCATCACAGCGGAGGACGTCGCTGATACTTTACCTTTCGCTGATGCCGCCGCCGAGCTCTTCGAGTTCCTCGGCACAGACACGCTAGTAGCCCACAACGCGCAATTCGATTCCACGGCCCTGCGCAGTGGCCTCAAGAAGGCCGACGCGCCGGTGCCAGAACTTCGCTTAGCGTGTTCCCTGGCACTGGCCCGCGACGCCTCCCGTGCAGGCGTCATCGACGTGGCCAACCATAAACTTCCCACCGTTGCCTCCTACCTCGGTGCCGAGGATTTCCGCCATCACGAGGCCACAGCCGACGCCCGCGCGGCGGGCGAGATTGTCAGTGCCCTAGCGCAGCGCTTTGGTCACTCCGGAAGCATTGAAGACTTGTTCACCACCCGTGATTTTGCGCTGGGCACGTTGAGCGAGGACTCCGTCATCCCGGTCCTGCGCGCCAACACCGCTCCCCTCTCCGCTGCCGACTTGGGCGCTGGTACGGATTTCCGCGACAAGACGCGCATGGCGGGTACAGCCTCGGGCTCGAAGAAGAAGGGCTCCGCCGCTAAGGAGCGCCGTGGTGCAGCCCCGTGGCAATCCGTATCCACTCCGGACACCATCCCGGATCCCAATCCTGATGCGGATCCGGAAGGCGCGCTATTTGCTCAGAATGTCACTCTCACCGGTGACTTCGAGCCTTTCGACAAGGGCCTTTTGTGGTCCAAGATTGCTGAACGCGGCGGCCAGGTGGGCAAGAATGTCACGAAGAAGACCACCGTCCTGGTTGTGGGCCAGTGGGCTACCAAGACCTCTAAAGAAAAACGCGCTGAGGAGCTGCAAGGCAAAGGCCAGGACATCGCGATCTGGCAGACGGACAAGCTGTTAGAGGAGCTGCAGCTTGATGAGGCTCCGCCGTTCTAACCTGCGTAGCTCTTGAGCACGGAGGCGCTAGAACATCAAGGCTCTAGCGCGTGGTGGGTTTTCTACGAACTAGTGGGAACCTGTGGGCATAAACCCCAGTCCAATAAGGGCAAGGAATCTGCACTTGCCTACCTTTCGGAGTAAATCCACCATGACCATCGCGCTGCCCACCTCCCTCCGCATCGACCACCTGCTCCCCTCGCTCTGCCCGAGCGAGGAGCTCAACGGAATCAAGCTCTGTGATGATGGCTTCGGTGATTCACCTGCTAGCCTCCAGCTATCGCGGACGCTATCGATGTCCTTGGTCCACGGCACAGGCGCCGAAGCCAAGCGCGTGAGCCAGCGCGCTGTGGACGATATGGGGTTGACCGTGCGCCAAGCTTGGGATGCTGCCGCGCTGAATCTGCAACGCCGCGCACTGACGCAGCAGGGGCTGCGCTTCTTTACCCGGCCTGCCGAACTCGGACTGGGTAGAACGGAAAAGGGCCTAGAGGTGCGGGTGCATCGCTGCGCTGTCTCGTCGTGGTTGGCTCACCCGCAGGCCTTCGTTATCCTAGACAATCATCTGCAGCGGCTTAGCCAGGCTCGGAGTATTACCTACCTCGTGCCTGATGCGCACACTCTCTACGCACTGCTCAACATTTCCCCGCAGCGCGCCACGGAACTGGCCTACCGCGCGGCCGAATTGCGCCCGCGCCATCGACCACCGCTGAGCTTGCAACCACTAGTATTAGCTAACGGCTTTCCACTGGAGGTGTAGACACACCTCCATACTTCCTCCGCCGTGGCCGAAAGGAGTCACGTTCTTAAGATGGCTGAATCATCCATGTCCCGCCTGAGCAGCCAGTACCATTCCTGGGTACACGCGCATCCTACCGCGGCGCAGGATTTCCGCGATGCCATCGAGGACTTGCTTAACGACGCCGGCATTATCTTTGACCGCGTAGCGACCCGCGTGAAGCTGTGGCCTTCTCTCAAGGCGAAAGCGAAGAAGCGCCGCGACAACGGCGAGCTGATGTACCCGAAGCCGTGGGAAGATATCCACGATGTTTTGGGGGTGCGAATTACCGTCTTCCACTCCACGGTTATCCCGGAAGCACTGGAGGTTTTGGGAGAAACCTTTACCGTGCTGCGCTCGGTGGACAAGGCGGCGGAAACGCGGATTTCTGGTGGTTTTGGTTATGGCTCGCACCATTTGGTGCTGACGGTGTCCGAGGACAGCGCCGCCACGCTGGAGGAACTTGAGCCTTATATCGGCTGGACCTTCGAGATTCAAATCCGCACCGTGCTACAACACGCTTGGGCGGAATTTGAGCACGATATCCGGTACAAGCAGGGCCCGAACCCGCCTTCCCCGCAGGTGGATCGCCTCTTCACACTGGCTGCGGGCCTGATTGAGCTGGCGGACCAGCAATTCGATGAAATCGCCGCACTCAAAGCCCCCAGTTCTGAGGCAGGCGATGACGTGGAAATTACAGCCGAGACCCTCCCTGGTGTCCTCGCCATTATTCTGGGCAGCCGCTTCCCTCGTTCACGCTCGGAGCATTATCGCTTCCTTGCCGAGTTGCTCGACAACAACGGCATCACACGCTTGAGCCAGCTCAAGCAGCTGCTCGACGATGACGCCATCGCCCACGTACACGATGCCATGCGCTACCGCTTCCGCCCGGGCCAGGTCAGGCTTATCGACGACTTGTTGCTCAACAAATTCGGTGCCCAGCACATCGAAGCCACGGCCGAGGCCGGTGACCGCAAAGACCGCAAGCGCCGCTTGAATGCTCGGCTGAAGGCCTTAAAGAACTTCCGAAATAATTAGCGGAATCCACCGCGGAATTTCTCCATCTGCCGGCGCTCCTTCTTCGTCGGGCGGCCAGCACCGCGCGGGCGGACCGGGACGGAGGGCATAAATTCCTTCGGCGGTGGCGGCGGGGCGTGGTCGATGTAGCAGGTGCGCGCAATCGGGGCGCCGACGCGCTTGGACACGGTGGCGAGCACCTCAAGGTCATGCTCGTGGTGGTTGCGCCACACGCGCACGCGGTCGCCAGGAACGACCTGCTGCGCGGGCTTAGTGGCGTTGCCGTTGAGTTTGACGTGCCCGGCGCGCACCGCCGTGGCGGCCTCCGAGCGGGTCTTGAACATGCGCACGGACCAGACCCAAGCATCAATGCGTACGGGCCGCCCGTCGGGCTGATTCACCATGGGCTTTTATAGGTTGTGGTTCTCGTTCACGATCTTCTGGATTTTGACCCAGTTGTACGCGCCACCCACCACGGCGACAACGAGGCCAATCGCCATCCAAACCCAGAAACCAGTCAGTGCCCAGCCCAACAGAATTCCGCCGGCAACGCCGCCCACGACGCAGATAGCGCCGTTGCGTGCGTGGGTGCGCACGGCTTGCTTACGTTGCTCAATGGGGTTGTTGGGGCGTCGCTGCATAGTCATGAAGCTCATTCTACATGGCCAAAAACTCGCGGCCTTCTCGCGGACTTAAAGCTCCACCCAGGCAGTTCCAGCTTCCTTCGGCTCTACTCCACCCTGCGTCAGCGCGGCGAGCGTCGCCGCGAGCTCCTCCTCACCGCTGGGTTCCACAGACACGGTGAACGTCACCGCTTGTCCATAGGCGGTATCCACCATGTCCACGCCGCGGTTGCGCAACTCTGCCTCTAAGCGACCGGCCTCCGCGTGGGAAACCTCGACGGTATAAAGCTCGCGCAGGGCACGCGTGACGGGCTCAACCTGCTCCATCGTCTCGCTAACGGCACCGCCATAGGCGTGAACGAGCCCGCCCGCGCCCAGCTTGATACCGCCGAAGTAGCGCACAACGACCGCACAGATATCGAGCAGCCCGGAGCCCTTCAAAACATCGAGCATGGGCTTGCCCGCCGTGCCGGAGGGCTCGCCATCATCGGAGGAGCGCTCCACTGGATTCGAGCCGTCCACGTGGTAGATATAGGCCGAGCAGTGGTGGCGGGCGTCGGGGAAGCGGTCGCGGGCGGCGTCGATAAGCGCGCGTGCTTCCTCTTCCGTCGTGGCGCGGCCGATAAGGGTGATAAACCGCGAACGTTTGATCTCAATCTCGTGCTCGACAATCTCACCGGCGACGGGACGCTGATAGCTCTCCAGCATTATGCGACGAGAAAATCGTACTCGGGGGTACCTGGCTTTAGTTGCTGGCAATTAAGCTTCGACGCCTCCATGCGCTCCAGCAGTCCGTCGATACCTGCGGCACTCCCCAGCTCGATACCTACCAGCGCGGCACCGGTCTCACGGTTATTGCGCTTGAGGTACTCGAACAGCGTGATGTCATCCTCTGGACCAAGAACGTCCTGCAGGAAGTGGCGCAACTGGCCGGGCTCCTGCGGAAAATTCACCAGGAAGTAGTGCTTGAGTCCGCGGTGTACCAAAGAGCGCTCCATGATTTCGGCATAGCGCAGCACGTCATTGTTACCACCGGAAATCACGCACACTACCGTTGAACCTGGCTGCAGGGCGAGCGTGCGCAGGCCAGTCACGCTCAGCGCGCCGGCGGGTTCGGCGATAATGCCCTCGTTTTGGTACAGCGCCAACTGTTCCGTGCACACGGCGCCTTCGGAGACGGTGTCATGGTGCAGGCGGCCCTGGTTGGCTTCCAAGATCTGGAAGGGCAGCTCACCAATGCGCTTGACGGCGGCACCGTCGACGAAGGGATCAACGGTCTCCAGGGTCACCGGCTCACCAGCAGCGAACGCTGCGCTGAGCGACGCCGCCCCGGCCGGCTCAATGCCCACCACCGCCGTGCGCGGGGCCATGTCAGCGAGGTAGGAGGTGATGCCGGAGATCAGGCCGCCACCGCCCACGGGGACCACCACGGTATCGAGGGATTTACCGATCGAAGACAGCTGGGAGACGATTTCCGCAGCCACAGTTCCCTGGCCGGTGACGGTATCGCGCGAATCGAAAGGCTCGATGAAGAAGGCGCCGCGCTCCGCTGCATCCGTGTGCGCAGCAGCTGCTGCCTCATCGAAATTGGCGCCGGTGACAACGAGTTCCACGAGGTCGCCGCCGTGAACCAAAATGCGGTCGCGTTTTTGTTTCGGGGTCGGTTCCGGCACGTAGATTTTACCGTGGATTCCCATGGTGCGGCAGGCATAAGCCACTCCTTGGGCGTGGTTTCCCGCCGACGCCGTGACGATGCCGTGCGTCCGCTGCTCTTCGCTGAGGTTGGACATGCCGTAGATAGCCCCGCGGATCTTGTAGGAGCGCACGTCTTGCAGGTCCTCGCGCTTTAAGTACACCTCATAGCCGGTTTCCTGGGACAGTCGCGGGCAGTATTGCAGCGGAGTCGGGGCAATCTCCGAGCTAATTCGCGATTGGGCCAGTTGAATATCAGAGGCGTGGATTGGCTCGAAGTCTTGCGGGGTGCTTGTCATGGTGGCTCATTTTAGCGCCCCACCATTCTTTCGTCGCACATTACCTAGCATTCGACCGATTCACTGAACGTTTACCTAGATCTCGCTTGGCCGCAACGCTCTGTTCCCCGAAAGTGTCATGGGCGGCACGTACGGTGATGCGGAATCTTTTTCGTCTCGCTTCAAGGAGTCTTTCTCAATGTCTCGCTCTATCTCCCGCCGCTCTCTCGCGCTCTGCGTGGCGACCGCAACCAGCCTCAGCGTGGCTGCACCGGCCTCCTCGGCCGCGATTGTGAACAACGTCATCGAACACTCGGCGGCAGACGCCAGTCTCAAGCTCACCCCGGTTGGCACCTATGAGTCCGGGGTATACGCGGAGTCGGCTGCGGAGATCGTGGCCTTCCACCCGGACTCCAAGCGCATCCTTACGGTCAATGCGCACGCGGGTCAGATTGATGTTCTCGACGCTTCTGCCCCAGCCAACCCCACCTTGATCGGCTCTATTTCTGCTGGTGAAGGCAAGGAAATCAACTCCGTAGCGGTGCGCCCCGACGGCCTGGCTGTGGCCGCCGTCCAACAGGCGGACAAGACTGAGGACGGCGAAGCACTGTTCTTCAACGCCGCGGCCGCGGACCTGGATACCGCCGAAGTGGGCCGCGTGATGGTGGGTGCATTGCCGGATAACGTCCACCTCACCGCAGATGGCGGCTACGCACTGCTGGCCAACGAAGGCGAACCATCCAATGAGCTCAACGCCGAGGGCACCGACTACGTGACGGACCCGGAAGGATCCGTCTCCGTTATCAAGCTTCCGGAGGCTGTTGAGGCGCCAACGCAGGCGGATGCCCGCATCGCTGGATTCACGGCTTTCGACGACCAGCCTCTGCCAGAGGGCGTGCGAGTCTTCGGCCCCTCCGGCCATGATTCTAAGCCGTCCATCGACTTTGAGCCGGAGTACATCACCTCCCAGGACGGCAAGGCTTTCGTGTCGCTGCAGGAGGCCAACGCCATCGGCGTCATCGATATTGAATCCGCCACGGTGGAGAAGATCCTGCCCGCCCACATCGCGGATCACTCGCAGGTCCCGCTGGACCCCTCGAACAAGGATGACGCGGCCGAGCTGCGCACGCTCCCGGTCAAGGGCCTGTCCATGCCAGATTCCATCGGCGCCTTCACCGCTGGTGGCCAGACCTACTTTGCCACTGCGAACGAAGGCGATGCCCGCGAGTGGGGTGTGAAGGAAAAGGACGGTGGCTCCGGCGTCTACACCGATGAAGTGGAACTCAAGGATCTGGTTGAGGATGGCAAGGTATGTGAGGGCGCGCTGGGCGACGTCAACGTGGAGGAACTCGCCGGCAAAAAGCACGCTGGCAACCTGAAGCTGAGCAACGCCTCCGGCTGGAACGAAGAAAAGGGCTGTTTCGATGAGCTTTATGCCTACGGTTCTCGTTCCTTCAGCATCTACGACTCAGAGGGCAACGTTGTCTTCGATTCCGGCGCCGAGTTCGAAAAGATCACCGCTGAGCTCAACGAGCCGGGTATCTTCCACCACAACGCCGATAACGAAGAGGCAGAGTTCGACGATCGCTCTGATAACAAGGGCCCAGAACCAGAGGCCCTGACCATCGGCACCGTTGGGGAGCGCACTTATGCCTTCATTGGCGCCGAGCGCGTTGGCGGCATTTTCGTCTACGACGTCACCGACCCCGCCACCGCTTCCTTCGTCACCTATGTCAACAACCGCGACTTCTCCACTGATGAGTTCGCTGCTGCCGGCGACTTGGGCCCGGAGGGCTTTGCCTTCGTCGACAAGGCAGACTCCCCTAACGGTGAGCACCTGCTCATCGTAGGCAACGAGGTTTCCGGAACCACCACCGTCTACAACGTTGAGGACCTGCTCAATGCCGACGAGGACAACCAAGACGATGCCGACGACCACGATAACGAAGACAAGAGCAGCCAGAGTTCCCACTCCTCCACCGCGACCATCGCCGTCGGGTCTCTCATCGGAGTCATCGCCGCTGTCGCTGCCGCGGTAGGCCTGCTGAACGCCCCGGGTGTCCGCGAAACAGTTCTCAGCTTTGCTCCAGCACCGCTGCGCGAGCAGCTGGAGAAGTTCCTATAAAACCTATCTTCACTAAGGGGAAGGCTGCTACATTGAAGTGGGTTTGAGACAACCCTCCCCCTTTTTTCTCGTACTTCCTTTCGCACCCTTCCCAAGGAGAACCCCTGATTATGCGCCTTTCCACCTCACTAATCGCAGTGTGTGCCACGACGATGGCATTGGTCACCCCGCTGGCCTCAGCCGCCGAATCAGCTGAGAGCAGCCAGTCCTCCTCGTCCTCCCTGAGCCAAAGCTCCACGGGCGGAAGCTCCGAGGGTCCAAACGGTGGAAGCTCGATGAACGTCGGACGCATCGACACCTCTGATCTTTCCGAGGAGTGTGCGAACCAGGTACGCAAGGCGCAAGAGGAGCACGAAAAGGCGGTGGCTGATGGCACCGCGGGCTCTTCCTTCATGGGTCCGCAGGAGCTCGGGCTCGGCATCCTTAACGGTTATGGTTCCTCCGGTATGCCCGCAGAACCAGATTGCGTCCAGGCAGAAAAGGACGCGGCGCTGGAGAAGGAATGGGACGAGATGCCCGACTGGGTGCAGTCTGCGCGCCCCAATGACACGGCCGAGGAGGTCTTTGCCTGGGTCGGCGGCACGATCGCGCTGGTCGCCGTCGCGATTAATGCGTTGACCGTGGTCGCGCAATTCGACCCATCCGTCCTCGACGGCCTGCGTGCGTTCCTGAAGAGCCAGGGCTTCTACTGGGATAACTCCCAGAAGAAGGAAGACGAGAAGGCGGCTGCGAAATAGCCGCTGCCCCAACGAAAAGAAACGCGCGAACCTATACGGTTCGCGCGTTGTTGTTAGGGTTCGCGCGTGGTATTCAGCTGCTGGCTGAGGGGGGGAGCTACTCCTTGCTTAGAACAGCTCCTCGGTAGCAATCTGGGCACCTTCCACGAGGGACTCCAGCTTGGCCCACGCAATCTGGCGGTGCAAACGGCCGCCGAGGCCGCAGTCCGTCGATGCAATCACGTTTTCCGGGCCCACCAGTTCAGCAAACTGGATGATGCGGTCGGCCACCAAGCGCGGATGCTCCACAGCATTCGTGGAGTGCGAAACCACACCCGGGTAGATCACAGTGCCCTCCGGCAGCTTGTGGTCCTTCCACACGCGCCACTCGTGCGCGTGACGCGGCGAGGCGCCCTCGAAGGAGAAGCCGCCGACCTTGGCTTGCAAGATCTCCTCAATGATGTCCTCGAAAGGAATATCCGTCACGTGCGGGCCATGCCAGGAGCCCCAGCAGATGTGCAGGCGGGTCTGCTCACGCGGGATATCCTTGATGGACTCGTTGAGGATCTCAATGCGCTCGCGCAAGAAGGCCTGGAAATCCTCGACCGTCGGCTCCGGAACCACCGAGTCCCAGGCTTCGGCCAGGTCTGGGGCGTCGAATTGCACCGTCAAGCCGGCATCGGTGATGGCCTTGTACTCCACCTTGAGCGCCTCGCCACACGCACGCACGAGATCGGACTCATCCTCGTAGTACTTGTTGGGCAGGCGGGCCGCAGCGCCCGGGGACAGTGCGGCGACGAAGCCTTCGGTGCCTTCGGGGAGGGCATCGGCAAGCAGCTTCACGTCAGCCTCGACCTGCTCCTGGCCGATGTAGGTAACCGGCCCGGTGAACTCCGGGTTTGCAACCTTCTTGCGGCCGGTAAAGATACCGGAATCCGGGTCGTTATAGGCCTCCGCGAACAGGGCGCGGTCGCGGCGATCCTTCATCGAGGAGAGGCGAATCTTGCCCGGTTCGGAGCGGATCTTGTCACCGATCTCCCAGCGGTCCTTGTCCGTCATGGTCAGACCACCCAGGCGGGTAAAGGAGTAGTTCCACCAGGCGCCATAGTCCACAGCGCCAGAGGTGATGTGGCCGTATTCGCCTTCGTTAATGATGTCGATGCCGAGATCAACCTGGCGCTTGACCACGTCAGCGACCGAGCGCTCCAGAATCTCGTGGAACTTCTCATCGGAGATGGTGCCGGCGGAGCGCTCGAGGTTAGCGTCCAACAGCTCCTGCGTGCGCGGCAACGAGCCGACGTGAGTGGTACGGATCTTATTGACCATGAGGAAACGGCCTCCCTTTCAACTAGACTGTGCTGTCTAGCGTAACCCACGGGCGAAGCACAGCCCGCCTCATTCTGTACTTTTATTCAGCACACGAATGCGGGGTGTTACCTCAGCCGAGAATTCCGGCGCCCATCGTCGCTTTGAGATCACCCATGAGGTTGCTGGAGCGCTCCACGCGCAGATGTTCGCCGAGGACCATCATGGTGGACTCTTCGCCGTCGACAAGCGTGAGGTACACCTCAGACTCACCCTTGTTGTTGACCAAGACCTGCTTCAGCCGCGCAATGTTGTCCATGGTGCACTGATCCGTGCGCATGGTCAGGCGCAGCGGCAGACCGGCACCGTTACCCGGCCCCAAATCGGGAACGCGGATATCGGAGCAGAACAGGGACATGCGCTCATCGCGGATCTTCACCTGGACCTTGGCCAGGATGATGTTGTCTTCAGCGATCTGCGGGGCTACCAGCGAGTACACCTGGTTGAACACGAGGATATCCACCTGGGCGCCGTTATGGTCTTCGATGCTCACGATGGCCCAGGGCGAGCCATCGCGCTTGGAAAAGCGCCTGTCAACGCCCGAGATAATGCCGCCAATCACGAGCTCCTGGCCATTGCCCACTTCGCCGTTGAGGATCTTGGTAATTGGGGTATCCGTCTGCGCATTCAGTGCTTCCTCGAAACCATCAAGCGGGTGGCCAGACACGTACAGGCCGAGCATCTCCCTTTCCAGAGCCAGCTCGTGTTTACGGTCCCAGTTCTCCTCCGGGATATCGATGGCAAAAGCAGAAACAGAGTCACCCTGTTCATCCCCGCCTCCGAAGCCAGCGAAGAGGTCGAATTGCCCCTTGTCGGCTGCCTTTTTGGTCGTCTGCACCGAATCCACGGCGTCTTCATGAATAAGCATGAGGCCCTTGCGTGGGTGTTCCAGGGAATCGAAAGCACCAGCCTTAATGAGGGATTCGGTGACACGCTTCGAACAGGCCGCCAGCTCAATCTTGTCCAGATAGTCGGAGAAGGATGTGAAAGCCCCTTTCTCCCGGCGGGTCTTCACGATGGAATCCACCACTTCCCCGCCGACGTTGCGGATAGCGCCCATGCCGAAACGAATATCTTCGCCGACAGCCTGGAAGGTCTCCACCGACTCATTAACGTCCGGTGAGAGCACGCGGATGCCCAGGTGGCGGCAGTCAGCCAGGTAGATAGCGGACTTGTCCTTCTTATCACCCACCGAGGTCAACAGTGCGGCCATGTATTCCGGCGCATAGTAGGCCTTGAGGTAGGCCGTCCAGAAGGACACCAAACCATAACCCGCGGCATGGGACTTGTTGAACGCGTAGGAGGCGAAGGGCTCAATGGTGCCCCACAGAGCATCCATTGCTTCCTTGGAGTAGCCATTGTCCTTCATGCCGCCCCAGAACTTGTCATACTGCTGGGCCAGCACTTCTGGCTTCTTCTTACCCATGGCTTTACGGAAGCCATCTGCCTCGCCGGCGGTGTAGTTTGCCACTTTCTGCGAGATACGCATGATCTGCTCTTGGTACACGATAAGACCGTAAGTCTCATCGAGGATTTCCTTGAGCGGCTCCTCCAGCTCGGGGTGAATTGGGGTAATTTCCTTGCGGCCGTTCTTGCGGTCCGCATAATCCCAGTGCGCGTTCACACCCATCGGGCCCGGGCGGTAGAGCGCCAGTGACGCCACGATGTCCTTAAAGCCCGTTGGCTTCATGCGCTTGAGCAGCTCCTGCATGCCGCCCGAGTCGAGCTGGAACACGCCCAACGTATCGCCGCGCGACAGCAGGTCATAGACCTTTGAGGCATTCGGGTCGTCGGCATGGAGGTCTTCTAGGTGGACTTCCTCGCCGCGGTTTTTCTTGATGTTTTCCAGGCAGTCACCGATCACGGTGAGGTTGCGCAGTCCCAAGAAGTCCATCTTCAGCAGGCCGATGGCCTCACAGGCCGGGTAGTCCCAGCCGGTGATGTAGGCGCCGTCGGCTGGGCGCTTCCACATCGGGATGTGGTCCATGAGCCGGACCGAGGCCATAATCACCGCGCAGGCATGCACGCCGGCCTGACGGACCACGCCCTCGAGGCCGCGGGCGGTCTCATAGATCTTCTTGACGTCCGGGTCAGTCTCAATCATCTGCCGGACCTCGGCCGCCTCCGAATAGCGCTCGTGCTCTGGGTCCGTGATGCCGGCGAGCGGGATGTCCTTGGCCATGATCGCGGGTGGCAGGGCGCCGTTGATGCGGTCCGCCATCTGGAAGCCCGGCTGGCCAAAGTGCACCTTGGCGGAGTCCTTAATGGCCTGCTTGGTCTTCACGGTACCGAAGGTGATCACCTGGGCAACCTTGTCCTCGCCCCACCGCTCGGCGGCGTAGGTAATCATCTCGCCGCGGCGGCGATCATCGAAGTCGATATCGATATCCGGTGCGGACGGACGCTCCGGGTTCAAGAATCGCTCGAAGAGCAGGCCATGCTCGATGGGGTCAATGTTGGTAATCGTCAGCGCGTAGGCCACGAGCGCACCGGCCGCCGAACCACGGCCCGGACCAACGCGAATGCCGATGGAGCGCGCGTGCTTGATGAGCTCGGCCACGATGAGGAAGTAGGAAGGGTAGCCCTTCATATCGATGACGCTGATCTCGTACTCAGCACGGTCGATGTACTCCTGCGGCACATCCCCACCGTTGAAGCGATCCTTCAGTCCCTCCATCACCTCGTGAGTTAGCCAGGAGGTTGGGGTGTAGCCCTCGGGGACGTCGGCAATCGGCATGCGGTCATGGGTGTGCTCCTCCCAAATCGCGCCATAGTCCTGCACGCGCTCGGCAATCCACAGGGTGTTATCGCAGGCCTCCGGCACCATGTGGTCCCACAGCTCACGCATCTGCGCAGCAGTCTTAATGTAGTAGCCGGTGCCGTCGAACTTGAAACGGTCCGGGTCCATAAACGTCTTGCCCGTCTGCACGCAGAGCATGGCCTCGTGGGAGGGCGCCTGGGATTCCAGCACGTAGTGGCAGTCATTGGTCACCAACGGCGGCAGATCCAGCTTGCGGCCGATCTCCAGCAGACCGTCACGCGTGCGCTTTTCGATGTCCAGCCCATGGTCCATGAGCTCTAGGAAGAAGTTGTCCTTGCCATAAATGTCCTGCCACATGGCAGCAGCTTCGAGCGCCTCATTGAACTGCCCCAAGCGCAGGCGGGTCTGCACATCGCCGGAAGGGCACCCGGTGGTCGCGATGATGCCTTCAGCATGCTCGGCAATCAGCTCGGCGTCCATGCGCGGCCACTTACCTAGCTGACCCTCGTAGGAGGCCAAAGAGGACAGCTTGAACAGGTTGCGCAGCCCGGTTTCATTCTCCGCCAGCATGGTCTGGTGGAGGTAGGCACCGGAGGCAGAGACGTCATCGCGCTTCTGATCCGGTGTTCCCCACAACACGCGCTTTTTGTTGAAGCGCGACTCGGGCGCCAGGTAAGCCTCGATGCCGATGATGGGCTTCACGCCGGCGCTCGTCATCCTTTGGTAGAAGGCGTTGGAGCCGTACATGTTGCCGTGGTCGGTCATGCCGACCGCGGGCATGCCTTGGCGTAGCACTTCATCAGCCAACATGTCCACCTTGGCCATGCCATCCAGCATGGAGAACTCGGTGTGGTTGTGCAGGTGGACGAAGGAGGAGTTTTTGGCCATGCGGCTCATCTTAGCGGGGACGTCAAACTTCGCTCGTAGGTCCTCGTTAAGGTACATTTTCTTAAATGTTCTACACCATTGCTGCCTATCTCATGTGGGGTTTCTTCCCAGCGTTCTTCCCGCTGCTGCGCCCCGCCAGCCCGTTTGAGATTTTGGCCCACCGCATCGTGTGGACCGCCGTTCTCGTCACCGCAGTGTTGCTGGTGACAGGTGGCTGGCGCGAGCTGAAAGCGTTCAGCCTGCGCACTTGGGGGTGGATGTTTGCCTGTGGCGTGGCCATCACCATCAACTGGGGCACCTATGTCATCGCCATCAACAGCGATCACGTGGCCGATGCCGCACTGGGCTATTTCATCAACCCTCTCGTCTCCGTGGCCCTCGGCATTATTTTCCTCAAGGAGAAGCTGACGAAGGCGCAGGTGGCGTCGGTCAGCATCGCCTTCATCGCAGTGTTGTGGCTGACCTTCATGACCGGTCAGGCCCCCTATTATTCGCTGGCTTTGGCCTTCAGCTTCGGAATCTATGGTTTGCTCAAGAAACGCATCACGGTTTCCTCGATGGGCTCTGTGGCCGCGGAAACCTTGGTCATGCTCCCCTTCGCGCTGATCTACCTGGGCTACCTCCAGGCACAGGGCGAATCCACCTTCACTACCGAAGGGCCCGGGCACATCGCACTGCTGGTTACCTCCGGCCTCGTCACCGCCCTGCCGCTGCTGTGTTTCGCCCAGGGCGCTAAGCACCTGCGTCTGTCTACCCTCGGCATGCTGCAGTACATGACCCCCATCATGCAGATGCTGTGGGCGCTGTTTGTCACCCAGGAACACATGTCCACGGAACGCTGGATCGGCTTCGCCATCATCTGGGTAGCGGTCATCATTTACCTGGCGGACTTGGTGCGCATGGGCCGCGCTTCTCGACGCCGCGCCCGCCTCCACCCCGCAGAGAAAACAACCCCCAGCCGGGACTAGCGGCGCTTCAGCTCGTCGCGCGCCTCCCGAGCCCGGGCACGCCGGGCGGATTCCTCGCGCGCGTTGAGCGCCCACCGCGGCATGAGGATGGCCATGGCGATGCAGTAGATGGCCACCACGATGAGAATGCCGAAGGCGAGCTTGTCTGCTCCCCAGATCCCTTGCGCGATGGCGGCCCCAGAGGCGATGAACGCGCCCGCCCACATCAAGAGGTAGGCAAAGCGGTAGTTCGGCGGCCACTCGGAGGTGTTGGGAAATAGGCGCATGTCTTCTCCTTGGTTGTTCTATCGGTAGCTGTTCTAGCGGTTCTCATTCTGTCCGACGTTGGCGGGCGGGCGCACGCCGAAGGAGCCCCATGCGGCATCCTCGGGCGCGACCTCCACGGTATCGACCCGCGGGTCGGAGGCGAGGGCGCGCAACTGACTCCCATCGGAATACACCACGACGGCGTCGACCTCCGATGGTGCCTCCTCCCCCATGTCACGGGCATGGTCGGACACGCGGGACAGGACGGTATCGAGGACGTCGACGCGCGTGGCGCCAGTGACAGGTTCGGGAACTGCAATGGGGGCGGCCAGCCCGATCACGATGGCATCCATGCGCTGGATTGGTCTCAGCGCATCGGAGACCTCCTGTGCGCTCAGCGCCTCGCTAAAACCCACCAGGGCATAGGCTGGCTCGTCCGCCTGCGCTAGTGAGGCCTCCGCGCGTTCGCGATATTCAGCAGCAGTCTCGGTTCCATCCGGCCCCAGCTGGTCTCCTTGCAGCGCCGCGCGGGGCTGGGTGCCAAGGAGGCCGAAAGCGAGAACCACCACCAGCGCCAGCACCGCCAACAGCACCAGCGCCGCGGCCCGGCGGCGCCGATAGATGCGCTGGCGCGTGCTCCGCTGCGGGCTCATCCGCGCAAAACCTCCACGGCGTGCTTCAGGTCCTCGGGATAAGGTGCGGTGCATTCAAACCACCTGCCAGTACCCGGGTGGGTAAATCCGAGCTTTACCGCATGCAGCCACTGGCGGTTAAGCCCCACGCGCTTGGCCAGGTTCGGGTCACAGCCATACATCGGATCACCCACACAGGGATGCCCGGTGGCGGACATGTGGACGCGGATCTGGTGGGTTCGGCCGGTCTCCAAATGAACTTCGAGGAGGCTAGCCTCGCGGAAGGCCTCCAGCAGCTTGTAATGTGTCACCGCCGGTTTGCCGTCATCGACGACCCCAAATTTCCAGCCCGCCGAAGGATGACGGCCAATGGGTGCATCAATGGTCCCCACGATGGGATCCGGCAAGCCTTGGACCACGGCGTGATAGGTCTTCTTCACGGTGCGCTCGCGGAAGGCGTTCTTGAGTTGGGAGTAGGCACGCTCACTGGCGGCCACCACCATGACGCCGGAGGTTCCCACGTCGAGGCGGTGGACAATGCCCTTGCGTTCGGTAGGGCCGGCGTCGGCAAGCGCATAGCCCGCCGCCCGCAGCCCGCCAATGACGGTGGGGCCATCCCAGCCCAACGTCGGGTGCGCGGCCACCCCCACCGGTTTGAACACACAGATGACGTCCTCGTCGACATAGAGGACATCCATGCCCTCCACCAGCTCCTCCTTGGGGACAAGTGGTTCCTCAGGCGCCGGCATCATGACGTCGATCCACCCGCCGGCGTTTAAGCGCTCGGACTTGCCCACTGCCTCGCCGTCGATTTCCACGTCACCCGCCGTGCACAACTGGGCCACTCGGGCGCGGGAAATACCCAGGAGCTTGGCCAAGGCAGCGTCCACGCGCATGCCATCGAGGCCCTCGGGTACCGGCAACCTACGGCTTTCGCGCATTACACTCCCCCGCTTCCTGCTCTTCCGACTTCTCATTCATCTCTGAGTAGAACATCGCGATGATGAAAACCACCACGCCACAGGTGATTGCCGCGTCCGCGATATTGAACACTGCGAAGCTGCCCACGGAGATATAATCCACGACGTGGCCGAACCAGAACCCTGGCTCACGGACCAGGCGGTCGATGAAATTGCCCAGCGCGCCGCCAGCGATCATTGCCAGCCCGATGGCCTGCCACTTGTCGTGGATACGCGGAGCGGCGATGGCCACGCCAACGATGAAGGCCAATTGGATTGTGGTAAACAGCCACGTCGAGCCCTCCCCTCCCATGGAGAAGGCCGCGCCGGGGTTAAACAAAAGGTAGAAGCGGAACCAGTCACCGAACACCGGTAAGGCTTCCCCTTCGGTGAGGATGGACAGCATCAGCGCCTTCACGGCTTGGTCGACGGCAGCCACACCGAGCACCACCGCAACCATCACTCCGATATAACTCCTTGCTTTCACCCGTTCCATTCTAAACAGGCTCATCCGGTAATTTGGAATGCGTGTTTCGTGTGAGAGCTCTAGCAGTCCTGTCCGCCACCGTCCTAGGAGTAAGCGGCGCGCTCGCCGGCTGTTCCTATTCCCAGCCGTCCAAGCCAGTCGAAGAACCGGTCGGCTTGGCCCTCGACGCCCCGCGCGTCACCCTCTTGGAGCCCGGTGACGGTGCCAGCCGCGTTCTGGCTTATCAGGATCTCGATGCTTCTCAGGAGCTGACCTACAAGGTCGCCACGGGTTTCGACCAGCAGCTGCGCAAAGATGGCAGCGCTGCCCCTTCGCCGGCGACCGAGGATACGGTCACTCTTCCGCTGCAGGCTTCGGTGGAAGCTGCCACCGAGAACGTCGAAGGCCAGCTTCCGGCGAGCCGCAACGCCTTCGTCACCGTGGGCAAGCCCGAGGCTGACGGCACGGATGTCTCCTCCGCCGAGGGTTTCCAGTTTGGGTGGCGTGGTACGGATACCGGACAGATGAATTCTCTGCGCCTAGCGGCCCCGCAGGCAGCAACCGATCAGGCCCGCAGCACAGTCGAGCGCGCTATCTCCAGCCTGACCTCCCTGCCCATCGTCTTCCCAGATGAGGAAATCGGCCCCGGCGCGACATGGATGGTGGAATCGCGCGTCACTGGCGAATCCACGCTGCTGCAAACCACGACATATACCTTGGACAAGCTGGACGGGGATACCGCCACCCTCAGCGTCAAGGTGGAGCAGCGTCCTTCCCTGGGCGCGCTGTCCTTTGACGGTGCCGACGCCCCCGAGGAACTGCAGGGCAAAGAACTCAAGGTGCTCGATCACACCTCCACCTCGGAAGGCTCGGTCACAGTTGATCTGACCAAGCCGCTTCCCACCGCCGGCGATGTCTCTGTGACCACCGCCATTTCTTATGGTGCGGAAGGCTCCGATCTTCGCGTGGTGCAGACCAGCGCCACCGAAATGGAGTTCACAACCGACTAGCTAGCGCGCTCAGCGCCTATGCCGCTGCACGCGGCAGCCGCGTCACGGGTTTCCAGACAACACAGCGCCCACCACCTGACTGGCAGAAAAGCCAGTGGGTGGTGGGCGCTGAGGTTTTTGTCGGCCGAGCTTACTGAGCTGGGGCCTCAGCGGGAGCCTCAGCGTCCTCTGCAGGCACCTCGGCAGGGGCCTGCTCGGCTGGCGCTTCCTCGCCTTCAGCGGGGGCGTCGGCAGGCGCCGCTGCGTCTTCCGGCACGGAATCGGCGCACATCTCCGGAACCTCTTCCGGCGGGACGATGTTGGTGACCAAAACACAAGCCCAGGTCTTAGACAGCTTCCATGTACCACTCTCGTTGATGAACTCCACCTGGTCGGCGGTCTGCTGCTGACCATCCGGGGTATTGATGTGGACGGTCGCCAGCGCGGAATCCGGCACGAGGCCCGGAATGACCGGGGCCACGACCTCGAAGGTGGCACCGGATTCGGCCTGGGACTGCGACATGACGTCGAAAAGCTCCGGCGCCGTCTCGCTACCCTGGACCAGCTGCACCTTCTCTTCCTGGGGAAGGTTCGGGTCCGCGGCCTTGGACAGAATCTCGTTGAGCTGCTCCACAGTGGGCATCTCGGTGGAGACAACCTGCGAGGCGGAGGTTTCGCCCGAAGGCTTGGCGGCGGTGCTGCTCTCGCTCGCTGCATCCTCAGAAGACGAGCAGGCGGACAGGACAGTCGCGGCGCCCAGAGCCAAGACGGCGGCGCTCAGCTTGAAGGATTTCACAAATACTCCTCACGTAGGGGATCGTGGTTTATCCTTTTTACTTTAGCGTCCGTGAACCCAGCCCTGGGTTTCCCGCGCAGGTGCGTGGCTGTAGTAGCCTGCTGGCATGACCTTTGCCCTCATCGCCACCGGTGGCACCATCGCTTGTACGACGGTCCGTGACGGTTCCCTAGTCCCCACCGTTAGCGGCCAGCAACTGGCCGCTTCTCTGGGCACTGACGGCGGCACGCACGACATTGAGGTGGTGGAATTCCGCGCGCTAGATTCCAGCTCAATTACGTTGGCCGACCTCGATGAGCTCCTGTTGTGCGTTCGCGAACAGCTCTCCCGCCCAGACATCGACGGCGTCCTCATCACGCACGGCACCGATTCCATGGAGGAAACCGCGCTGGCCTTGTCCCTTTTTGACTTAGGCGATGGCCCTATCGTGCTCACCGGCGCCCAGCGCGCCTTCGACCACCCGGCCGGTGATGGCCCGCGCAACCTGCGCGAGGCCTATGGGCTTCTGCGCTCCGGCAAGCCGGGCGTGTGGGTGCAGTTCGGCGGCAAGACTATCCCTGGGCGCGGTGCGCGCAAGTGGCATACTTCGCAGCTCAACGGCTTTGAGGAATTGCCGGTGGGAGTCTCCACCTTAGCGCCCCTCCCCCTAGCGCCCTTGGCCAATCACCCCGTTGAGATCATCGCGGCCTACCCAGGGGCATCAGCCGAGCTTGTCGACGCCTCCCTTAAACACGCCTCCGGCCTCGTCATCGAGGCGATGGGTTCGGGAAACATGGGCGCGGAGATGGGTGCCGGGGTGACCCGCGCGCTGCAGGCGGGCGTGCCCGTGGTGATCAGCACCCGAACTCCCTACGGGAATACCAAGCTGGCCTATGGCGGCGCTGGCGGTGGCGCCACCTTGGGCGAGATGGGCGCGGTGGCCGCCGGCGGATTCCGCGCCGGGCAGGCCCGCATTATGCTTGCTGCGGCACTTGCTACAGGCACGCCGGTGGCAGAGATGTTTAGTAAGGCACCAACCAGCACGGCCTATACCGCGGGCTAATTGTCCTCGCGTGGTGGGGCCTCTACCGCCCCCTCGGGGGCGACGTCACCGTCAAGCTCGGCATCATTGTCCGGCAGGACGTCCTCCCAGGCCAAGGAGTCCAGCGGATCGGCTGGGCGGAGCTCTTCATCCTCAGCGGCGAAGGAGCGCACAAACCCCGGGCCCGTAGCGCGGGTTTCAAAGCGCACGCTGACCACTCCGTGGCCCGCACCCTGAATCCAACCGTGGCCGAAGTCGGGGTGATAAACGTCCTGAGTAGCACGCCATTTGCGGCTCGGCGATTCCTCGGAATCTGCAGTGGAGGAGACATCGACTGGGGTGGACGTGCTGCCCGGCAGATAATCGCTGACCCCGGTTTCATAGTCCGTGTCTGGGTCCTGGCGCACGATCTCACGGTCTAGTTCCGGAAAGAGCACGTCTTGGCGGGCCTCCTCCAACCCTGAGTAGCTCACGCCCACCAGCCTGATAGGACCGAGTTCTTCTGGGTAGCGCGCTAAACTCAGCGCTTTGGCTTCGAGCACCTTCAGATCATCTGTCGCATAGGGCAAGGTGGCTGAGCGTGACTCGATGTGAAAGTCCGCCATCCGCAGCTTCACCGTCACCGTGCGCGCGCCGCGACCATCCTTCAACAAACGGGAATGAGCGCCATGCGCCGCGCGAATCAGCGCCGCATCTACCTCTGCCGCCGTGCGCAGATCGGTGGGATAGGTGAACTCGGTGGAGATTTGTTTGGCAATCGCGCGCGGGGCAACTGGACGCTCATCAATCCCTTGGGCAAGCTCCCACAACTGCACACCCACCACACCGCCGAGCGAAATCTCGACTTCCTTGCGGCTCATTGCGGCCAGCTGGCCGATAGTCTCCACTCCGATGGCGGCAAGCTTCTGCTGGGTGACCGGCCCCGCACCCCACAGCTTTCCCACCGGCAGCGGGTGAATGAGCTCCTCGAAGCGCTCTCGTGGAACAACGAAGGTGCCGTCCGGTTTGGCCTCCCCCGAGGCGATCTTCGCGCTCTGCTTTCCCGCACCCGCACCAATAGAGCTGGGAAGGCCCGTCTCCGCTCGAATCACGCGGCGCAGGTTCTCTGCCCACTCACGAACCTCGTCGGCTGAGGCACCGACTAGTGCCTCAGGTTCCATGAAGGCCTCGTCGATGGAAAGCTGCTCGATGACCCCAGCGTGCTCCGCAATGATCTCAAATACCCGGCGCGAAGCCACCGAATAGACTGCTCGGCGAGGTTGCACCACCACGGCACGAAAACCCACGAGCTGCTGCGCGCGGAACATGGGCATGGCGGAATGCGCGCCATAAGCGCGCGCCTCATAGGAAGCACCCGCGACGACCCCGCGGCCGGACGTCCCTCCCACCAGCACCGGACGACCGCGCAGGGTGGGCCGAGTCAGCTGTTCCACCGAGGCATAGAACGCATCCATGTCGATGTGAAGAACCCAGCGCTGCATAACTACAAGTCTAAAACATATATTCGCATCCACAAGGAAGCCCTAGGCAGGCAAAGAGAACTAGCTCTCATGCGCGGCATAAGTGATCTATGCCCCACGATTGGCGCTTGGCGCTAGACACCAAACCCCGCTTGCATGCATCATGTATACATGCAAAAAGACAAGGTACCTGCCGCTGAAAGGGCCTATGAGCACCTCAAGCGCCGCATCATCGATGACGAGGTCGATGACTCGGACATGCTCTCCGAAGCCGCCCTAGCCGCCGAGCTAGGGATGAGCCGAACCCCGGTGCGCGAGGCTTTCCTCCGCTTGGAGGTGGAAGGCTTTTTGAAGCTCTATCCCAAACGTGGCGCGTTGGTCGTGCCGATTAGCCCCCGCGAGATCCGAGAAGTCTACGAGGCCCGCCTCCTCGTGGACGAGAACTCTGCGCGCCACATCTGCGGGCTATCCCCCGAGGAACGTGAACTCATTGCCGATGTCCTCGATGCCACCATCGAGGAACAAAATGCCGCCCTCGACGCTGGCGATCTGGGCACCTATACCCAACTAGACGCTAAGTTTCACCAAACCATCATGGACAACGGCGGCAACCGCCTGCTGGCGCACCTCGGCCACACGCTGCGCGAGCGCCAACAGCGTTTTACCGCCACCGCCATCGGCCGCAGCGTTGAGAAGGCCCGCGCCTTCGTGGCCCAGCACGCAGTGCTTGCCGACGCCCTCCGCACCGGCGACATCGACTCCTACCTGACCGAACTCCATTCCCACCTCAACTCCTCAAGGAAGCAACTGTGACTGTATCCGCGCATTCGAGCTCTGCTGTCGAGGCGCCCGCTACCCAAACCGACGCCTGTACAGAAGCCGACACCACTACCGAAAGCTCTGAAGGCACTGAAAGCTCTGCCTGCACAGGGTCGCCCATCCGCTCCCTCGAAGCGCCGCTACCAAAGCGTGCGTGGTACCCCGTCGCTGGCTCAATGATTGCCGTGGCGTGGGGCGGAAACGAGTTCACCCCGCTGCTGGTGATGTATCGCGAGACCTCCAATTTTTCCCAGGTTACGGTCAATGGGCTTCTCGCCGCCTATGTCGTAGGTATTATCCCCGCCCTGCTGATTGGTGGCCCACTATCCGACCTGCTTGGCCGCCGCCCCCTGCTGCTCCCCGCGGCACCGCTGTCATTGGCAGGCTCTTTCTTGCTGTCCATCGCCCCCAACGAGCCACTCATCATTGCGCTGGGGCGCGTCCTGTGCGGCATGGCTTTGGGTTTGGTCATGGCCGTGGGCTCAACGTGGATTACAGAGCTCATCACGCGTGCTGGCGGGGACCCGGCGACAGGCGCCCGCAAAGCGTCCTTGTGCTTGACCGCAGGCTTCCTCGTGGGCGCAGGTATCGCTTCGGTACTGGCTCAGTGGGGCCCATGGCCGACCCACACGGCTTATATCCTCCACATGTTGCTTACGTTACTGACCGCCGTGTGGATCCTGCATACCCCGGAGACCCGCCAGCCCAGCCGAGGCGACGTCAAGACCACAGTCTTGGAGCTGCGGGTGCGCGACATGCTGGAGATGCTGCATATCCCGGCCGTTGCTCACAAGCGTTTCCTGCGCGTCGTCGTCCCCGTGGCCCCGTGGGTATTCGGTTGCGCGGGAGCAGCCTATGCGCTGCTGCCACAGCTCTTGTCCGATTCGGCAGGTGATGCCCCTATCGCTTTCTCCGGCCTGATGACTGTCATCACCCTCGGCTGCGGTGTCGCCGTCCAGATGTTGGGCCGTCTGGTGGATACCCATCAGTCTGCACGCGCCTCGGCGCTGGCCATGTTCGTCATCACCGTCGGCGCCATCCTCGGGGCCTTCGCCGCTCATTCGCTCTCCCTCCCGCTCGGCATCGCAGCCGCTGCGACGATGGGTGCGGGATACGGCCTAGCTCTCGTCGCCGGCTTGTCTGAAGTCCAGCGCATCGCGGGCGAGCGCGAGCTCGCCGGCCTGACCGCCGTGTACTACTCCATTTCCTACACCGGCTTCTTCATCCCCATGGCCTTCAGCGCGCTTGCACCCTACATAGGTTTCACCGCGTTGTTCAGTATCGGCAGCTTCTTGGCGCTGGTCTGCCTCATCAACGTTATCCTTGCCTGGCGCGCGCACCTGCCCGGCACCCGCCGCTAGCGCAGACCCCCCACAATCACTGCATCTTCCCGAGACACCCCTACGCTCAGGGCAACCTCCCGAACATCCCGTAACCACGGCGTCCTTCCTTAGGCTGCCCTGCGCTTCCTGTGCACAGACGCTAAAAGCTCCGCCTCCCGCATCCGGGAAGCGGAGCTTTTCTGCAACCGTTTACGTCGCTGTTGTCGCCTTAGGCCTTAGCCACCGTGGCGGTCACGCCCTTAAGAACATCATGGACGTTCTGGCCAGCACTAGGCGCGAGAGCCTCGGTCGTCACAGCGAAGTCGACAGCGAGCACCTCCGCCGCGATATGCTCGCGGTGCCGGTTGGCCCATTCCTCCTTCTCCGCGGGGACAGACAGGACCACGGTGATGCGGTCGGTGACCACGAAGTCCTCGGCCTTGCGGGCATCCTGCAGGCCACGGATGACATCCGCCGCCCAGCCCTCAGCCTCCAGCTCTTCGGTGACGTTGGTATCCAATACCACCAAGCCATCCACGCCGTCCACGCGCGCCGTGGACTCCGGGTTCGCAGCCTTGAGACGTTCCGTGTACTCATCCGGGGTCAAGCGGATATCGCCGTCAACGATAACCTCCTCGCCGTCACGCTCGTAGTTGCCCGCCTTCAGGTTCTTGATGGCGCGCTGTACGTCCTTGCCCAAGCGCGGGCCTGCCACCTTGGCGTTGCAGACCACCTCGAAGGTGCCAACCTCATCGACGTCATCGGTCAGCTCAACGTCCTTAACGTTGACCTCATCGCGGATGATGTCCTTAAAGTCGGCCAAGCGAGCCGAATCCGGCATCGCCACGGTCAGCTTCGGCAGCGGCAGGCGGTTGCGCAGCTTATTGGACTTGCGCACAGACGACGCCGCCGAAGCCACCGCGCGGGTGGCATCCATGGCGGCCACCAGGTCCGCGTCAGCCGGGTAGTCCTCGGCCTTCGGGTAGGAAGCCAAGTGCACAGAGCGCTCACCGGTCAGGCCGCGGTAGATGACCTCAGCCACGTGCGGCAGCAACGGAGCCACCACGCGAGAGACCGTCTCCAGGACCGTGTACAGGGTGTTGAAGGCCTCCGGGTGGGTCTCCTCGCCCTCCCAGAAGCGGTCGCGGGAGCGGCGCACGTACCAGTTGGTCAAGGCATCCGCGAAGAGACGAACCTCCTCGGTTGCCGTAGCAATATCGGTATTCGCCAGCGCATCATTCGTGTTCTTCACCAAGTCATGCGTCTTGGCCAAGATGTAGCGGTCCAGAACGTTGGTGGAGCTGACATCGAACGTCGCGTCCTGGGAAGCGTAGAGCTGCAGGAAGGTGTAGGCATTCCAGATCGGCAGGATGGCCTGGCGCACGCCCTCACGGATGCCCTGCTCGGTGACGATGAGGTTGCCACCGCGCAAGATCGGCGAGGACATGAGGAACCAGCGCATGGCATCCGAACCATCGCGGTCAAAGACCTCGTTGACGTTCGGGTAATTGCCCTTGGACTTGGACATCTTCAGGCCGTCATTGCCCAGAACGATGCCGTGGGCCACAACCTTCTTGTAGGCCGGGCGGTCAAAGAGCGCGGTGGACAGCGCATGCATGACGTAGAACCAGCCGCGGGTCTGGCCGGAGTACTCCACGATGAAGTCCGACGGCGAGTGGCTCTCAAACCACTCCTTGTTCTCAAACGGATAGTGCTTTTGTGCGAAGGGCATGGAACCGGACTCAAACCAGCAATCCAACACATCCGGCACGCGGCGCATCGTGGACTTGCCCGTCGGATCATCCGGGTTCGGGCGGGTCAGCTCATCGATGTGCGGGCGGTGCAGGCTGGTAGGACGCACGCCGAAGTCACGCTCCAGCTCATCCAGAGAGCCGTAGACATCCACGCGCGGGTACTCCGGGTCATCGGAGATCCACGCCGGGATCGGAGCGCCCCAGTAGCGGGTACGGGAGATGTTCCAATCACGAGCGCCCTCCAGCCACTTGCCGAACTGGCCGTCGCGGATGTGCTCCGGCAGCCACTCGATCTCGTTGTGGTTGAGCTCCACCATGCGGTCACGGAACTCGGTCACCTTGACGAACCATGCTGGCAGAGCCATGTAGATGAGCGGCTCGCCGGAGCGCCAGGAGTGCGGGTAGGAGTGCTCGATGGTTACGTGGCGCACCACGCGGCCAGCTTCCTTCAGGTCCTTGATGATGGGCTTGTTAGCGTCGAAGACCAGCTGGCCCTCGTAGGGTGGCACCTGCGAGGTGAACTTACCGTCCTCATCCACCGGGATGACCAGGCCCACGCCGTACTTCTGGCAGGTGAGCATATCGTCCTCGCCGAAGGCCGGAGCCTGGTGAACCACGCCGGTACCGTCCTCGGTGGTGACGTAATCTGCGAGCAGCAGCTGGTAGGCGTTCTCGACATCCGGGAAGAAATCGAAGATGGGCTGGTACTTGAAGCCCTCTAGCTCAGCGCCCTTGAACGTCTTGAGAACTTCCGCCTCACCCAGCTCCTTGGCCAGGGTGCCGGTGAGCGCTTCGGCCATGATGAAGGTGCGGCCAGCAAAGTTGCCCTCGGTGGCCTTGAACAAGACGTAGTCGACCTCCGGGTGGACCGCCAGCGCCAGGTTGGACGGCAGGGTCCAGGGGGTGGTGGTCCAGGCGAGGAAGGAGGCATCGGCAAGCTCGGCGTTATCCGCCAACGTCTTCTGCGCTGCGCTTCCCTCCACAGCGCCAGCTACCGGGAAGGTCACCGTCAGGGTCGGATCCTGGCGCATCTTGTAGGAATCATCCAGGCGCGTCTCCTGGTTCGACAGCGAAGTATGCTCAGCCCAGGAGTACGGCAGTACCCTAAAGCCCTGGTAGATCAGGCCCTTGTCATAGAGCTCCTTAAACGCCCACATCACGGACTCCATGTAGTTCAAGTCCATGGTCTTGTAACCGTTCTCGAAGTCCACCCAGCGGGCCTGGCGGTTAACGTACTCTTCCCACTCATCGGTGTACTCGAGGACGGACTTGGCGCAGTACTCGTTGAACTTCTCCAAGCCCATCTCCTCGATCTGGGCCTTATCGGTGATGCCGAGCTGTTTTTCTGCCTCCAGCTCCGCCGGCAGACCGTGGGTGTCCCAGCCGAAGACGCGCGGGACGTGGTTGCCGGCCATGGTGCGGTAGCGCGGGACGATGTCCTTGACGTAACCGGTCAACAGGTGACCGTAGTGCGGCAGGCCGTTGGCAAACGGAGGGCCATCATAAAAGACGTACTCGGGGCAGCCCTCGGTTTGCTCGAGGCTGGCTTTAAAGGTGTCGTCGCCCTTCCAGTACTTCTGGACTTCCTGCTCCATATCGGGGAAACGGGAAGACCCAGCAGTCATATCGACTTTGGGATAAACACTGCCGACGTTCGCGGGGTTATTACTCATCTAAAAATTCCTTCACTCGTTCGCTGTGGCGGGGACGCGCCTTGCGGCTCGCGGTACCACCCCGCTTGGGCACCGAGGCGCCCCGCTTCGTTGATGTGAAGGAGATGACGGTCCCTACCCGCCCGGTTCTAATAATGCTCCGCTGACAGTACAGGCTGACAGCACAGCACGTTCTTCCGGAATGCTCCCCGGTGATAGCCGGCTCACTGCATACGCCTAAAAGTATAGCGAGGCGGTCAAGTTTTCACCGGCCCAGGTTCCCGAAAGCCTCAAAATAGAAACGCCAGTACATAAAAGAGGCACCTGGGATAAGGTTTTCCACAGGAACATTTTTTCTAATGCGCACAGGTCATAAGGTGTTTTAAGCTCCACAAATATGAACGCGCTACAGACTTTCCTCAACGCACTCGGGGCCGGCATCGATGTCGTCGCCGAGTGCGAAGGCATGTCTGAAGCAGACCTCATCGCCGCCGGTTCCCCAGACAAAACCGCGGCGGAGTTGGTACGGCTGCATACGAGCTTCTTTGGCAAGACCGCCATGACGCGGATGCAACGTGACGCAGTGAAGGCAGCGCGCCAACGCAGGCATTCTTTGCCTACCTTGGAGATCATCGACCGCTATGCCCGCAAAGCCAAAACACAAGCGTTGAGCTGGAAACTGCGTCTAGAACTCTGCCGGACGAGCGCCGATACCCTCGCGATGGAAACACTGGCGAAAAAGAAGCTCAAGGAACACTCGGCACCACCCACGCCGAAAGAGGGCGTGACTGTTTATCGCCGCCGCAATGCACCGTGGACGATGGCAATAACAGGTCCCTCGCACCTGATTGCAGAGCTTAGCGACGCCATCGACCGCGAACGCCCCCTCAAGTCCATCCGCGAGGCCTTCTTCAAAGGTGCTGCCCCGCGCCGCGGCCTGCAGACTAATATCCTCGTACCACTGGAGGCCATGACAAAGATTCTCGACGGTGACGGCGAGGAAATCACCCTTCACATGACCAACGGTGCCACGATGACCGGCGCGGAATACCTCAACAAGGTCATCGCCGATGAGATCGATAAAGAAGGCGCACTCGCGACCCTTTTCCACCCCTATCACGGGCCGGTCAACCTCTACTACGAGGAGCGCTCGGCCAGCATCAAGCAACGCATTATGGCTATGGCCGAGTTCCCAGTCTGCGCGTGGGATAAGTGCATGAAACCGGCCGATGAATGCCAGGTTCACCATCTCATCGCGTGGAAGAACGGCGGGTACACCAACCAAGAAAACCTGGTGATGCTCTGCCCCTATCACAACGGGGTGAACCAGGATGATCCGAATGCGCCGCCGGGTCGCGGCCGCATGGCTCGGGTCGGGGGTAAAGCGAAAAGGACACACGGCCCTCCCCCACCGCCCACGCCGTTGCAAGCGCCTCCCGGGCTATTCGGCACCCCGGAAAGAAACGACTAGGAGCTACACAACTAGGAGTCTTCGCACAAGCAGCCCTCCACCCAGAATTATCACTGGACCGAGGGCTACTCGTCGTGTCCGAGATACGCGCGCTACAGGTTTTCTGCGGGACCGGGCTACTCGTCGTGCTTGCGGCGGAGTTTAATCACGGTGTCTGCGATGAAAAGAACAATGCCCACCCCGGCGGAAGCGAAGAGTAGGTACAAAGACCACTCAGCGGCAGTGAGGATGTAGTTCACGAAGGCCAAGAAAGCGACAAAGGCCAACAGCAATGCGCCGATAAGCATGCGTGCTCTCCTTCCCCACCAATGATTAAGGGCTCTGTGCTTTACAAAGAATGTATACCTACGAACGTATACCTACATAAAAGAATAACGGCGCCCCCGCAGGGACGCCGTTCATTCACTGATTAATTGTTGGACTTGCCGGTTTCACCGTTGGGAGCAGCGGTGCCGCGGGACTCCAGCTCCTCAAGCTGAGACTGCAGCAGGGTCTTGAGGCGGGTACGGTACTCGCGCTCGAAGGTACGCAGCTCGGAAATGCGAGCCTCCAGAGCGGTCTGCTGCTGCTTGACCGTGTTCATGACCTCGGTGTGCTTCTTCTCGGCATCTGCCTGCAGGGCAGCTGCCTTCTCCTCAGCCTGGCGAATCTGTGCCTCGGCGCGGGACGTTGCGTCAGACTCAGTCTGCTTTGCCTTGTTCTCGGCATCCGCCACCAGCTTCTTGGAGCGGGTATCGGCTTCCTGCAGCTGTGCATCGTAGCGCTTCTGGGCGTCAGCAAGCTGGGCCTTGGAGTGCGAGTCGGCGTCGGCAAGCTGCTTCTCTGCAGCCGTACGAGCCTCAGCGAGCATGGACTCGGAATCAGCCTTAGCCTCGCTGGTAAGACGGTCCGCCATCTCCTGAGCCAGACCCAGCACGCGGGCGGCCTGCATGTGGGTATCCGGGGTGGCGAGGCCCTGTTCGGTGGACTGAGCGGCACCTGCACCAGCCACAGCAGCGGCGGAGGAGGCAGTGGTGGAAGCAGCCGAGTTCTTCTTTGCGGACTCCAGCTCCTTCTTGGTGCGCTCCAGCTCCTTCTTGGAGGCCTCGAGCTCGCGCTTGGCGGCAGCAGCTTCTTCGCGAGCAGTCTTAAGCTCCGCGGAGTTGTCCTGTGCCTGAGCAGCCGGTGCCTGGGCGGACTGTGCCTGGGCGGCCTTCGCCTGCTCCTGCGCACGCTTGGTCTCTTCCTTGGCCTTGGCAATCTCGTTCTTGGAGTCAGCCAGCTTTGCTTCGTACTCGGCGCGCAGCTTGGACTCGACTTCCTTACGTACGGCGGCCTCATCGACCTTTGCGGCAGAAGCGCCGCCAGCAGCGGGAGCCGGAGCCTGAGACTTCAGTTCCTCAACCTGGGCGTGGAGATCATCGTTCTCATCCTGCAGCTGAGCAAGAGCATCCTCAACGAGGTCGAGGAACTGATCGACCTCATCCTCGTTGTAGCCACGCTTGCCAATTGGCGGCTTGCTGAAAGCGACGTTGTGTACATCAGCTGGTGACAGTGGCATTGACTTCTCTTCCCCTTACGAATCGGTCAAACCTCTAGAGGGTCCAGAGGCCGGGTACATATGCGGTTAATAATACGGATTGTGGTAACTCATTGTATCCGAATCAACACATTATCTAACGCTGGCACGAGTCTCAACGTTAACAGGAGGGTTTAATACACCCGTTTATTACATTGCAAGCCCATTGGGGCTGAAAAATAGCCAGCCAATAAGTTGCGAAAGGATGGACAAAAGCAGGAACAAAACGATGATGGAAACGTCGAGCGCAATGCCTCCTAGCTGCAGCGGCGGAATAACCTTACGCAGCGCCTTAACTGGCGGGTCAGTGACGACGAAGAGCACCTCGGCAACCATCATGAACCAGCGGGGCGGATTGAATTGGCGCGAGAAAGACTGAATCATCTCGATGACGATGCGCGCCAACAAAATCCACGAGTAAAGACTCACGGCGACGAGCAGAATTGAACCTAAAGCATTCACAGTGCCCGAGCCTATCCGAACCACCCCCGCGGACGGTACTCCCCTGCCCGAGGGTTCGCCCTCGGCGAACAGAGATGGCACCGCGGCAGCCGCACCGCCGCCGAGAATACCGCTCCGCTTAGACCGCTAGGGAAATAGCGAGAAAACCAACAAACGCCCCATCGCCCCCTCCCCTTTAGCCAACACAGGGGAAAATAGGCGCTGAAGCGGTTAAAGCGCGAAGTTTTTAGCGCAGGTGCGCTGCGCGTTCGAGCTCAACAGTGGAGATATCGGCGCCCTTCGGCACGATAGCGAAAACCTTACGGCTGGTGTCCACGCCCTTCGTCAGGTTCTTCATGCGGCCTTCCAGTGCAAAACAGAGGCCAGCAGCGAAGTCAACGAAGCGCTTTGCGGAGCCGCGATCAGCGTCAGTGAGCTCGAAGACCACTGCGTCACCGTCACGGAAGGGGCCGCCAACCTTCGCTGCATCGTCGAAGGAAACGAGCGACAGCGCCACGATAGTCGGGACAAATTCCTCTTCCTGCTTTTCGTAGGAAGGTGCATACGCCGGAGCGCTATAAGCGCGCTCGTCTGCGTAGTAAGCATCGTCGGCGTCCATGTCCATCGGGCCTAGCCCGAAGAACTCTTTAGTCCTATCAATCAGTGACATTCTGGGTCTCCCTCTGACCTAGTGTGCTGTTCATTTGCTGTCTTGTAATGCACTTTTACAATGACAATTAACCTAGCGGGCGCTCTCCCATAATTCCGGTTCCGACACGCACGACATCTGTTCCAGATGCAATCGCCGGCTCCATGTCAGCGCTCATTCCGGCGGACATTTTCAGGTCTCGCCCAAGCTTGGCCGCCACCTCATCCGTCAGCGCCCTCACCTGGGTGAAAACCTCCGCCGGATCGCTCTCCAGCGGTGGAACCACCATGAAGCCACACAGCTGCAGGTTCTCCAGATCTTCGACCAGATCCACCAGAGCGGATACCCCCTCTAGCGGGCAGCCACCACGCGCGGTATCACCGTCGGCGGAGACCTGAATATAGACCGGAAGCGTGTCCTCACGCTGGCCGCGCTCCTGGGCAAGAGCCACGCCGCGGTCGAGTGCTCTGGCGAGTTTTTCTGAGTCAAGCGAGTGAACACTATGCGCCCACCGGGCCACGTGGTTCGCTTTCTTGGTCTGTACTTGGCCGATCATGTGGAACCGCATCTCGGGCAAGACCTCCGCCTTGGCGCGGGCCTCCTGCTCGCGATTTTCTGCCACATCCGTTACCCCTAGCTCCGCTAGCAGCGCGATGTCTTCGGCCGGGTGAAACTTCGTCACAGGCAGCAGCTGCGGGGCGGGGCGGCCAGCGGCCTCAGCAAAGCGGTGAATATCCGAACGGGTGCGCGCCAGGCCGGCCCGCAATTCTTCGCGGCGCGCGGTGTTGTTATTAGTCATTAATCCTCCAACCAAATCACGCCGGCTTGGCGTCCAGTAACGCCCTCGCGGCGATATGAAAAGAAATCTGTGTCCTCAATCGTGCAGCGTGGGTCCGACTCAATGGCCGTGACTCCCATGCCCATCAGCTGGCGGATCACACCGGCGCGCACGTCGACGCCCCAGGTACCCGACGCCGTGCGGGTCTTGGAGCCGGGCAGGTGCTTCTCGACGTCCTCCGCCATCTGCTCCGGAACCGCATAGTTACGCCCAGAAGCGGCCGGCCCCATAAGCACCTGGATCGACGAAGGGGTAGCCCCCAGCTCAATCATCGCGTTGACCGTGTTCCGAACGATTCCATTGCGCGCGCCCAGGCGCCCGGCGTGGGCGGCACCGATGACGCCCGCGGAGACGTCGACAAGCAGCACCGGCGTGCAATCAGCCACGAGCACGCCCAACCCCAGGCGTTTTTCGGTGGTCACCACCGCATCGGTGGCCGGCACGGGCTCCTTCGCGCCGCGGTGTTCGGCGCCCACGACCGTCACGGTATTGGTGTGCAGCTGCTCCATCCACACGATGTCCTCTAATCCCGTTGCTCGGAGAAGTCTCTCGCGATTGGCGGCCACAGCGGCGGGGTCATCGCCGACGTGATCGCCTAAGTTGAAAGAGTCATAGGGGGACGACGACGCCCCGCCGGCACGGGTTGTAAACACCATGCGGACGGGGCGTCGTGCTGCGTGTGCTTCCTCGTTTACTGGCATGCACTCCAGAGTAGCTGGCTGGGACTAGCGCATGAAGGACGGCACGTCGAGATCGTCGTCGCCATCGTCATCGAAGTCACGGCTGTTGCGCTCAGCGGGGCGCGAGAGGCGGTACTCGTCATCGGCACCACGGCGGTACTCTTCGCCACGGAAGCGATCCGAGGTGGTAAACAGTCCGCTCGACGGGGCTGGCTCAGCCGGCTGCTCGCGCTCGTAGGAGTGGCGCGGGGTGTACTCCTCGCGGCCGATGCGCTGGGACTCAGCTCGCTGCGGCTCGGCACGGGTGTACTCTTCGCGCGGGGCCTCGGTGCGCGGCGCGGCGGGGCTCTCAGGCTGTGCTTCAGCACGGTTCTCGAAGAGGGAACCCGGGCGTGCGGCCGGGGTAGCCTCCGAACCTTGCTGCTGTGCCTGGCCAGACTGCGCCGGCTGGGAGGTCATATTGGCCTGCGCGTCGAAGCCGGTGGCGATAATGGTAACGCGAACTTCGTCTCCAAGGTTGTCATCGATGATGGTGCCGAAGATGATGTTGGCGTCCTCGTCGGCGCGCTCCTCCACCATGGAGGCAGCCGCGTTGACTTCGTGGAGGCCCAGGTCGGAGCCACCAGCGATAGACAGCAGAACGCCCTTGGCGCCCTCCATGGTGGACTCCAGCAGCGGGGAGTTAATGGCCTGCTCAGCAGCGTTGAGCGCGCGGTTATCCCCGCGAGCAAAACCGATGCCCATGAGGGCGGAACCGGCGTCGGACATGACGGAGCGAACGTCCGCAAAGTCGACGTTGATCATGCCCGGGATGGTGATGAGGTTGGTAATACCCTGCACACCATTGTGCAGGACTTCGTCGGCGGCGCGGAAGGCTTCGACGATAGACAGCTCCTCGCCGCCCAGCTGCATGAGACGATCATTCGGAATAACGATGAGGGTATCGCAGACCTCGCGCAGCTCTTCGATGCCGGCCATGGCCTGACGGGTGCGGCGCGCGCCCTCGAACTTGAACGGGCGGGTAACGACACCGACGGTCAGAGCGCCCATCTTCTTTGCGATGGAGGCAACGACAGGGGCTGCGCCGGTACCGGTTCCGCCGCCCTCGCCAGCGGTGACGAAGACCATGTCGGAGCCTTGGAGGGCGTCTTCGATTTCGGTCTTGTGATCCTCCGCGGAGGTCTTTCCTACCTCCGGGTTAGCGCCGGCGCCGAGGCCGCGGGTAGCTTCGCGTCCGATGTCGAGCTTGGTATCCGCATCCGAGAAAATCAGCGCCTGGGAATCGGTGTTGATCGCCACGAACTGGACTCCCTTGAGCCCTTCTTCGATCATGCGGTTGACAGCGTTGACACCGCCGCCGCCGACGCCGACGACCTTGATGTCCGCGAGATTGTTGCTAGATGAGATCATACGAGGGTCTCTTGCCTTTCGAATAAGGTTTTAATGTAAACGAGGAGGCGCCTCTTTTCGTGAGAGGCGGTTACATCCATCTTTAACGACAATGGGGTAATTTCGGCGCACATTTTGCCGCGTGTCGGTACCCTCAACCTCTACTTTAGGGTTGCTGACATGCGGTTTTCTTAACAAGCGCCCCACCCGTCCCACTCGCGACGCCCCTAGCGGCGAGTCACCAGCGACGGGTTAGAAATGTTCCAGGATTCGCCCTCAAGCTTGAGCACATCTTCGAAAGCAATCGCCTTGTTTTTATTGTCTTCGGATGCCCCCCAAAAGATGGTTTTCTCATCCTTTGTGTGGAAAGTCAGCGAATACCTGTCTGCGATCTCGAGGGTCGTCACCTTCTCCCGAATCGGCGCGGGGAGGGCTGCAACGGCCTCGACGGCCGCCTGCATCTCTGGGGAGCCGGAGTCTGTGCTACCGGTCAGCTCCACGGCCTCGGGTGGTGCTTCATCTTCCACAAATTCCTTACCGTGATTATCTACCAACACCGTCGTGCCACCATTGCGAACAAAGGCCACTGCCTCATGTTCGGTGATCTCAATGTGCACCGTCGACGGGAATGCCCGCGATACCGTCGCGCTTTCTACCCACGGGAGCGACGCCACGCCCTGCGCGGCCTCGCGAGCATCCAAGCGCGCAAGGTTCGAGCCCTTGGCGACACCACTAGCTTGCTCCACATCCTCAGCAGCAACGTGATCGTTTCCCACCACCTCGAAGGATTTCACCGTGAGGATAGGAAAAAGCCACACTGCGGCTGCAGCGATGACCGCTACAAGTAGCACCACGCCCACCGCGAGCGCCCCAGTCTTTTTAGACATTCGGTTCCTTCGGCTCTTCCGCCTCATCGTTGCGTCCCAGCTCGGACAAAATCTCACCGGCTACGTAGGTAACCGTGCCCGCACCAATCGTGAGGACGATATCACCGGGCTGTGCCAGGGAAATGACATCGCCAGCGGCTTCGGAGAAATCGGGTTCGAAGATGACCGGCATGTCCTCCGGCATCTTATCGGTGATGATGCGGGAGGTAATTCCTTCAACCGGTTGCTCGCGGGCTCCGTAGATGTCGAGGACGACGGCGGCGTCGGCAAGCGCCAAGGCCTGAGCAAACTCTGCGTCGAACTTCATTGTCCGGGAGTACAGATGCGGCTGGAAGCAGGCGATAACACGCGCCCCCTCATCCTCCGCATCCGCCTTCGCACGGGCCGCGTTAAGTACCGCGGATACCTCCGTAGGGTGGTGCGCATAATCGTCGAAGACGCGGATTCCGCGCTCGCTGCCGCGGTACTCGAAGCGGCGGCGCACGCCCGTAAAGTCGGTCAGCCCCGCGGCCAGTTCCGCTGGGTCTCCGCCGGCCAGCGTGCCGGCCAACAGCGCGGCCGCCGAATTGAGCACCATGTGATGCCCGGGGACGTGCAAGTCATAAGACAACTCCTGCGGCGCCTGCCCCGGCAGGGCCAAGCGAACGCGGACGTGCGCGCCGGCGGCGGAGACGGTTTCCTCCAGAATCTCCGCTGCGAGGGGCACGGAAGACTCTTCGCCTACCACACTGCGTGCGCCGTAACCCAGCACCTGAATACCACGCTGTGCTGCGCGTTCGCCGGTAGCGGCCGCCTGAGCGTCTTCAAGGCAAACTACCAAGTAGCCGCCCTCAACAACGCGGTCTGCAAAATCATCGAAGACCTGAAAGTAGCTTTCCGCGGTGCCGAAATAATCCAGGTGATCCGGCTCGATATTGGTAATCACCGCCACGTAGGGGCTGTAGCGCAGTAGTGAAGCATCGGATTCATCGGCTTCTGCAACGAAAGCATCACCCGTGCCGCCGTGCGCGTTGGTTCCGGCACGGTTGAGCTGGCCACCGATGGCGAAGGAGGGGTCGAGGCCCGCCTGCTGCAGCGCGGACACCGCCATGGAGGTAGTCGAAGTTTTTCCATGAGTACCAGCCAGCAGGACCTGGCGGTGGCCGTACATCAGCTCAGCCAGCAGATCTGAACGGCGTATGACCGGGATTCCGGCCTCGCGCGCAGCAGTGAGCTCGGGATTGTCGTGTGGGATGGCGGCGAAGGAAGTCACGACCACGGTTGGCTTATCACCAGCCAGGTCAAGATTTTCAGCGGCATGGCCGATGGCGATGTGCGCACCCATCGCGCGGAGGACGTCGACAGCCGTCGATTTCTTAACGTCCGAGCCGGTGACGACCGCGCCCCGACTAACCAGAATGCGTGCGAGACCGGACATGCCGGAGCCGCCGATACCGACGAAGTGGACGCGGGACAGGTCCGTGGTGGCAAGGGTATCAGTCATGGTGAAAAATCCTTCTTTCATTAACCTGTACTGTGCGTCTAGCCGCGGTTCTCGGCGGCGACACGCTGCGCGATGCGGTCAGCGATGATAGCTGCAACCTCGCCGGCTGTGCTGGCGTCAGCGGCAGTACGCATGGCCGTC
Organism: Corynebacterium sp. HMSC072D12; assembly: GCF_001813925.1. NCBI lineage: Bacteria > Bacillati > Actinomycetota > Actinomycetes > Mycobacteriales > Corynebacteriaceae > Corynebacterium > Corynebacterium sp. HMSC072D12. Next base: position 154,941 of record NZ_KV814415.1, read on the forward strand.
AAAGTTTCGGGGTGGTCAAGGATAGCGCGAACTTCGGCAACGAGGCGCTCCGAGGTCAATTCGGCGTCCGGAACTTGGACCGCGGCGCCGGATTCCACCAGCGCGCGCGAGTTCAGAGCCTGCTCGCCATTGCCGTGCGGCAGCGGCACATAGAGTGCGGGCAGACCGGCCGCGGAGACCTCTGCCACCGTCATCGCTCCGGAACGGCAGATCATGAGGTCAGCAACGGCCAGAGCGCCAGCCATGTCATCGATATAGGGCACCGCGGTGTAGTGCTCGTGCTCAGCCGGTGCCTCGTTCTTTTTGCCATAGGCGTGCAGCACTTGGAAGTCTCGGCACAGGTCATCGAGCGCGCCGGCCACGGCAGTGTTGATGCTCACTGCTCCCTGTGAACCGCCGGTCACCACGATTGTCGGGCGATACGCGTCGAGGTTCCAGTTCTGGCGCGCATCCGCCGCCTTTGCGCCGTCGGGATCCTCACCCATTCCCGGCCGCACGGGAATTCCCAGGACCTCGCCGGGCATACCTGAGCCTTCCTGCGCGTTGATGCCCGTGCCCCCGAGGCGCACCCCCAGCTTGTTGGCCATGCCAGCCAGAGCATTCGTCTCGAGCACGAAGAACGGGATACCCAGAGACTTCGCCGCCAGATAGGCCGGCGCAGCGACGTATCCTCCAGTACCAAAAACCACATTGGCCCCGACGTCCTTCAGAACCGCGCGGGTTTCCCGGACAGACTTGAGGACCCGCCACGGCAGCTTCGCGGCATCGGCGTTGATCTTGCGTGGGACTGGGACCGGCGTAATCATGCGCAAATCGACGCCACGCGCCGGCACGATATCGCTTTCCAAACCTCGTGGGGTTCCTAGAGCGGTCACCCGCGCGCCATGGCGCTGGCGCAGCTCCTCCCCCACCGCGAGCGCTGGTTCGATGTGTCCGGCGGTGCCGCCACCTGCGATGACGACGGAAATCGGCGTGTCATTCATGCACTACACGCTACCAGCGCCGCGCTTTCTTACCGTCGCTCGCCGCGCCGATGCTCCCGGCGATACTCCCGCCGTTGTTCCCCCTGCGGCGTCTGCGAGCGCGACGAGCGTCCCGTTACTGCACGCCCAAATCTTTCCTCGCGGCTGCGCTCAACATGGCGCTGGGAGCGGTCGCGGTGCGCGCGCTGGGCGCGCGTGCCCTCCCCTCGTTCACGCGGGGCCCGGTGTGCCCCGCCGCGACGCTCATTGGGCGGCGTAGGTTCGGGGATAAAGAAGATACGGTCGAATAGCGGGCGCCCAAAGTTCTGCATGGCGGAAACCTGCAGCGGCTCGTGGCGCGCCACATTGCACAGCAGGCCCATCGAGCCAATCGTGATCACCGCGGCCGTACCACCCGCAGAAATCATCGGCAGCTGAATACCCGTCACCGGCAGCACGCCGATCACGTAGCCAATGTTAATGAATGCCTGCACGACAACACCCACCGCCAACGTGGCGGCCAGCAGGGACTGGAATTGGTCCTGGGCGCGTGTTGCCGCCCGCAGCCCGAAGTAGCCCAGTACGGCGAACAGCCCGATGACCAAGGCACCGCCCCATAGGCCCAATTCCTCCCCAATGATGGCGAAGACGAAGTCATTCTTCGCCTCTGGGAGGTAGAACCACTTGGCGCGTGACTGGCCGAGGCCAACGCCCCAGAAGCCGCCGTCGGCAAGCGAAAGGAAGCCCTGGTAAGCCTGGAAACCGGTTCCTTGTGTGTCCTCGATATTGCCGCGCAGCGCATCGAAATAAGTGTGGAAGCGGTGCGAACGGAAGCCGCCGGCCAAGAAGACGGTGACCATGCCGATGGCGCCGAAGACACCGACGACGGTCGGAACACGCCAGTCCACACCGGCGAAGACCAGAGTGAACACGACGATGAGGGCGAAAGAGACACCCATGCCGAGATCGCCTTGGGCCACAATCAGCACGAACATGATGCCGGCGATGATGGAGTACATCATGAAAGGGTCCGTCAGGCGCATCGAACGGTGCGTCTTATCCGCCAGCGCTGAAGCGCCGTACATGCCCACGGCCACACGGGCGAACTCGGAGGGCTGGAAAGCCACGCCACCAGGCAGCATGATCCAGGACTGTGAACCGACCTCCACACGACCGGTACCAATGCCGGGCACGAGGACGAGGATAAGAAGCAGGATGGATAGCCCCAGAAACCACGGCACGAGTGCCCGGAGCGTGCGGGGCGACATGCGCAGGCCAATCCAAAACACGATGAGGCCGGCGATAACGAGCACGCACTGGCGCAGTGCAGCAGACCACGGGCTATCGGTCTCCGACAGCGACGTCGCCATCGACGAGGAGAAGGCCATGAGCACGCCGATGCCGATGAGCGAAAATATGGCGATGCGCAGCATTAAATAGTCAAGCCCGGGGTAGGCGCGGAGGCGCTCGCGGAGGTCACGCAGGTGGTATCCCAGCGTGCGTTGTGGCTTCTGGGTGCTGGTGGCGGTCACGGGTGCTCCTAGCGCTAGCGGGCGAGGCGGCGGGCAGCGGCGGCAAAGATATCGCCGCGCTGGCCCATACCGGTGTACATGTCCAACGATGCCGCAGCGGGTGCTAAAAGCACGGTATCGCCGGCGTCGGCGTGTTGCACGGCGGCGGACACTGCCTGTTCCATTGCGGCTTCCGGATCGTGACTATCCACGATGACGACGGGCACATGTGGCGCTGCCTTCACGAGGGCTTGGGCAAGCTCATGCTTGTCGACGCCCACCAGAACCGCCGCCTTCAGCCGCGCGGCATGGGTGCGCAACAGTTCCGAGACATCAGCGCCTTTTAGCTGGCCGCCGGCCACCCACACCACGGAGTCCAAGCCGCGCATAGCGACCTCCGCGGCATGTGGGTTCGTCGCCTTGGAATTGTCGATGTAGCTCACGCCAGCATGGCGGTGAACAATCTCCCCGCGGTGGCCAGCCACCACGTAGGAGCCAAGTCCTTCGGCAATGGATTCCGGCTGAGCACCGGCGACAGCCGCGACCGCCGACGCGGCAGCGGCATCCAGCACTCCGGCCAGACCGGCGGGTTGGATGGTGGTGGCATCGTCTACCACGACGGACTTCATCCCTGCCACCTCGTTGACGAGGAGGCTGCCGGTGCTCACGCCTACTTCACCTGCAGCGGGCTCGGCATGGCTGAAAGCGGTTGCGCCGGGAAGAGAAGCAGCGAGCGCTCGAACGTGCTCATCTTCCTTGCCGTAGACGGCATGCTCTCCGCGCAGAATCTTGGCCTTGTCTGCGGCATAGGCCTCGAAGGAGCCATGCCAATCCAGGTGGTCGTCCGCGAGGTTAAGCAGAGCTCCGACTTCTGGGCGTAGCTGGGAGGACCAGTGCAATTGGAAGGATGAAAGCTCCGCTACGAGGATGTCCACACGGGGCTCAGCGGCCAAGGCATCAAAAGATGACACGCCGATATTGCCTACGGCTTGGGCGCGCTGTCCGGAGCGTTGCTCGTCAGCAGCCATGATGGCAGCGAGCATGCCGGTGGTCGTGGTTTTGCCGTTGGTGCCGGTGATCGCGAGCCAACGGCGCGGGGCACCAAAAACTTCTGCTTGGTCGAGGCGGTAGGCCAACTCCACATCGCCGATCACCTCAAGGCCGCGGGAGGCTGCAGCGGCGAGCAGCGGTGAATCTGGCCGCCACCCCGGCGAGGTGACGACGAGCGAGTACTCAGCCAGGTCCACCGCGGAAGTGTCCACGGTGGCAACGCCCAACTCTGCAGCGATACGGCTGCGGGAGTCCGCGTTGCCATCGGCCACCGTTAAGTCCACGCCCAAGCGGGAAAGGACTGCCGCGCACCCGCGGCCAGAGACGCCAGCGCCGGCGATGAGGACGCGGCCGGAGAGGAAGTCTGGGCGCGTCATGCCCCTACTCCTATGCCGGAGGCGGTGAGCCAATCACCGTAGAAGATTGCCACGCCGGCCATCGCCGCCATGGCAGCCAGAAGCCAGAAGCGGACAACGACGGCCGTTTCCGCCCAACCACCGTTCTCAAAGTGGTGGTGGATCGGCGCCATACGGAAGAAGCGCTTTCCTGTGGAATGGAAGACCACGATTTGGATAACAACGGAGACCGTTTCGATGACGAACAGGGCACCGATGATGATCATGAGTAGCTCGGTACGGCTGGTAACGGAAATACCCGCGACCAAACCACCAAGTGCCAAGGACCCGGTGTCACCCATGAAGATTTTGGCGGGCGCGGCATTCCACCAGAGGAAGCCCAGGCAGCCGCCCAGTCCTGCGGCCGCAAGCACAGCGAGGTCGAGCGGATCACGCACCTGGTAACACCCGGCGGCAAAGTTAGTGGCGCAGGAATAGCGGAACTGCCAGAAGGTCATCAGCGAATAAGAGCCCATGACAATCGCGGTAACACCCGCCGCGAGGCCGTCGAGGCCGTCGGTGAGGTTCACCGCGTTCGACCACGCCGCAATGAGGATGTACATGAAGATCAAGAACACGATGGTTCCGATGACCGTGCCGCCGACAGCTAGGTCGAAAGTATTCAAGTCGCGGATGAAGGATAGCTTGGTGGAGCCTGGGGTCAGCCCCGCATCGTTGGGGAAACGCAGAACCAAGAAGCCGAAGAGCAGCGCCAGCACGAGCTGGCTGACTAGCTTGGCGGTCTTATTGAGCCCGAGGTTGCGGTGGCGGAAGAGTTTGATGAAGTCATCCGCGAAGCCCACCGCGCCCAAGCCTAAGGTCAGTCCGAGGACCAGCAAGCCGGAGGCGGTAAAGGCCTCATGCCCTGTTAGCAGGCCATAGAGGCCAGCCACAACATAGGCCACCAAGATGCCCGCGAGGATGGCAAGGCCACCCATCGTCGGCGTACCGCGCTTGCGCAAGTGAGACTTGGGGCCATCCTCGCGGATCTCTTGTCCGCGGCCGGTATCGGAGAAGTAGCGGATAAGAACCGGGGTGGTAAAGATCGCCACGAGGAAGCTAACCGCACCAGCGATGATGATCTGAGTCACGAGCTTGAAGTCCTTTCTAGCGGCTAGCTGTGGTTCAGCTGTTCCGCGACCAACCAGAGACGTTGGGCATTGGAGGCCTTAATCAAGACCACATCTTTAACGTTACGGCTAGCCCAATCATCGACCCCTGCTGGGGCCACGCGCAGTATGCCGTCCACCGCCTGTGCGGCGGCCGCGGCATCGGCGCACACCACTGTATTTATACCTTGCTGCGCAGCGGCCTCGGCCATCGCCCGGCAGTTGGGATTCTCCCCTACCGCGATGAGGTGCTCGACGTGGTATTTGGCCAAAAACTCACCGAGCTGGCGGTGCGATTGCTCTGCATCGCTGCCGAGTTCTCCCATCTCCCCCAGCACCGCGATGGAACGGGCGTCGGGGCGCGCTGCTGCGGTATAAGCCAAAGCGGCAATGGCCGCTCGCATCGAATCGGGGTTGGCATTATAGGAGTCATCGATGACGGTGACGCCATCGCGGCGGGTGCGCACGTCCATGCGGTGTTCGGAAGCGAGGCGGTGGCCGGACAGGGCAGCCGCCACCGTGTCTGCCGACACCCCCAGCTCGATGGCTGCGGCGGCCGCGGCCAGTGCATTAGACACCTGATGGGAGCCAAAGACTTGGAGCTTCACAGCAACGGGTTCGGCATCCGAGCTGTGCAGGGTAAAGGAGGGACGAGCAACGTCATCGAGCACGATGTCGGTGGCATAGTACTGTGCTGCCGGGGCACCTCCGCGACGATTTTCCGTGGAGTAGTACACCACTTTGGCCTCCGTGCGTGGAGCCATGGCAGCGACGAAAGGATCATCGGCGTTAAGGACGGCTACGCCGCCTGCCTCCGCGTTCGGCAGCGCCTCCACCAACTCTCCCTTGGCCTGAGCGATATTCTCGCGCGAGCCAAATTCGCCGAGGTGCGCGCTACCAACGTTCAGGACCACGCCAACGCGCGGCGCGGTGATTTCGGTGAGGTGACGGATGTGCCCGATGCCGCGGGCCGACATCTCCGCCACCAGGTAGCGCGTGTGCTCATCGCACCGCAGAGCCGTATAGGGCAACCCGATTTCATTATTGAAGGAGCCGGGCGGAGCGACAGTCTCCCCCACCTCGCGGAAGATGGTGGCAATGAGGTCCTTGGTAGACGTCTTGCCGGCCGAACCGGTAACACCGACAATAGTGAGTTCCTGCTCTGCGGCAAGGCGCTGCGTTACTGCACGAGCAATCGCAGACAACGCTGCGACAACGGCGGCCGCAGACCCATCTGTATCGTTGGCGTAAATATCCGCGTTGGCACCGTCACCCTCGACGCGCCCGTGGGGTTCGACGACTATCGCCGGAACACCCACCGGCCGCGCCGCCAAAACGGCAACGGCGCCTTTATCAATTGCGGTGGTGGCGTAGTCATGGCCATCCACGCGGGCTCCGGGCAGCGCTACAAAGAGGCTGCCTGGGGTGACCTTGCGAGAATCGAATTCGACAAAACCAGTCACCTGGGTGTTTGGATCATCGACGCTATCCAGGCGGCCGCCCGTGATCTCAGCGATCTCAGCGAGGCTTAACGCAATCATGCTTGCTCCTTGGATTCTTCGGTACTCAGGGTAGTCGCAGTAGTCACGGCTTCAAGAGCTCGAGCCATCTCTTCGCGGTCATCGAAGTGATGGACGGTATCGCCAATGAGCTGGCCTACCTCGTGCCCCTTGCCAACGACGATGACGGCATCACCCGGCTGCGCCCACGCCACGACTTCATCAATGGCCTTGGCGCGTGAGCCTACCTCGCGGATATCAGCCGCTGGGTTTGCCTCCTGGGCGCCCGCAAGCACGGCTGCACGGATCGATGCTGGGTCTTCGGTGCGGGGGTTGTCATCGGTGACGACGACAAGGTCCGCGCCCTTCGCGGCGGCCGCTCCCATGAGCGGACGCTTGGAGGAATCGCGGTCACCTCCCGCGCCGACGACGATGCCGATGCGGCCCGTGCTGCCTTCCAACTGCGTGCGCAGGGTCTCCAGAACGGCCGCGATTGCAGCCGGCTTGTGCGCGTAATCCACCACAGCCACAAAGTCTTGGCCGCGGTCAACACGCTCCATGCGCCCAGGGACTGCCACCTTCTCTACACCCTCGAGGAAGACGTGCGGCTCGATTCCAATAGCGGCGGCCATCCCTGTGGCGAGAGCCGCATTGGCGATGTTGAAGGTACCCGGCATAGGCAGGCGGAATTCAAACGTTCCGGCATGCTCACCGGAGGCAAGCGTTAGTTCCACCTGCTGTGCACCGGTGACCTCAGTGCTGAGCTGACGGCCAGTGATATCGGCATCGCTTCCTTGCGAGGTCGTTGATACCCGGATCACCGGGCGTGCTGCGGCGCGCTGCGCCATACGCTGTCCCCATTCGTCATCGACGCAGATGACGGAGCGGTCGGCGGCGTGGGGGCCGTCGAAAAGCAGGGCCTTGGCCTCAAAGTAGTCTTCCATCGTCGGGTGGAAGTCCAGGTGATCCTGGCTCAGGTTCGTAAAGCCACCCACGTCGAAGCGCGTTCCCTGGACTCGTCCTAGCGATAGCGCGTGGGAGGAGACCTCCATCACCACGTGCGTAACTCCCTCAGACACCATGCGCGCAAAAAGCTCCTGCAAGGTCGGCGCCTCCGGAGTGGTCAAGGAAGTCGGGACCGGCTCCCGGTTAATGCGGGTACCCGTCGTACCAATGAGACCCACTGAATAGCCCGCGTGCAAGAGGCCTGCTTCGAGGAGGTAACTCGTGGTGGTTTTACCCGAGGTGCCCGTCACTCCAAGGATGGTGAGTTTCTGCGTGGGGTGACCATAAATCTCAGCGGACACGGCTCCGAGGATGGCGCGGATATCCTCCACCACAAGAAGCGGCCGCTTCTCTCCGGCGTCGTCGAGGATACGCTGGCCTTCGGCGTCAGTGAGAATGGCTGCGGCCTTAGTATCGGCGGCAAAGCGCGCGCCGTGAACCCGTGTGCCCGGAAGCGCCGCGAACAGGCCACCGGGCGGCAGTGCTGCCGAGTTCAGCCCACAGGACCTAACGGTAGTCGAGGCATCCCCGATCACTGTGCCCCCAGAAATCTCTGCTAGGCGCTTCAGGGTGGTGCTGCTGGTCACGGTGATTCCTCTTCTCTGTTTCTCTGTCTCTAGGTTTTCGATATGTGCTTTTCGGTGTGAGAGCTGACTACTCGGCGCGCAAAGTCAGTTGCGGTGCTGGCGGGGAGGGCGGGATATTGTCGCGGTCAAGGAGCCAGGATGCGATATCGCTGAAAACAGGGGCCGCTGATTGGCCGCCGGATCCATCGTCGTTGACACCGGATTCCGGCTCATCGAGCATGACGGCGACGACGAAGCGGGGATCATCGGCAGGCGCAATGCCCGCAAACGTGATCCAGTATTTGGAATTGGAATAAGCCCCAGTGTCCTCATCGACTTTCTGCGCGGTACCGGTCTTGCCGGAGAGCTGATAGCCCTCGATGTTGGCGTTGCCGGCGGTACCGTTGTTCAGGCCCTGCGGATCATCCTGGAAGACCGCTCGGAACATGTCGACGACGGTGCGTGCGGTTTCGGCGCTGACCACGCGGGTGGTCTCGGGCTCCTCCAGCTCTTCCTTCGTCCCGTCCGGCGCGGTGATCGAATCAATGATGCGCGGCTCGATGCGCTCGCCGTCGTTGGCGAGGGCCTGGTAAACAGACGCCAGCTGCAGGGCAGTCCATGACTGGCCCTGGCCGATGGGCAGGTTAGCGAAGGTACCGCCGGACCACTGCGAACGATCGGGAACCAGCCCCGGGGACTCGTTGGGCAGCTCGATTCCGGAGGTCTGCCCGAGTCCGAACTTCTTCAGGTAGTCGGCGTATTTATCTTGGCCAAGTCGATCCGCCAACATCAGCGTTCCGACGTTCGAGGACTTACCGAAGACGCCTGTCGTGGTATAAGGCTCAACGCCGTGCGGCCAAGCATCATTAACAGTCACGCCGGCCATGTCGATGGAGCCGGGCACCTGCAGAACTTCATCCGGGTCAGTCAGACCCTCCTCGATGGTCGCGGCGGCAGTAATAATCTTCGCCACCGAGCCGGGCTCGAAGGGGTGCGAGACCGCCAGGTTGTCGAAGGTTTTGTCCTTCTGGAGCTGCTTTTCGATGTCCTTATTCGGATCAACCGTACCAGTATTCGCCATGGCTAAGACCTGTCCGGTAGCGGCATCCAGCACGACCGCCTCAGCGCTTTTCGCCTTCGAGTTAGCCTTTGCCTTTTCCAGCTTCTGCTGCACGTAGGTCTGCAAATCAAGATCCAGCGTCAACGTGACATTTTTGCCGTCAGTGGTGGGCACCTGATCACGGAGGCTACCGGGAATCACCTGGCCATTAGCCGAAACGTCTTCGGTGGAGCTGCCATCAATACCCGTGAGGGTGGTATCACCGGAGGCTTCGAAACCAAACTGGCCTTGGCCGTCCATGGACACCTTGCCGATAACGTTCTCCGCGATAGCACCGTTGGGGTACTGGCGGATTTGCTGCTCATCGGCGGCAAGGCCGTGGTATTCCTCGGAAATAGCTACCGCGACATCTGGGTCGACATTGCGCACGAGGACCTCATACTGGGTGTCGGCACGGAGCTTGTCCATAATCTGCTCCGGTTCCACGTCGCCGGCATCGATTCCGGCCTCCTTCAGCTTGCTCGGAATCCCCTCCGACATTTCGGTGAGCCGCTCGGTCACTTTGTTGTCTAGGTAGGAATTCTTCGCGTCGGGAGCCAAGGACTCAAACTCGGCCTCCCCGGTGGCCTTCTGCTCTTCCTGCTCACGAAGCTCATCGCGCAGGCGAGTCGGTGAGACGGTCAATGACCGAGCACGCATGGTGTAGGCCAAACGTTGGCCATCGCGTGCAAGGATCTCACCCCGTCCGGCGGTGTCGACGTACACGCGGGTTCGCTGCGCTGCTGCCTTCGCTGCCAGGTCTGGACCCCATACAATCTGCACCCAGGCGAGGCGCCCCATCCAGGCCAGCATGATGACGAGCATCACCGCCGCAATGACGTGAACGCGCTGGCGCATCGTCTTTTGCTGACTCAGGAAAGGCTTGCCGGTACGTGGATTCCGGGAGCGGGTCGCGGGAACGACGCGGTCGGCGTCGTAGCGCTGCCGTGGTTGGTGAGAGGCGCCGCGTGGCTGAGCGGCACGGGCGGCGGGAGCCCGCCTCGGGCGCCGGCCACCGGAGTGTGGTGGGGTCACACGTCACCTTTCTGTCTGCAGCGAGGGTAGGTAAGTAAACAGCTGAATGTCTTGCCCCACGCTTGGCGCGGGGTAGAGACAGTCTCATCCCGAATTGTGCCCTATTATCGCCGCCTGCCCACGCAGGCACGCGCGAAGCGGGAGGGGGATTCTATCCCCGCGCCGCATAGGGAGCCTGGGCCGGAATATCCGGCAGCTCAACGCTCGCCTCCCCTGGCTGGCCGCCTTCGGGGCTATCCTCCGAATGCGCGTCCGTGGTAGCGGCACCTCCGCCTTCGCGGTTGCGCTCGCTGAGCGTCGGGCGGGCGTTGAGGTTGTCGGACATGTTGGCCGTCGCATTCGGGTCACTGGAAGCCTGCCCCGGGCGGACCGGCTCACCGTTGACATCGATGACTGATTCCATATCCGGGGTTGCCTCGCGCTTGTGCTCGATGTTGCCGTCTGCGCCAACCTCCACAACGCCCGGCTGGACCGGAATGCCCATCTTGGCTTCGTGGGCGCGGCGAGCGACATCCGAGGCCGAACGAACGTTTTCCAAGTCTCGGTTCAGGGTTTCCAGCTGGTTATCCAGCGTGGATTCTTGGGCGGTGAGCTCCTGAATCTTGAAGGTCTGGGACGTAGACAAGCCCGACAGCCACATGGCTGCGGCCACACCCGTAATCAGCAGAGCAATGGCGGTGAAGGACAGGCGCGCGAAGAGGCCGTTAACCCGCGTGGGCTGTGAGACACGACGCCCACGATTGCTTACGACCTGCTTCGAGCCAAGGCGGCTTCCCCGCAGGCCGGAGCCAACGCGGCGAGTAGGAACGGTGCCGCGGTGCGGGGTGCGGCTCGGCAGCGGGGTGGTACGACGCCCCCGTTCAAGCAGCGCGGTTCCCTGGCCCGTGGCATCGGCTCCAGTGGTGAAATCGCGGCTTGCGCCCATGGTGTGGGTCCTCTCGTGGTCGCGGCGGTGCGTTGCCTGTGCGGTACGGTCTCTCAGCGTCATGGCCTACCTCCCGGTTCATGAAAAGACGGTGTCCCCTCAAGGCGTTCGAGCGCGCGTACACGGACGGATGCCGCACGCGGGTTCTCCGCAATCTCTTCCTGGCTCGCCTTCTCCGCACCACGCGTCACCACGGAATAATGCGCCGCGGTCCCGGGCAAATCCATGGGCAGGCCCGCTGGAGTGGTCGAGGTGCTGAGCTTGGTGAAAGCATGCTTGACAATGCGATCTTCGAGCGACTGGTAGCTCATAAACACCGCACGTCCGCCAATGGACAAGGCATCCGTAATCACAGGGATAACCTGCTCAATAGCCTCAAGCTCACGGTTAACCTCAACGCGCAGTGCCTGAAAGGTTCGCTTCGCCGGGTGGCCACCAGTGCGGCGCGTTGCTGCGGGGATGGTGGCGTACAACAAGTCGACTAAGCGCGCGGAGTTGCTAAAAGGCTCCTTTTCCCTTTCCCGCAGAACCGCGGATGCGATTTTGCCGGCGAAACGCTCATCGCCATAGGTCTTTAAGATGCGAGCCAAGTCGCCGTGACTATAAGTATTGAGAATGTCGGCGGCGGTCGTTCCCTGGCGAGGGTCCATGCGCATATCCAGCGGGGCGTCAGTCTTGTACGCAAAACCGCGATCGACCTGATCCAGCTGCATGGAGGACACACCCAGATCAAATAGCGCCCCGGCTATGCCGTGCTCCCGCGCGATGGAAAAGATCTCGTCTTCCCCATCCGCGATAGCACTGCCCACCTCATCGAAACGCGCGTTGACGCCCACGAAACGGTCGGCGAAGGGGCGGAGACGTCGAGAAGCACTGCTCAACGAAGCAGAGTCACGGTCCACGCCAATGATGCGCACGGAGGGAAAGGCGGTGAGAAAATATTCGCTGTGACCACCCGCGCCCAAGGTACCGTCAACGATGACGGCATTCTCCCCTGCCGCCTCGACAGCAGGGGCAAGCAACTGGGCCATGCGAGCACGCATGACGGGGACATGGCCGTGGTTCTCGCTCACGTCGTAGTTTATGGTGCCGTCGTGCTCCACAGTTGCTGTCCCCCTTTCCGTTCAGGCGCTTAATGCTGCGGTCTGATGTTCTCGATAAAAAGCGAGTGCGTATAGGGCCCTGTCCGAGGAAGGGTTCTGATGTCGGGGAAGTACACCAGCTCATCCTCCTCGGGCAGAGTCCGTACACGCACTCTTGGTTCGCCGGGAAAGCTTTAGAGCAGCCCAGCAAGTACGTCATCGGCGTCTGCCGCCGAGTAAGCATCTTCAGTTTGCGCCTGGTATTCAGCCCACGCGGCTGCATCCCAGATTTCGAGGAAGTCGACCGACCCCACGACCACGCATTCCTTTGTCAGGTTTGCGTACTCACGGTGGCCTGCTGACAGCGTGATACGCCCGTGCCCATCGGGGCGCTGCTCGTCCGCACTCGCTGCCAAGTTACGGATGAACGCACGCGCGTCCGGGTTGGTGCGTGACACAGCCGCCGCCTTCCTAGCTCGTGCCGCGAATTCCTCCCGCGGGTATACCGCAAGCGAATGGTCCTGACCCTTGGTAACCATGAGGCCACCGGCCAGTTCTTCACGAAACTTCGCTGGAAGCGTGAGCCGCCCTTTGTCATCGAGCTTGGGAGTGTAGGTACCGAGAAACATCCCCGGGTCCACCTTCCTGCCACTCGAAAACTCCGGATTCCTCTCGCGACAAGAGAACAACTCTCTCCTCCGCTGCGCCCCACTCTACCCCACTTTCCCCCACCGCCCACACCTTTCACTCCCCTCTTCCCCGCGTGTCACAGAAAACATGCAGCTAGACAGGAGTTTTTTCGGTGGGAAGTTTTCCCAGCACACTCTTGACACGCCCCCTAAGTGCGCACTTCACACCCTTATTCACACCTGCATCTTCCACCCCTTTAGGGAGATTTCTCCCCCACATTCACACGATCCTGCGGTTTATACGTGCATTATCCCGCAGCCAAGCACCTCACACTCCACCGCCTCACCGGCCTACACGGGGCCAGTGGGGGAAAGTGGGGAATTTAGGGAAACTGCCCAGGAAGCCGTTTCTCGCGACAGCATTTTTAGAAACGCCACGTTCCTATGTTAGAAACATATTGTTGCTATCTCACATTTGACGGGGATGGCATTCCAACAGATTCCCACCCACTAGGAAGATCCACCATGTATCTAGCTTGGCGCGAGATGCTCTTCGCGCGTACCCGCTTCCTCCTCATGGGCGTTGTCCTCGCCCTGATGTCCATGCTCGTCGTCATCATCTCCGGCCTCACCGCAGGTTTGGTCAACGACGGAGTCTCCGGACTGAAGGCCATGGACAGCGACGTCGTCGCCTTCGCCGACGGCACCCAAAAGGACTCCGCCTTCACCCGCTCCGTAATTGATGCCTCCGCAGCCGAATCCTTCGCCCACCTCGATGGCGTAGACCAGGCCGCCCCTTTGGGCCTGACCATTGCCAATGCCCATAACCAAGAGGGCACGGCAGTGGATTTGACCCTCTTGGGAGTAAAACCCGATTCCTTCCTCGCTCCAGCTGGGCTCCCCGCCATCGACACCACGCGGGTCGACGGCCAACCCAGCAACACCAAGCACGACATCATCGTCTCCTCCACCCTGCAGGATGAGGGCATCGAAGTCGGTGACACGATCACCCTTGACCGCCTGGATATCCCTCTCAATGTCATCGGCTTTAGCGATAACCAGCGCACCTTCGGTCACGTGGACGTGGCCTACCTGCCTTTGGATATCTGGCAGGAGATCCATGCCGGCGGGCGCCACGGTGAAGCCGTCAACCCGGACGCCTATGAAGAGGCTTCCGTTATCGTCGCCCGCACTACAGACAAACCCGACACCGAAGCCCTCACAGAGCAGTCCGGACTCGATGTGCGCACCCTCAAGGAAAGCTTCGACTCCTCCCCCGGCTACACCGCTGAGATGATGACCCTGTCCATGATTACGTGGTTCCTCTACGTCATCGCCGCGCTCGTCACTGGTGCTTTCTTCCTCGTCTGGACCATCCAGCGGGCAGGCAATATCGCCACTCTTCGCGCGATGGGCGCCACCAAGGGCTTCCTGTTGCGCGATAGCCTCGGCCAAGCTGTAGTCATCCTTGTCTTGTCCATCCTGGCGGGCGCGCTGGTGGCCGTCGGCTTAGGCAGCCTCTTGGAGCAGACCGCGATGCCTTATGCCACCGAATTCAGCTCTGTCATCAGTGGCGGCCTCATCCTCTTCGTCGCTGGATTGCTCGGTGCCTTCATCGCCGTCGTCCGCGTTACCCGAACCAACCCCCTCGCTGCCCTAGGAGAAAACCGATGAGCCCAGCTTTAGAACTACACGACGTCACCGTCAGCTACACCGATGGCGACTCGCAAGTTAAGGCACTCGATTCCGTCAATCTCAGCATCGATCCCGGTGAATTCGTAGCCGTGGTTGGCCCATCCGGCTCTGGAAAGTCCACACTGCTCGCCGTTGCGGGCGCGCTGACAACACCCGATTCCGGCAAGGTCCTAGTCGCAGGTGAAGATATCGTGCCGCTGAGCGGCGCCCAACTGGCCGAGATTCGTCGCAACCACATCGGCTTCGTCTTCCAGTCCACAGGTAACCTTCCCTCCGCGCTGACCGCGGAGGGACAAATCGAGCTGGCCGCCAAGGTCATCGGCAAGACTGGGCGCTACTCCAGTGCTGAGCTGCTCGACAAGGTCGGTATGAAGCATCGGTCGAAGCACCGTCCAGGAAGCTTGTCCGGCGGTGAGCGCCAGCGTGTCGGCATCGCCCGCGCGCTCGTGGGCGATCCCCAAGTGCTGCTTGTCGACGAACCCACTGCCGCCCTTGATCGCGCACGCTCCCAAGAGATCGTGGCGCTGTTGGCAAAAGAATGCCACGACTTTAACGTCGCTGGCATTATGGTCACTCACGACTATGAAGTCCTTGAGCACTGCGACAAGGTCTATGAGATGGTCGACGGCCGCTTGACGCCTGCCTCAGCCCCAGCGTCAGAGTAGGAAAAGAATGCGCAGCTTAACGTAGAATTACGCGCATGCCAAAGATCACTGAAACGACAGTAGCCGAGCACCGCGCCGTCCAGCACCGCGCGGTGTTGGAGGCTGCCGAAAGGTTGATCATCAACAACCGTGGTGCGGTACCGACCTTGGCCGAGGTAGCTGCGGAGGTTGGGCTTGCTCGCCCCAGTGTCTATCGATATGTGTCTTCTCAACACGATTTACTGGTGCAGCTTCTCATCCAGGCCACACAGTTGTGGAATGAACAGCTCGAGGCCGCCATGAAGGTGGCTCCCCCTGAACCCACGAAACGCCTCCGCGCCTATGTGGACGCCACACTCGAGCTCTTTGTTCATGGGGCTCACGGTCATTTGATGACTGCCGCTCAACACTTCCCCCGAGCTTTTGCTGACGAGGAAGTGCAACGCTCTCATGACGGCTTCGCCTCCATCGTTGATGCGTTCTGTCCCGGTATTTCCGCGGTAGACATTTCGCTGCTCAACGCAGCCATCCTTCGGGCTTCGGAGCTAGCGGAGCGCTCTCCGGAGCAGCTCGATAGCGCGACACAGACTCTCTATGCAATGGCCGATGCCATTGTGCCCCACCCTCCTCCGCGGATGAGAGCAGACCAGGACAGATAAAACCGACTAAGAACAGCTAAGAGCAAAGCAGCCCTCCGCGAATTAACGCGGAGGGCTGCGGGGCGAGAGTACAGCTATCTATACAACGCCCATGAGCGCCTTATTTGGGGCCTAGCGTTCTTCAAAGCGACGGCGGAAATTGTCTTCCAGGCGGTTTCCAACGCCGCTGCCGCCCTTCTTGGATTGCTTGTTGTGCCCGCGCGCAGGGGCATGCGTGCCGACTGCAACCAGAGAATCTTCAGACTTTCCGCGCAGCATCCAGACACCGGAGCCGAACATAACGAGGAAGCCAAGGACGGAGAGGCTGACAAACCACAGAGATTGCTGAGCCAACGCGATACCGCCCACCATCATGCAGAGGCCAACAACAATCAAGGCCACGCCGCGGAGGGTGAGGGCACCCGAGTTTCCGCCGAAAGAAGTTTCACCGGACACAGACGCGCCAAAATCAGGATCATTGGCCAGCAACGACTGTTCAATTTCACGCAGCGCTTGCTGTTCGTGCTCAGAAAGGGCCACAGCGTCCTCCGTAATGGGTTGGGGTTTAGGTAGTAATACTGGGAATGTGGATTACTACCTCTATAACGTCAAGGATAGCGAGATAGTTCCCACAAAGACAGTCCATAATTTGGCCACACTACCCCTCACGGCCTATGACCCCGGCCCCAGTCTTAGGCCGCCATTACCCCGAAGCCCAGCTCGGACTCAGTCGCATCCACATAACGTGCGGCAAGCGCTAAGTACTGATAAACCGAATCCGGCTCAGGGACCGGATCTAGCCCAGAGGCCACACGTGAGCGCACACGGGAGTACTCCTTAAACTCCTCTGCCCACTGCGCATCAGCCAGGCCAATGAGAGCCACCTGCTCCCAGGCGGAAGTAGGCAAGCGCCGGCGGCGCGACACCGTGGACGCCGCCACGCGTGCCCCGGCTGCACGTAGCGAGGCGCGGTAAGCCATTTCCAATGCATCCGTAAAGCTTCCCTCCGCTGCGCTTCTCCGCGCATCCGCTAAGAGGTCTAGTGCTTGGTTCACAAAACGGTCTCGCTGCACCCGCTGCATAGCCTCACGGTTCCGGCTGCGGGCCGCCGCTGTTGCTGAGATTACCTGTGCCATGTCCTCTCCCCCTTGGGCTTCTTCCTCAGTTTGTCGATAAAGACTGTGCCGTTGATGCTGTTGATTGTCTGCTGTTGTTCGTTGTTGCGATTCACCTTAAAACCACCTTCCTACATCCACCTCCAATTTTAGAGCACGTGTTCGAATTAAACAATGGTTTTAAAGCATCATTTCGAATGTTTTCGAACACGCACACCACGACGCTTGATGGAAGTTTCCCCGAGTGCTTTCACATACCGCGAGAATCTGTTGTTATTAGACATGTGAGTTACACGCTGCGCCGCTTAAGCCCCCAAGAGTTCGCCATTGCCCTCCCGCACTTGGTAGATATCTACATTGCAGCGATGGACTACAACCCCTCGGTGCGCGAGGGGTCCATCTCACGATGGCGCGCAGATCTCATACGCCCAGGGTTTTCCTGCGTTGTGGCCACCGATGAATATGGCATCGCCGGCTTTGCCTACGGCTTCCTAGGCACCCCCGATACCTGGTGGGATAAACAGCTCCGCCGTGCACTCGCCGCCTGCGGCGGCCCTACCCCAGAGCAAGAAGAGATTCTCCACAATTACTTCGAGCTGGCAGAAATCCACGTGCTCCCCGCGAAACAAGGCCACGGCCTGGGCCGCGCACTACTAGAAGCCTTAGCCTGGAATCTTCCCGCTCGCTATATTTTGCTCTCCACACCAGAAGTTCCTCATGAAGCCAACTCCGCCTTTGGGCTCTACCGCAAGATGGGCTTTGGCGATTTCCTGCGCGACCTCCATTACCCCGCTGATTCCCGCCCCTTCGCAATCCTGCAATCTACTGTGCCGCTCGCGCCAACCGACACCACTTAACCTGGCGCCTTAGCCCTGAACCTGCCCAGGTAAAGTGGCAAGCGTGACTACACCGCAGATACCTTCCTTGGACGAAATTCCCGCAGCCGTACGCGAGGAGCTCGCGCTTTTTCTAGACCGCCAGCGTGATGCCATCGCATCCATCGGCGCTCCGGTAACCAACGCGATTTCCTATTTGGAATCCTTCGTGCTGGATGGCGGCAAGCGCATCCGTCCCCTCTACGCATGGGCAGGTTTTATCGGCGCACGCGGGCTGGAAGGGTCGGAGTCCCCGCAGGCCATGCTCCGCGCAGCCACATCCTTGGAGTTCATCCAAGCCTGCGCCCTGATCCACGATGACATCGTGGATGCCTCCGATACTCGGCGCGGTAACCCAACCGTTCACCGTGGCGTAGCAGCCCGCCATCGCGAACTCGGCTTCCACGGCGATGCTGATTTCTTCGGCCAGTCCCTTGCCATCCTCGTGGGTGACATGGCTCTGGTCTGGGCGGAAGACATGCTCCAAGACTCCGGCCTGAGCCCTGAGGCACTCGCGCGTGCCCGCGCCCCTTGGCGCGCTATGCGCCGCGAGGTAATCGGCGGGCAGATGCTGGATATCTGCCTCGAAGCGGAAGGTTCTGAGGACGCCACGTTGGCTGATTCCGTCAACCGTTTCAAGACCGCCGCCTACACCATTGAGCGCCCCCTGCACTTGGGCGCAGCCATAGCCGGCGCCCCCGAAAAGCTCGTCGCTGCTTTCCGCGGCTACGGCCAAGACATCGGGGTCGCCTTCCAGCTGCGCGATGATTTGTTGGGGGTCTTCGGTGACCCCGCCGTGACCGGCAAGCCGGCCGGTGATGATTTGCGCGAGGGCAAGCGCACAGTCCTCTTGTCCTTGGCACTGCAGCGCGCGGATGCCTCCGATCCCGCCGCGGCTGCGGAATTGCGTCGCCTCATCGGTCAGACAGAGGATCCCGCAGAGATTGCCCGCATGGCGCAGATCATTGCGGATTCGGGTGCACCGGATGTCGTCGAGCAGCGCATCAACGATCTCACGCGCTCGGGCCTTGACCACCTTCACAATGCTCAGGTTTCCCCCGAGGTTACGAAGACTCTGGAAGAGCTGGCTCACAAGTCCACGGCCCGCCGGATGTAGCATGGCTCGTCCCACAACCACGCGCGTGCCCCTGCGCATTCCCCATCCCCTGCCTTTGGGCATCATCGCCGCTGTCGTGCTGGCGCTTGCCTCTTTCTCCGGTGGCGCTACCCGCAATCGCGGTGGATTCCTTGAGGCGCTCAATATCGGCTTTCTGGCTTATGGCCATGGCCGCAACATCGGCATGGTCCTCTATTGGGTTGGCCTTTTCGGTTTGGTTGCCGCATGGGTTTTAGCCGGCCGCTACTTCATTGCCCCGCAGTTGAAGAACCCACAACCAGACGGCGCGCTGTCCGATATTCGTCGGATGCTGCTGTGCTGGGTTGCCCCTTTGTTGTGTGCGGCACCGCTGGCTTCTCGCGATGTGTATTCCTATCTCATGCAAGGTGCGATGGTGCGTGATGGCTTCGACCCTTATGTCGAAGGCGCGGCGGTGAACCCTGGTCCCTTCCTCTTGGAGGTCTCCCACGACTGGCGCAACACCACCACCCCTTATGGCCCCTTGCATCTGTGGATGGGCAATGGTGTAACCCACCTGGTAGGAGAAAACGTCGCCGCGGGCATCATCGTTTACAAGGCAATTTCGGTCCTGGGTTTTGCAGCTATCGCCTGGTCAATTCCACGGCTAGCCCGAAGCATCGGAGGCGATCCTGCCCTCGCGCTCTGGTTGGGCGTGGCGAATCCAGTGATGCTCTTGCACCTCATCGGTGGAATGCACAACGAATCAGTCATGGTGGGTTTAGTATCGCTGGGCTTGCTTGCTGCAGTGCACCACAAGTTCCATGTCAGCCTCCTTCTCGTCGGTGTGGCAGTCTCCCTCAAGGCCACCGCTGTCTTCGCCGCACCTTTTATCGTGTGGCTCATGCTGCACCACTGGGCCCCAAAGGGGACGAAGCCCATCAAGCGCTTCGGAGTCTTCCTCCTGTCCGGCTTCCTTGCCGTGGTGGAGGTCGCACTGGCGGTGGCGGCGATTACGTGGGTGTCGGGAAGCTCGTGGGGCTGGCTGTCACAGATCAGCGGCAATTCCAAGGTCATCAACCCTCTAGCTGGCCCTACCCTGCTGGCTGACATCCTCGTGCCGCTCATCCAGGTCTTCTCCCCCGATACCACCTATAACGGTGTGCTCACCGCGCTGCGCTCGGCTGCGATGATCCTCATGATCCTCGGCCTCGTCCTCGTATGGTGGTGGGGTCGCATGGGCGTGCGCCGGGCTATCGCCGCCACGGCCGCCGCCTACCAGGTGGCATTCGTCTTCAACTCTGTGACGCTGCCCTGGTACTACGCCTCCGTGCTCACGCTCATGGGAACGTTCCGCCCGCCATTGCCCTTGATCAAGCTCACCACCGGCGTGGCTATTTTCATCGGCGTCGCCTTTGCCGGCGACGGGAACCACCAGCTTTATAACTGGTTCTGGGATATCGCCATGGTGGTCGTAGCTTGGTCAGCAACGCAATGGATTTTCGATGGTGTTCCACGCACCACCGCGGCCCCGAAGCCCGATGAGGGTTCTAAAAAGCCGAAGCCTGTGCGCGCCGAATAACCTCGCGCGCCAGGTGCCCGTGCAGCGCGTCAATGGGGCGGCCTGGCAAAGAATCATCTTCGGTAAATAGGTGCGCCAGAATCTCGTTATCGCCCCACCCGTTGTCGGAGAGGACCGTAATCACTCCAGACACATGCTTGGAAATGACGCCTTTGGCGTTGAAGAATGCTTCCGGAACGAGGCGCTCTCCCTCGGCATTGCGCCACACAATGAACTTGCGCGCATTGAGAAGATCGAAGACACGCGTGATCGGGAGATCGAGCCTTTCAGCGACCTCCTTCAGCGTCAGCAGCTTTTCCCCGGCGAGGAGCTGCGGCAGTTCTGGGTGCGGATTCTCGGTGTTTTTCTCAGACTTAGTCACGGACACAACTGTAGCCGGATCACACTTTGGGGCGCCGATCAGCCATACTGGAATCCATGACAAGGCTGAACGTGGGCGACATTCTTGAGGGACGCTACCGCATCGATCAGCCGATCGCTCGCGGCGGCATGTCCACCGTGTATCGCTGCGTTGACATGCGTTTGGGTCGCGCAGTGGCGGCCAAGGTGATGGATGAGCGCTATCACGATGACCCCGTCTTCGTCACCCGCTTCGAACGCGAAGCACGCGCGATGGCGCAGCTGAGCCACCCCAATCTCGTCGCCGTACATGACTTTTCCGCGGATGGATTACCCATTTATCTCATCATGGAGCTCATCACCGGAGGTACCTTGCGCGAGCTCCTTGCGGAACGCGGACCCATGCCGCCGCATGCCGCAGCCGGCGTCATGCACTCCGTGCTGGCCGGGCTCACCGAAGTCCACCATGCCGGCCTCGTGCACCGAGATATCAAGCCGGACAATGTTCTGATCACGGATAGCCACCGCGTCAAGGTCGGTGATTTCGGTCTGGTTCGCTCCGCCAAGGCGGAGCACGATAGCTCCGGCCAGATCGTCGGTACCGTCAGCTACCTCTCCCCCGAGCAGGTCACTGGCGCGGATATCACGCCGGCCTCCGACGTGTACTCCGCGGGAATCGTGCTCTTTGAACTATTGACCGGCACAGTCCCCTTCCACGGCGATACCCCGCTGGCGCACGCCACCGCGCGCGTGCACGAGGATGTGGTGGCGCCCTCCTCCCGCATCGAGGGGGTACCCATGCTTTTCGACGCTCTCGTGGCCACCGCCACTGCACGCCAGCCAGCCGAAAGGTTTGCGGATGCCGGCGAATTCCTCGATGCCTTGGATGATGTCTCCCGCGAGCTACAGCTCCCGAAGTTCACTGTCCCCATTCCGCGGAACTCAGCTGCCGCACGTACTGCTGCCGTGCCAACGGATTTTTCGGGCACGGATAATACCCGGGTCTTTGAAGCGACCTCAGCTATCCCTGCGCCCCAGCCCCCAACTCGGGAAACCCAGGTAGAGCCGCGCAACGACGCCTTCCTCCCGCCAGCCGCGCCTGTCGAGCCCCCGGTACCCTCCCCTGCGATACCGGAGCCTTCTGCCCCCGTTCCCCCAGCCGGGGCCGAGGAAGAGCCGGAAGAACGGCCCTTGAGCAACCGCAGCGCGATAGCCCTCATTGGCTTCCTCGTCCTCGTCGGCCTCGCCACCTTGGCCGTCGCCGTGGCGGCTTGGTGGTTCGGCTCCGGAGAATACGGCACGTGGCCGATTCTCTGGAGGCCGTATTAGCCTGCGCAGCTTCTAGTTGCGCAGCATCTCAGCGATAAGGAAGGACAGCTCCAGCGATTGCTGGGTGTTTAGGCGCGGGTCCACGGCGGACTCGTAGCGGCCCGGCAGATCCACATCCGTGATGTCCTCAGCGCCGCCAAGGCACTCGGTGACGTCCTCACCGGTGAACTCCAGGTGCACGCCGCCCGGGTGGGTGCCCAGTTCACGGTGGACCTCGAAGAAGCCTTGGACCTCGTCGACGATCTTGTCGAAGTGGCGGGTCTTGTAACCATTCGATGCCGTGAAGGTATTTCCGTGCATAGGATCGGACTGCCACACAACCTTGTGGCCGGAGTCCTCCACTGCCTTGATGATCGGGGGCAGCACGGAGCGCACCTTATCGTGGCCCATACGGGCAATCATGGTGAGGCGGCCCGGCTCACGGTTCGGGTCAAGCTTCTCCGCGTATTCCACTGCCTGCTCCGGCGTCACGCCAGGGCCAAGCTTGATGCCCACGGGGTTGCCAATGATGGAAGCAAAGGCCACGTGGAAGTCCTCAAGACCACGGGTACGCTCACCAATCCACAGCTGGTGTGCAGACAAGTCATAAAGCTTGGTTTCGCCGTTGAGATCCGTGCCCAGTCGGAGCATGGAACGCTCGTAGTCCTTCAACAACGCCTCGTGGGAGCAGTAAATCTCCGCCGAGCGCAGGGTCTCGTCCGAAACCCCACAGGCGTTCATGAAGGCCAGGCCGTTCTCAATCTCATCCGCCAGCGCCTGGTAGCGCGCACCCGCCGGGGAGTTAGCCACGAATTCGCGGTTCCACTCGTGGAGGCGGTACAGGTCTGCGGTTCCGGAGTGGGTCAGCGCCCGGACCAGGTTCATTGCCGCCGAGGAGTTCGCGTAGGCGCGAATCATGCGGGCAGGATCGTGGCGGCGGGACTCTTCGTTAGCTTCCACGCCGTTAACGATGTCACCGCGGTAGTTGTACAAGCCGTTCGCGTCCAGATCAGAGGAGCGCGGCTTCGCGTACTGGCCGGCGATACGTCCCAGCTTTACTACCGGAGTGGACGCGCCGTAGGTCAACACCACGGCCATCTGTAGCAGCGTCTTGATGTTGCCGCGGATGTGCGGCTCAGTGTTGGATTCGAAGGTCTCGGCGCAATCGCCACCCTGGAGGAGGAAGGCTTTGCCCAAGGCGACGTCGGCAAGCTTGCGCTTGAGATCCTCAACTTCCGGGGCCACGACGATAGGCGGTACGGATTCAAGAATCTTGCGCACGTTATCAGCCTGCAGCTGATCCCAGCTCGGCTGCTGTTTTGCCTCGCGGGAAATGGCGTCTTGGAACTTCTCATTGATCCCCTCCGGCAGCGGCGGCAGATCAGGAAGCACTTCTTTGGGAATATCTACTGTCCAACTCACACCCAGTATTTAACCATCTTGGGCCTGTCACGCGTTAGTTAATGGACTTTTCGGCCGCGGTATTAATTCACGATTAATGCACGCGGTTGCCCCTAGTCAGCGGCAATTGCTGCTCGCAGACTCGAAACTTAGCCAGATTATGGCGGGCGTCGACCAACGCATCGTGGTTGCCATTGGGTACTGGAGGCAGCTTAGGGCGGCCAGCAAACTCCCAATACTGCTTCAGTTCGCGGGTATAGCGCGGCATCCCCTTGGGCAGGCTAGCCATGTCTCCCCACAGTTGTGCGAGGACCACGTGGTCATAGGCTCCTACCCAAGCCCACAGCTCAATGGGCGTGGAATGCCGGCCTAAGAATTTCAAGAGCTCTTCGCGGATGGTCTCACGTGATTTCCAAACTGGGTCTGCGGGGCTTGGCAATTTATCCAAGACGTTCTCCCGCACCCACACATTAGCCTTCGCGGGGTCGAAATCTGTGGACACCGCGTAGTACTCGCTTCCGTCTTCCCCGACAATACCGATGGAGACCAGCTCGATGGTCGATCCGTCCTCAATGAATTCGGTGTCGTAGAAGTAGCGCACGCCCCGTATCCTAGTCTGCCGCCTAGAGCTGCCTTGCCACTGGGGGCCTATACTCAGCGGCGTGAAGAAAGCCCTTTCCTCTCCCTTTCTCCCCCTGATCATCGCTGGGCTGGCAGCCCTACCGTGGATTATCCAGCCTGCAGCGTTATTCAGCGACGGCTCCGTGCTTCCCTATTACCACGTTGACCTCGATGTATATCGTGAAGGAGGGCGCGCGCTGCTGCGCGGAGAGAATCTCTACACGCAAAGCTATGTACTCGACAACGGCGTCTCACTGCCCTTTACGTACCCGCCTTTTGCCGCAGTGCTCTTTGCCACGGTGTCGTGGATACCGCTGTGGCTACTCTCACTTCTCCTCACTGCGGCATCGGTGGCAGCGCTCTGGGGCTGCCTCTACGCCGTCCTTTCTCGGAGTTGCACCACTCACAGGCCCGGCTGGTGGTCTTCGTGGGCGCTCTGTGTGTGTCTGCTGTGCGAGCCCGTTATCGATACTCTCAGCTTCGGCCAAGTCAATCTCCTGTTGACAGCGATGGTCATTGTCGATTGCCTGCTGCTGAACTCGCGGAGCCCGTGGCGTGGAGCCCTTAGCGGCGTGGCTATGGCTATCAAACTAACCCCGGCGGTCTTCCTTGCGGTCTTTGTCATCCGCCGCGAGTGGCGTGCTTTCACTACGGCCCTAGGTTCCTTTGCGGTCTGCGGCGTGGTGGGCCACCTCGCTTCGCCGGCAAGCTCCACGGTGTATTGGAGCGATACCATCCGGGATTCCTCCCGCATCGGCACACTGACCTACTCCAGCAACCAATCCCTCCGGGGCCTGCTCAGCCGCGTCATCCCTGAGCAAGCAACAGCCCTCTGGATAGTCGGGTGCCTCCTCATCGTGGCGACGTTGTGGTGGGTCATGGAGCGCACATCCTCACAGATTGAGCTTCTGCTGCTAGCCTCGTCGGCAGCGCTGCTGTGTTCACCTGTTTCATGGTCGCACCACTTCACGTGGCTGTGCTTGGCGGCGGTGTATCTGACTGCCCGCCGCCGCTGGTTCATTGCCAGCCTCACATGGCTAGTTCTTCTAGCCCGCGGTCACTGGCTTGTCCCCCACGGTGAGCAACTCGAACTTACGTGGTCGTGGTGGCAGCAGATTCCGGGCAATGACTACTTCTTGCTTGTCGTATTCCTCGTTGCGTTGAGCTGCTGGCTCAAGCTCACACCTGCGGAGGAAGGTTCCTTCTTCCGCCGACTGGCTCCAGTCGGCGGTGGGGTCAGCGTCCAGCCCAAGACGGGTACCTTGCCTAGGGCCCATAGGGCCAAGGACGCAACAGCGCAATAGAGCACGCACATGCTGAGCCAGAACCAAGTATTTTCCAGTGGCCATTGACCCGCCAGGGTGACCTCCCGCGGGTGGAGCGCCATGGGGTAGCCATAAAGAACGGTCAGGCGCTGAGTAGTTATCCCACGCGCGGCGGGTGAAAAATCCGATGGCATAGGCCACGATCCTCCCGGAATATGCCCAGAAGCTACGATGATCCCACGTTCCCTTAAACGGTGCCTCGATGGCGGAGGTGAATGCAGCAATGGCATCCCGGAAATAGGCGGCGCGTGAAAAGCTCTGCGAAGCTGAAGCGAAACACCTTTTGTGCGAAGAAGCCGCTCACCAAAAAGAACAAAGGCAAACGCAAGGGGTCCAGCCACACGTTGAAGGCAGCCAGCCACGTGTCCTTGGATTCTGGAACCGTGAGCGTGATGTGCAACAGCACGACGCCCAAGATGGAGATCCCCTTTGCTACATCGGGTCAGGCTAATCGCTGTTTGGGGGAGGAAGTCACTGATTACCGCGCCTCCGAACCGGGCTCGGCCCCTTCCGGGTAGCCGTGTCCGGCTTGCAAGGAAGCCTTGACATCGGAAGCGTACACGTCGACATAAGGTTCGCCCGTCAATTCCGAGAGTTGCTTCATCACGTAATCCGTAAAGGCACGAGCGGTGGCGTGATCTTGCGGGTCGAGGTTACGCTCAGCGGCCCATGCTCGGGGGTCGATGGGCTCTCCCACGCGCATGCCGACGCGAACTGGGCGCGGAATCCACGAACCGATCGGGTTGGCCTTCCGGGTATTGATCATGGCGATCGGAATGACCTTTTCACCCGTGGTCAGCGCGATGCGCGCCATGCCGGTGCGCCCCTTGTAGATACGCCCATCAGGTGAGCGAGTTCCCTCCGGGTAGATGCCAAAAAGATCTCCGCGGCCAATAATGCGTTCCGCGCTCGCCAGCATCGCGTCACTAGCGTCCTTGTTGACGCGGTCAATCGGCACCTGCCCGACCGAGCTAAAGAACCACTTTTGCATGCGGCCGACGAAGCCGGGGGTAGTGAAATACTCGCTCTTTGCCAAGAAGGTAATCTGCCGCGGGCACAGAAGCGGGAAGTAGAAGGAATCCATCACCGCTTGGTGGGAGGAGGCCAAGATAGCCGGTCCGGACTCCGGGATGCGATCCATTCCTTCGGACCATGGGCGGTTCCACACTCGAAGGGCCGGGCCGAAAAAGATGTGCTTGAAGGCCCAGTACCACTTGTTTCGCATCGCTTATAGTCCTATCTGTATGTGCCGAACAGGCAGTGCTGCCCGGTGAAAGAAAAATGTGCGGTGTTAACCTCGGTGCTCCTGGCGGGCGAGATCAGCGACTCCGATCATACCTGCCGCCGAACCCAACTTCGCGGTTGCGACTCGGGCCAGGGGCCTGTGACCGGCCCCGACAATCTGGCTAGCCATGGACTCCCGCGCTTGATCTAGGTAAAGATCCGCGTCCTGGGACACCCCGCCGCCGATTACAATCAGCTCTGGATCGAGCACATCTGCCACCATGGACAACCCCTGCCCGAGCCACTGGCCGAAGTTCTCCATGACGGCCAATCCCAGTGGATCACCTTGTCGAGCCGCAGCGGTGATCTCCTCGCCGGAGGGGTTTAGCGGAAGGGCGGTATCATAGTCGCCGCGCAATTCCTCGCAGGTATCCGGCAATGCGGTGCCGGAGGCGTAACGCTCGAGGCAACCACGCTTGCCGCAGGAGCACAGGCGCCCACCCGGTGACACGACAAGGTGCCCAAACTCTGGTGCGGTACCGAAAGCTCCTCGGTAGATTGTGCCGTTAGTAAAAAGCGTGGCACCAATGCCGGTTCCCACGGCAAAAAAGACCCAGTCCTTCGCACCCCGTCCAGCACCGAAGCGCCATTCCCCCCAAGCAGCCGAGTTAGCATCGTGTTCTAGGCGAACCGGGATGTCCATACGGTTGCTGAGGATCTCGCGTACTGGGGCATCACGCCACGGCAAATGCGGTGCGAAACGAACGACTTCACACTCGGGATCCAAAAAGCCTGCGAGAGCAAGCCCCACGGCCTCGATGTCATGGGATGCGGCCAGATTGTCTACGCAGCGCACGATGTCATCTTCGAGTGTTTGCGCATCCGTGGCGGTGGGCACACTCAGCGAATCCACAATCTCTCCGGAGGGATCAATCACCGCAGCACGCAGGTTGGTTCCACCGATATCGAACCCGATGGTGAGGCCAGCGTGGCCGCCTTCAGCGGAGGGAAAGTGTTCAAGCATGACTAGTAGGATATACCGCGTCCTGCCCACGATCACATTCAAGAACCTCACGCAATCGTGCGCCCATAATCTCCCACGTCCAATGCTCTTCCACGTGGCGCCGTCCAGCTTCCCCCATACGGTGGGCGCCGGGGACGTCGCCAAGCAGCGTGCACAACGCTAGCTCAAGCTCCGGCACCGAGGAACCGCGCACAACTATGCCCGTCTCCGGCGTTACTGTCTCCGGCGCACCGCCGGAATCCCCTGCAACGACTGGTAGGCCCGCCGCCTGCGCCTCTAGGTAGACAATTCCCAGGCCTTCGACGTCGAGGCCGCCACCCCGGGTGCGCGCCGGCATGGCAAACACGTCGGCGGCGTGTAGCGCCATCCGCAATTCCGCCGTATCCCGTGCTTCCTGCACCACGGCGTCCGGGCAGTACAGGCGCGCAAGCTCACGCACAGTCGACTCATAACGACCGCGCCCGATGATGAGCAACTGGGCATCTGGAATTCGCGCGCGCACTTCCGGCATTGCGCGCAGCAGCTGGTCTTGGCCTTTCCGCGGGACCAGGCGGGAGATGCAGACGATGACCGGGCCTGGGCCTAGCCCGAAGTGCTCCCGTGCTGCTTGTTTCTCTTCCGTAGTAGCCGGGGTGAAATCCTCTAGGTTGACCGCCGAGGGCAGGTGCACCCACCGGGCACGCGTGCCGAACGCGGGCTCGAGCCTGTTGCGCGTGTACTCAGAGATATACGTGATGACATCGGCATTCTGACCGATTCTGCGCAAGGCTTGCCGCGCCAAGGGAAGCATGGACCACCCCACCTCATGCCCGTGCGTCGTTGCCACAATGCGGCTTGCCCCAGCCGCACGCGCGGACGGCGCCATAAGCGCCAGCGGAGCTGCAGCACCAAACCAGACTGTCTCAATGTTGTTTTCACGAATGAGCTGCTGCATACGACGAGCTGTGGCGGGCGTCGGCAACATAATGCTGCGTGGCCAGCGGACCACGGTATAGGGCAGCGTCGCGTCATACTCCGCGGCAGCGTCACTATCTTGAGTCGAGGCGAAGACCACGACATCCTGCGGGTTGAGGTTGGCTAGAAAATCTCGAAGATAGGACTGAATCCCGCCAATAGTAGGCGGGAAGTCATTGGTAACGAGGAGGGTGCGCGCCATAACCTAGTAACGAACGGCGCCTTGGACGGGCATGGAATTAAGCGGCACCACGGCCACGGGCACACCATAGGTGGAGGCGTGAACCACTTGGCCATCCCCGATATACATTCCCACGTGGGTCACGCCGGGATAGTAGCCCACGATGTCCCCTGGCTGCAGCTGATCCATCGGCACTGGAGTGCCACCGGCAAGCTGCGCCTGGGAGGTACGTGGAATGCTCTTGCCCATCTGTTGGTAGCTCCACACCATGAGACCCGAACAGTCAAAGGCATCGGGACCGGTAGCACCCCACCCATAGGGAGCGCCGATGCGGGTAAGAGCGGCCTCGACGGCGGCGGAGCCAGAGCCATCAGCCAACGCGGCTAAGTCAAGACCGGAAGACCCGCCGAAGTGCTGGATCCACGCCTCCCGCGCTTCGGGGCTGAGGCCATCAACGGTGACTTCTAGTTCCTTCTGTTGTTCCTCCAGCTCGGCCTTTTCCTTGAGAACAGTATCCCGCTGTTCCTGCAATTCATCACGCTTGCGGCGGGCTTCCGCGGCAGCATCGACAGCTTCCTGGTGCGCATCATCTGCGGCGGCAGAGGCAGCTACCATCGCAACTTCTTCACGTTTCGCAGCCTTGGACAACGCGCCCAGGTAGCCCATGCGCTCGACCGCGCTGGCGACGTCATTGGCGTTAAGAGCAGCCGAAACTGAGGTCGATGCAGCATTCCTGCGATAACGCTTTTGCGCGAGCGCATCGATGCGTTCCTGTTGCGCAGCTACCGCCGCGGAGGCGTCCTCGGAACTGCGGTGCGCTTCCTCGGCCTTGCGGTCCAACTCTTCAATGGCCTTCTCCGACTCGGCGAGCTCATCCTCAAGCCCCTTGACCTCTTCACCCTTGGCAGACACGCGCTGGGCGACGTCCGCCATACGCTCAATGAGGCCAGGGAGATCTTCAGGCTCCTGCGCTTGCGGGGTGCTTTCTTGCTGCTCCGGAGAAACCTCCTGGGACATAGCCGATGGTGAAAGGACGGCTACTGGAACGGTGCTCAAGGCAAGTGCAGCGACCGCACACGCAAGGCCACGACGCGACATGGGTACCCCCGAAACTTAGAGAAGGTTAATAGCTGACTGGATCATACCCTCAGTCGAGCAAAAACATAACGGCTACAAGAATAGCCGAGCCCCTTCCCTACCCTCACCATCAACATGGCAAGAACAGCGGAAGGGGTTGAAAAGACTACCCAGCGCGCTTAGAAGCGAACTGCGGAGTGAATCGGCATGTAGTGCAGGGAGCGCTCGCCCACCGGGGTGCCGGAGTTCAGAGCGTCAATGATGGTGCCATTGCCAGCGTAGATGCCGACGTGGGATGCACCGGAGTAGTACACGATGATGTCGCCCGGCTGCAGCGCATCGAGGGACACCGGGGTACCGGCGGAAGCCTGCGCCTGGGAGGTGCGCGGGATGGACACGCCAGCCTGCTGGTAGGCCCAGGATGTCAGACCAGAGCAATCGAAGGCGCTCGGACCATTAGCACCGTAGACGTACGGGGAACCGATTGCGGAACGAGCGGCTGCGAGCACCTTCTCACCAACAGACTGGGACGGTGCCGGGGCCGGGGCTGCGGCGGCCGGGGTCTCAACAGCAGCGGCGTAGCCGCCACCCTGGTTAGCCTTGAAAGCCGGGATGTAGCGGTCAACGTTCGGCAGCTGCTGAATGTTCGGGACGCTCTCCAGGCCGGCAACGTCGAAGCGGATGTCGGTGTTCGGGACGACAACCTCGGCGGCGTTGGCGGCTGCCGGGGTGACAACCGCTGCGGTTGCTGCGATAGCAGCGGTGGATGCAATGCGACGGGTGTTCAGGTTGCCCTGACGACGGTGCTTAGCCACGAATTTAAACTCCAAATCTTCCTGCGCGCCTACTTTTCTCCGCCAAGAGGACAAATCTTGTGTCTATCTTCTCTGCAACGCGGATGAAAGCTCTGACCCAAGGGACGGGCCTAGTGTTCGACGATGACCCATTCCTGTAGAGCCATCTCCACTCGGCCCCCGAATTTTTAGGAGGGGCCAGACGCGGCGCTTAAATCTTCAGTTCGTATTGAGCACCGGTGATGTGTACACCGTGTCGGTAACTCAATGTCTCGAATAGGTTACGAAACCATCACAAGCAATGTCGAGTCAGAAACGCAAAACCGACTCCGTTACCGTCCTGTTATCAAATGGCAACCTAAACGACATAGTGCACAATTCTTCCACTCCAATGCACAATAACTATCGCCGGAAGCTTGCCCTGAGCAGCGATATCAGAGCCTCAGGAACACGCGCCGCCCCCTAGACCATTGCCACACTACGCCAACAGAAAAGCTCCACAAAACTGGCTGTGTAACCTTCGTCACACCGCCGTAATGCGCTTTAACAAAAGCCCCATTTGACCCACCACCAACTCTCATCCGAGCTTCAAACGACACTAATCGCAGAAGGAAATCCGCCCTCCCAGGCCCGCACGCATTCCGCCTACCATCACTAGCGAACAACGCTGATGCAACAGTAGCCATATATAGAGAGAAGCACGGGAAGCGGACTGACTAGTCACGCACGACGCTCAACGCAGCGATTCCGGCCAGGGGAGAACTAGCGCACTGTTTGAAATCAACTACTAAGGACGCGCGAAGCCGAAGAGAATCATGAACGCTGGGACTTGCCGCTTGACTCAGCAATTGCCCCTACCTCTTCCCTTGAAGTACTTCCGGCCGACGCCGAGCGCTCAATCTCGAGCGACGGTATCGCCGAAAGAACAGATTAGGGAATGCAAAAGGGCTCAACGGCCCGCATAAGCGGCAAGAATGAGAAAGCGTCCCGTCCATCGCATGGACGAGACTCACTGCTCAATATAGGTCACGCTCTACCCGCGCTGCACACGCACAGATAGAAGGCCCCCTACCCCACCTACTTCGTGGAGATCACAGCGTGAGGGAAGTCAGGCAAGCGGAAGACCGCAAATGCCCGTCGGGGTAGGTAAGGAAAAGGCCGACGAGACTTCACCTAATACACCTCATGCAATAAAACGCTGAAAGCCCGCACCCTTCCCTATTATTCGGAAGGCGGTGCGGGCTCTGTGAGCGTGTTTCAGTGAGTGAAGGCGCTAGATGCGGCCATTCTCCTCGTCATCGCGACGGTTAGCCTCGTTGAGCTGACGGAACATCTCCGTCTCCTCAGCGTGGTTCTCGTGGCGAATCTCGTTGACGCGGGACACGATGGCCGGGTCATCGGTGGAGAAGATACCCTGCGTTTCGGAGTCAGCCAGACCAAGCTGGTTAAGCTGCTTCGGAACCTGGGCGCCAGCGTACTCGAGCGGAATCGGGTGGCCGTGGTCATCGACCGGGCCGAGCGGCTGGTGAACCTCGATGAAGGCACCGTTCGGCAGCTGCTTAATAACGCCGGTCTCAATACCGTGCTCCAGCACCTCGCGGTCGGAGCGCTGCAGACCAACGCAGATGCGGTAGGTCATGAAGTATGCAATCGGCGGCAGGACAATCAGACCGATACGGCCAACCCAGGTCATCGCATTCAGCGAGATCTGGAAGAAGTGTGCCACGTGGTCGTTACCACCAGACAGCGTTACCAGCAGGAAGAAGACGATGGCAGCCGCACCGATAGCGGAGCGAACCGGAACGTCACGCGGGCGCTGCAGAAGGTTGTGGTGAGCGTCGTCGCCCGTCAGCTTCTTCTCAATGAAGGGGTAGGCGAAGAGCAGGACAACCATCAGGCCACAGAGCAGTGCGACCCAGAATGCAGACGGAATGGTGTAGTTGCCGATGTAGAGCTCCCATGCCGGCATGACACGAGCAACACCGTCAGTCCACAGCATGTAGATATCCGGCTGGGAACCAGCGGAGACCTGGGACGGGTTGTACGGGCCAAGGTTCCAGATGGCGTTAATCGTCATCAGACCGGAGATAAGAGCCAGCACGCCGGCAACCATCATGCCCATGCCGATGGCCTTCGTGGCGAAGACCGGCATAATGCGGACACCGACAACGTTGTTCTCAGCGCGACCCGGTCCAGGGAACTGGGTGTGCTTCTGGAACCAGACCATGATGAGGTGCGCTGCGATGAGACCCAGGATGATGCCCGGGATAACCAGCACGTGCAGGATGTAGAAGCGGTCCAGCATCAGGTCGGACGGGAAGTCGCCACCGAAGATGGCCCAGTGCAGCCAGGTACCGATAATCGGCAGACCCAGGATGATGGCGGACATGATTCGCAGACCAACACCGGAGAGCAGGTCATCCGGAAGGGAGTAACCGAGGAAGCCCTCGACCATGCCCAGCAGGATCAGAGCGCAACCGATAATCCAGTTGGCCTCACGCGGGCGGCGGAACGCACCGGTGAAGAAAATACGCAGCATGTGGGCAATCATGGACATCATGAACATGAGTGCTGCCCAGTGGTGCATCTGGCGAACGAACAGGCCGCCGCGCACCTCAAAGGAAATATCCAGAGCCGTTGCATAAGCACGGGACATCTCGACGCCGTTCAGCGGAGTGTAGCCGCCGTCGTAGATGACCTTCGTGATGGAAGGATCGAAGAACAGCGCCAAGTAGATGCCGGTCAGCACCAAGATGATGAAGCTGTACAGTGCCATCTCACCGAGCATGAAGGACCAGTGAGTGGGAAAGACTTTGTTGAGCTGGGTACGCAGGACGCCGGCGGCGGAGTACCGCTCGTCCATGTTGTTACCCATCTGTGCAAGTTTGTTACTCATTATGACTTACGCTCCCAGAATGCAGGTCCGACGGGCTCGATGAAGTTGCCCTTAGCAATGAGGTAGCCCTCTTCGTCCACGTCAATCGGCAGCTGCGGCAGCGCACGGGCGGCTGGGCCGAAGACCGGCTTGCCGTAGTGCAGAGCATCGAACTGCGACTGGTGGCACGGGCAAAGAATGCGGTTGGTCTGAGCCTCGTACAACGAGGTCGGGCAACCAATGTGGGTACAAATCTTGGAGTAGGCGTAGTAATCGCCGTAGTGGAAGTCTTCCTGCCCCTTGCGCTCGATGGCCTTCTTGGCGTCATCGTTGCGCAGGCGGATGAGCATCACGGCGTTACGGTTGCCATGGATGGAGTGCATGTGGTTGGTGTAGACGTCCTTGTCCTCGGAGTACTCCGCACCATCATTGACATCCTCAGCAGCCAGCGGGAAGACAGTCTCCATACCACCGGCAGCCAGATCCTCCGGGCGAACACGCACCAGGCGGGTGACGCCACGCGTGGTGTAGTGAGAGCCGGACTCACCCTCGTGCATCTCTGCGATGGTACCGGTGTCGCGAGCGAGATAGAGCTTGACGCCCTTCTCGTGCATGGTCCAGCCGGAGGTCCACAGGGTGCCATCACCGGTGTAGTCCAAGTCGTGGCGCTTCTTCCACGGGTTGTTGATAGCGCCGCCGAGCGGAGCGATAACGGTCAGGCCGAAGAGAACGCCGGCACCACCGAGCAGACCCTTGATGGTCTTACGACGACCCAGAGTCGAGGTGGTCCAGGAATCATTCAGCAGCGCGGTCAGCGTGCGACGGTCAACCTCATCAGAGGGGCCATCGTGACGACGCTGAACGGAAATCTCCTCGGGGAGAATCTTCTTGACGTACTGAACAATGGCAAAGCCCAGGCCCAGGATGCACAGACCAGAGGTCAGGCCAAGCAGCGGGGTGTACAGGGTGTGCCACCACAGGCCATCCTCACCCAACATCTTGTACTCCCACGGCCAGAAGAGGTACACGCCGAGGAAAGCGATACCCATCAGGACGGAGATGATCAGCCAGAAGGTGACATTGCCAGCAGCGCGCTTCTCAGCGGGATCGCCCTCGACTGGGAAGCGCTCCTTGCGGAATGCGACGGTGACATCATCCAGCTCGGTACCGAGCGCTGCGAGCTCGTCGTTGCTCATAGCATCGAGCTCTTTACGAGAGTAATTCTTCTTTACGTTGCTCATGAGCGAGATCCAATCCACATAGCGGCAACGCACAGAAGGCTGATGCCGATGATCCACATTGCCAGGCCCTCAGCCACCGGACCGAGGCCGCCGAGCGACCAACCAGCCGGAGACGGGGTTTCCTTCGCAGACTTGAGGTAGGCGATGATGTCCTTCTTCTCATCTGCGGTCAGCTGACGGTCAGAGAACTTAGGCATGTTCTGCGGACCGGTCAGCATTGCCTGGTAGATCTCCTGCTCGTTGGCCGGGTCGAGCGGCGGCGCGAACTTACCGGAGGAAAGAGCGCCTCCCCTACCGGTGAAGTTGTGGCAGGACGCGCAGTTCATACGGAAGAGCTCGGAGCCCTTTGCTACGTCCTCGGCCTGGATCTGGCCGTTGTAGTTAGCGCCACGCAGGGACTCCTGCGCAACGGAGCCATCCTCGTCGTAGACGATGTCGGCACCGCCACCGTTGGCAGCGACGTAGGCGGCAAGCGCCAGGGTCTGCTGCTCGGTGTAGCGCGGAGTCTTGCGCTCGGCCTGAGCGTCGTTGGACATCATCGGCATACGGCCGGAGTGAACCTGGAAGTACACGGAGCCGGCGCCAATACCAACGAGGGAAGGACCACGGTCCTGGATACCCTGCAGGTTCGCACCGTGGCAGGTGATACAAGCGACTTCGTAGATGTCCTTGCCCTCTTGAACGAGTGCCTGGTCATCCTTTGCGGCGGTGGCCACCTGTGCGTCAGGGGTCAGGGCGGAAGCCAAGACACCTGCGCCGGTGAGCCCGATGCTCAATGCAAAGACGCCAGCAAGCGTGCGCTTCGCCTTGCGGCGACGGCGGGTCTTCTTAGCCGCGGCAGTGGTGTCTTCCACTGCGGCGGGCTGCTGGATGTTATCCATCATTTTCCTTTAGATAACTCGTACATGGAGATGAATGACTGTAGGCCGGCTATTCTCCGGCGACTACGGCCTACTGAACTAGGTAGATGACTACGAACACGCCAATCCACACAACGTCAACGAAGTGCCAGTAGTAAGACACTGCCATTGCCGCGGTGGCCTGTGCAGGCGTGAACTTGGAGCGAGCAATGCGCGCCAAGATAATTCCGAAGGCGATCAGACCCGCAGTCACGTGTGCCGCGTGGAAACCGGTCAGGATGTAGAAGACCGATCCGAAGACACTGGACTGAACAGTGAGACCTGCCATGATCAACTCTGTCCACTCGAACGCCATGATGCCCAAGAAGACAACACCCAACGCGATGGTTACCGAGTACCAGAGTCGGAGCTTGTAAACGTCACCCCTTTCTGCTGCAAACACGCCGAACTGAGAGGTCACGGAGGAAAGAACCAGGACACTCGTAATGAGGAAGCCCATGGGCACGTTGATGTGCGCCGTGTGCTCTGCCCAGTCACCCTCCTGGCCGTTCGCACGCGAGGTGAACCACATCGCGAACAGTCCAGCAAAGAACATCAATTCCTGAGACAGGAACACGATGGTGCCGACGCTGACCATGTTGGGTCGGTTCAGCGCGGCAACACGTGGTGCTGCCATACCTTGGTTAGAAACTACGCTCGTCACGCCTAACAGTATGGCTGGTCTGACCGCATAAGTCATCTCATTTCCCCCCGATTTTTTTGAGGCCACGACCTAGACCTTCACAGTTTTCACCCCGGACAGGAACTATAAATCTTCCAGGAAGTAGTCGGGAACTTTTTAGCGCGCTTTACGACGCCCCATCCCTGCAGGTAGTGAGACTTGGCAACGCATGTTGTGAAGCCAGCAACAGGACAAGAAGAGGTACGGTTCGCCCGCAATCCGGCACGGGGCGGACCTTCCCTAATGAGATAAATCACACCCACCCCCATAGGCGAAAGTGCAGGACTGCAACTTTCGGTTGACCCCCGTAAAAATGGCCGTTAACGTGCTGGAATTCTAAGCCCAGACCTCCAGGTACACGCTTTCGGCGGCAGCCTGCTTCCCCCAGCGCCCCACCCATAGCGATATTTTTTCGACTTGTTGGGAACTTTCCGCAACGCAGTACGACGCAGTCTTATCAACGACAAAACCTCCGCCACGAGGTGTGGCGGAGGCTTGAGAAGTCGTGACGCTAGAAAGCGCGGCAGAAAAGGTTAAGCCTTAGTGCTTTTCCTTCGGAAGGCCATACTGCAGAGACAGGCCGGTCACGGAGGTGACTAGCAGGACTGCGCCCAAAATGATCATCCAGAAGTAGAGGAAGATAATGCCTAGACCAAGAACTGCGATTGAACCGGTCATGCACAGCGGCCAGATGGAGCTGGGAGAGAAGAAGCCGAGAATACCAGCTGCGTCTTCAGTCTCCGCTTCTTCCCAATCTTCCGGCGCGATGTCGGAACGGTTATCGGTGAAGTGCAGGTAGCCACCCAGCATGAGGCAGAGCAGCATAGCGAGGACCATGCCCACGATGCCGACCCACTCGGTGCCGTACATGTAGCCATCATCCTTGACGTAGTTAACGCCAATGATGTAGACGATGAGCGACACGAAGAGGTAGGTCGCGATGGAATAAAAGACCTTAGATGTTGCACGCATTTTCTATCAGTTCCTTTTCTTATGCCGCCTCAGCGGTGTCGACAAAGTTGTCGGCATCGCGGGTGTCGCGCAGAGAGTTGAACGGAGCGGTGGTAACTGCGTAGGGCTCTTCACCGATGCGCTCGAGAGCCTCGGCGTTGGTTGCCTGCGGGTTCTCCTCACGGAACTTGAGGTACTCGTTGAAGTCTGCGCGGTCAACGACGCGAATCTCAAAGTTCATCATGGCGTGGTAGGTACCGCACATCTCAGCACAGCGACCAACGAAGGCGCCCTTTTCCTCAATCTTCTCTACCTGGAAGCGACGCTCCTGAGAGTTGTTCTCCGGGTGTGCGTAAGCATCGCGCTTAAACAGGAACTCCGGAACCCAGAAAGAGTGGGAAACATCGCCGGAGGCGAGGCGGAACTCAATCGGGGTGTCTACCGGCAGAACCAGCACCGGAACCTCTTCGGTGGTACCAACGGTCTCAATCTTGTTGAAGTTGAGGTAAGAGATATCGCCCATGGACTTACCGTGGATCGGGTTCGGGTTCTCAGTACCCTCCGGATCCATGGAAGATTCCTCAGCGAGCTTCTGGCGCTCAGCATCGGCACCATCGTAGTTCTCGCCATCAACCTTGTTCTCGGCGTAACCGAACTTCCAGTTCCACTGGAAAGCCGTGACATCGACGGTAACCTCAGGGTTCTTATCCAATGCCGTCACCTTCTGCTGTGCCTGAACCGTGAAGAAGAACAGGCCCATAATGATGAGAATCGGAATGATGGTCAGAGCCATCTCCAGCGGCACGTTGTACTGCAGCTGCTTGGGGAACTCGCCCTTACCAGCCTTCTCAGCCTTCTTCGCATTCCAGCGGAAGATAGCGGTGAGGAACAGACCCCACATAATGAAACCGATGATCCATGCAGCAACCCAGACCCAGATCCAGAAGTTGTACATCGAGGTCGCCTCAGGGGTCACGCCCTTCGGCCAACCCATACCAAGGAGGTTCTCAACGGCCGTCGGTGCTGCGACGTCACAACCTGCCAGAGCTAGACCGCCCAGAGCGATGACGCCCGCTAGGCCCGCCTTACGGCCGAGGTTGCGTTGCTTACGCTGTCCCACGTGTGTTCTGCCTTTCTGTGCACACAAACTTCTCGAATACTCACAGAGCATTCCTACCCAATCAGGATAGAGGATCCTGCCTGAATTTCAGACCTTTTCACTGGACTGATTAGACGCTGGCTCCGCTCTATAAATAGTGAACGTACGGGATGTTACCGGCCCACCTGCACAAGGTCACACCGACTACCCCACCCTCCCCCTACCCGCTATGACCCAATTCACAGAGCACATAGCTGTACATCATCCGAAAGTTCGCACCCTAACGGGGAGCGCGGCGCGGGGTTCGCAGATCCTCCAGATCCGGCCGTAAAGTGTGTCAAAGATGAAGCTTGATATATAAGGAGAAGCAAGTATATGTGCGGACTCTGCGCGCTACTGAGCGCCGATCGCAATGCCGCCCAGCACCTGGAGGCCCTCGAGCAATCCCTCCAGTGCATGCGCCACCGCGGCCCCGACGCTGCTGGCACCTGGCATGACGAGGATGCAGCCTTCGGCTTTAACCGTCTATCCATTATCGATCTAGAACACTCAAACCAGCCACTTCGCTGGGGCCCTGAAGACAACCCCGAGCGCTATGCCCTCACCTTCAATGGCGAAATTTATAACTACGTGGAGCTGCGCGAAGAGCTTAGTGCCGCCGGCTATACCTTCAATACAGAGGGCGATGGCGAACCCATCGTCGTCGGCTACCACCATTGGGGCAAGGACGTTGTCGAGCACCTGCGCGGCATGTTCGGTTTCGTCATCTGGGATACCGAAACTCGGACCATGTTCGCCGCGCGCGACCAGTTTGGCATCAAGCCCCTCTACTACGCCACCACCGACGCCGGCACCGTTTTCGCCTCTGAAATGAAGTGCATCCTGTCGATGGCCGATTCACTGGGTCTAGATCTCAGCCTTGATAAGCGCGCCATCGAGCACTATGTGGACTTGCAGTACGTGCCTGAGCCGGAGTCCCTCCACGCCACTATTCGCCGCGTCGAGTCTGGCTGCACCGTAACGCTTCGCCCTGGCGAAAAAGTTGTATCGGATCGCTACTTCAAGCCCCGCTTCCCCATTCAACCTGTGAAGCAGGGCGAGGAGCAGAAGCTCTTCGATAGGATTGCGCGGGCTTTGGAGGATAGCGTCGAGAAGCACATGCGTGCCGATGTGACCGTCGGTTCCTTCCTCTCCGGCGGCATTGACTCCACCGCCATCGCAGCCTTGGCCAAGCGCCACAACCCGGACCTCCTCACCTTCACCACCGGATTCGAGCGCGAAGGCTACTCCGAGGTCGACGTCGCGGCCGAGTCTGCCGCCGCCATTGGTGTAGAGCACATCGTTAAGATTGTCTCCCCCGAGGAATACGCTGAGGCTGTTCCGAAGATCATGTGGTACCTGGACAACCCCGTGGCAGATCCCTCTCTTGTCCCCTTGTACTTCGTGGCCCAGGAAGCCCGTAAGCACGTCAAGGTGGTGCTGTCTGGTGAAGGTGCCGACGAGCTTTTTGGCGGCTACACCATCTATAAGGAGCCGCTCTCGCTAGCTCCGTTCGAGAAGATCCCCTCCCCGTTGCGCCGCGGCTTAGGCAAGCTCTCACAGGTCCTCCCCGAGGGAATGAAGGGCAAGTCCCTGCTCAACCGCGGTTCCATGACCATGGAAGAGCGTTACTACGGCAACGCCCGCTCCTTCAACTTCGAGCAACTCCAGCGGGTGCTCCCGTGGGCCAAGCCGGAGTGGGACCACCGCGAGGTTACCGCTCCGATTTATGCGCAGTCCCAAGACTTTGACCCGGTAGCCCGCATGCAGCACCTCGACCTGTTTACGTGGATGCGCGGCGATATTTTGGTCAAGGCCGACAAGATGAACATGGCCAACTCCCTCGAGCTGCGCGTTCCTTTCCTGGACAAAGAAGTATTCAAGGTCGCGGAAACTATCCCCTACGACCTCAAGATTTCGCACGGCACCACCAAGTACGCGCTGCGCAAAGCCATGGAACAGATCGTCCCGCCGCACGTACTGCACCGCAAGAAGCTGGGCTTCCCGGTTCCTATGCGCCACTGGTTGGCCGGCGATGAGCTTTATGGATGGGCCCAGGATCAGATCACGGAGTCCCAGACCGAGGACATCTTCAACAAGAAGGAAGTTCTGGAGATGCTCAAGGAGCACCGTGACGGAATCACCGATCACTCCCGCCGCCTGTGGACGGTGCTGTCCTTCATGATTTGGCATGGCATCTTCGTGGAAGAGCGCATCGACCCGAAGATTGAGCAGCGCGATTACCCCGTGAAGCTCTAATAAAAATAGAGAATCAAAAATGAAGCCCTCGCCATAAGGCGAGGGCTTCGGCATATCGTCTATGTGACTTTAATTGAAGGAGTCACCGCAAGCGCAGGAACCGCCAGCGTTGGGATTATCGATGGTAAAGCCTTGGGCCTCAATGGTGTCGGAGAAGTCGATCTTGGCGCCAGTGAGGTACGGGATGGACATCTTGTCTACGACGAGGTTGACACCGCCAATGGAGTCCACCTTGTCACCATCCAAGGTGCGGTCATCGAAGTAGAGCTGGTAGCGCAAGCCCGCGCATCCGCCCGGCTGGACAGCAATGCGCAGTGACAGATCATCGCGGCCTTCCTGATCAAGCAGGGACTTTGCCTTGGCCGCAGCGGCCTCGGTCAGGATAACTCCGGTTGCAGACGCGGGAGCGGTCATGATTTCTCCTCTTATGTTTACGGAATTTTTTCTGGAGCCCACCCTACCCCCTCATACAAGAGGAAGAAAGGATGCCTCACAGTTCACTAGTGGTTCACTGGTGCCCTGTTCCCTCACCACAACGCTATCTCCCGCGGGCCTATTCCCGTTATGTCCGCGCGACCTTGTACGCTAAACAGCGTGAAACTTCCGTGGCAAAAAGATGACAAGACTTCTTCCCCCGCCGAGCACACCCCGGCGCCGGAAGAGCAACCCGCCGCCGAGAAACCGCACCGAAAGGGCTACACGCCGCCGAAGGGCCGCCCCACGCCCAAGCGTGATGCGCAGGAAATCGCCCGCGGCGTCAAGCGTGATCCCCGGGGAATGTCGGACGCGCAGCGCTACCAGCACCGCAAGGAACTCAAGGCTTCCATGTCTAAGGCAGAGTGGAAGGAATATAAGCGCAAGGAGCGCCAAGAGTCCCGCGAGCGCAACAAGGTGGCACAGGAGCGCATGGCCGCTGGTGACGAGCGCTACCTCCTCGCCCGCGATAAGGGCGAGGTCCGCCGCTACGTGCGCGATTGGGTAGATTCCCACCGCTTCATTAACGAGTGGGTCATGCCCTTTGCCATCGTGCTGCTGGTGCTCATGTTCGTCAGCACCCGGGACCCGCGCCTGTCGCAAATCATCTCGATTGGCGCCATGGC
This sequence comes from Corynebacterium sp. HMSC072D12, assembly GCF_001813925.1. Taxonomy (NCBI): domain Bacteria; kingdom Bacillati; phylum Actinomycetota; class Actinomycetes; order Mycobacteriales; family Corynebacteriaceae; genus Corynebacterium; species Corynebacterium sp. HMSC072D12. The sequence goes on from NZ_KV814415.1 coordinate 196,825, forward strand.
GGTCATCCTGGTTTTCGCTGTCGAGGGTTTCTGGCTCGCGCGCAAATGCAACAACGCAGTGCGCCTGAAGTTCCCCGGCACCACCGAGGCCGGTTTTGGTCTAGGGTTCTACGCGTACTCCCGCGCCTCCCAACCGCGCAAGTGGCGCACGCCGCGTCCGCAGGTGGAGCGCGGAGCTACCGTCTAAGCCGGAGGACACATGCCTGAATTCACCGCGGTTCCCCAGCTGCGCCCTTCAACCGCAGCACAGCCAAACCGCATGGCAGAGATTGCTGCATGGCTGGCGGCAGCGCAGGAGTCTCCGCAGGCCACACCTCTTGAGCGGCCCCGGGCCATCGTCTTTGAAGACGCCCGGCCCACCGCTGAACGCACTGTCGACGGCGTGGGTATCACGCAACATTCCCCCACTGATGAAGAACAGTGGCGCGATAATCTCCTCAGCGCTGCGCAGCGGGCAGGGTCGGGCATCGACTTCGTCGAGTGCACCAGCGGCGACTCCGAAAACTCTGAACCGTACGACAGCACTACCGCCATGTCCCCTGCGGAGTGCGAGTCCTTCCTCAGCCTAGGCATGACCACGGCAGATCGGGAGATCGATTCCGGCGCCGACCTGCTCATCGCGTCCGCTTGTGGAATCGACACGGAGACCGTTGCCACCAGTGTTATGGGCCGGATTACCCACACCGAACCGGTAGCGATCGTGGGAACGAATACTCTCGCCAGCGGTATCACGGATGCGATGTGGAAGGCCCGCGTGAGCGTTGTGCGCGACTCCATGTTCCGCGCCCGCAACCTAGAGGGCTGGGAGGTCGTGCAGACCATCGGTTCCCCGGCTCTCGCGGCGTTGGTGAGCTTCATCGCGCAGGCCACGGCGCGGCGAACGCCGATGCTTATCGACGGCCCCCTGGCAGCCACCGCCGCCGTCCTAGCCGAGCGCACTGCGCCCGGTGTGAAGGGCTGGCTTCGCGCGGGAACCACCACCCCCGAACCGGCGCACGCCCTCGCTCTCAAGGAGCTGGGGCTTAACCCACTGCTTGATTTAAACCTGAGTGAAGGTTTCCCCCTCGGCGCGCTCGCGGCCTTGCCGCTGGTGCAGCTGGCCGCCGAGCTCGCCTAGGCAGCCCACTTATTTCGCTTCAACCAGCGTGTGCAGCCAGCCGTGGGTATCCTCCACGGACCCGCGCTGGATGCCGGTGAGGCGCTCGCGCAGCGCCATCGTCGTAGCACCCGCCTCATCGTTGTTGATGTGGAAGTCGGTATCGGTGCCCATAACGTGGCCCACCGGGGTAATAACGGCTGCGGTTCCGCAGGCAAAGGCCTCCACCATGGCGCCGGAGGCAACGTCCTGCTCCCACTCCTTGTAGGTGATGCGGCGTTCTTCCACCTTCAGCCCCATGTCTTCGGCCACCTGCAGCAGAGACTTACGGGTAATACCCGGCAGCAGCGAGCCCGACAGCTCTGGGGTGACCAGGGTCTGGTTTCCCTCTTCGCCGTAGACGAAGGCGAGGTTCATGCCACCCATTTCCTCGATATAGGTGCGCTCGATAGCGTCCAGCCACACCACCTGGTCGCAGCCCTTCTCCGCTGCCTGCGCCTGCGCGAGCAGCGAAGCCGCGTAGTTGCCGGCGAATTTCGCTGCACCGGTGCCGCCGGGAGCGGCGCGTACATAGTCGGTGGACAGCCAGACGGACACCGGCTTGATACCACCGGAGAAATACGCGCCCGCCGGGGAGGCGATGACGACATAGCGGTAAGAATGCGCCGGGTGCACGCCCAGGGAGACATCAGTAGCGATCATGAAGGGGCGGAAGTACAGGGCTGCCTCGCCGCCAGCCTCGGGGACCCAGGCCTGGTCGACGTCGACAAGCTGGCGCAGGGATTCAATGAACTCCTCCTCTGGCAGCTGCGGCATTGCCATGCGCTCAGCAGAGGCTTGCAGACGCTGCGCGTTCTGCTCTGGGCGGAAGGTGGCGATGCTGCCGTCAGGCTGGCGATAAGCCTTGATGCCCTCGAAGATGGCCTGGCCATAGTGGAAGACGGTGGAGGCCGGGTCCATGCTAAACGGCGCATAAGGGCGTATCTGCGCGTCGTGCCAACCCTTGTCCTCAGTCCAGTCAATCGTCACCATGTGGTCGGTGAAGTACTTACCAAAGCCCGGGTTCGCCAGAATCTCCTGCAGGCGCTCCGGGGAGGTGGGGTTTTCAGTTCGCGTCACGGTGTAATTCAACATGCCTCACAGCGTACTCCCCAGACACCTATAGAAGTGCAGAAATGCCCAAGCGAAATACCGAGTGACATAGTCAGTCTTCGTGCACATTGCCCCTCCGCGTTCCACGTCATGGACACGGGTAGGGTGTGAGGAGTATCCCATTGTCATTTTCTCAAGGAGGACATCGTGGCTTCTTCCACGTTCGAACTGCCCGCACGCGGCTTATTCCCCACCGTTGAGTTGGCCAAGAAGGCCCCCAAGCAGGCAGACGCCCTGCTCATCGCTACCTTTGCTGGCGAGGAGGGGCTCGAGGTGCCGGGTACCTCTCTGCTCGGTTCCTCCGCGCTGCGCTCAACGTATGAGGCTCTCGCCGCCGTGGGCGCGACGGGTAAGGCCGGGGAGCTCGTGAAGGTTCCTGCCCCACAGAAGGCAGGTGCCGCCCAGGTCATCGCGCTGGGTTTGGGTGACGTTGAGGTGCTCGACGATGAAGCTCTGCGCCGCGCCGCCGGCAACGCCGCTCGCGCCACTGCGGGCGTCGGCACCATCGTGACCACGTTGGCGGACTTCGGCGTTACGGCCGCCGTTGAGGGACTCATCCTCGGCGGCTACGCCTACCGCGGAATCCGCTCCACCGATCTCAAGGACACGGAACAGCCCGCCACCTTCGTGGTCGTGGCCGATAAGTCTGTCTCCGAGGAATTCGAGGCCGCCCGCACCGTGGCCGAGTCCGTCTTGCTCGCCCGCGACCTAGTGAATGCCCCCGCCAACGAGCTTTACCCGGAGTCCTACGCCGACTTCCTTTCCGGCCAGGCCAAGGAGGCCGGTCTTGACGTCGAGGTTCTCGATGAAAAGCAGCTGGAGAAGCAGGGCTTCGGCGGAATCTTGGCCGTGGGCAAGGGCTCGGCCCGCCCACCGCGCTTAGTGCGCCTGAGCTGGAAGCCCAAGAAGGCCAAGAAGCACGTGGCCCTCGTGGGTAAGGGCATCACCTTCGATACCGGCGGTATTTCCTTGAAGCCGGGCAATGGCATGTGGGACATGATTTCGGATATGGGCGGCTCCGCTGCCATGGCGGCCACCATCATTGCTGCGGCCAAGCTGAAGCTGCCGGTTCAGATCACCGCTACCCTGCCGTTGGCGGAGAACATGCCGGGCTCTGGTGCCACCCGCCCGGGCGATGTCATTACCCACTACGGCGGCCTGACCTCCGAGGTCCTCAACACCGACGCTGAGGGCCGCCTCGTGCTGTCGGACGCCATCGCCCGCGCCAGCGAGGATAAGCCGGATTACCTCATCGAGACCGCGACGCTGACTGGCGCACAGATCGTGGCGCTGGGTTCGCGCACCTCCGGCATCATGGGCTCCGAGGTTTTCCGCGATCGCCTGGCCGAAATCGGCCGCGAGGTGGGCGAGAGCGCCTGGGCCATGCCGCTGCTGGAAGAGCACGACGAGGAGATCAAGTCCCAGGCCGCAGACATCCGCAACATCAACGCTAAGCGCGAGGGCGGCATGGAATTCGCCGGCACCTACCTCAAGCAATTCGTGGGCGAGGGCATCGAGTGGGCCCACATCGATATCGCCGGCCCGTCCTGGAATGGTTCCGCCCCGCGCGGCTACACCCCGAAGCGCGCTACCGGTGTGCCGGTGCGCACCGTGGTGGCAGCGCTACGCGAGATCGCAGAAGCCTAGATCAGAGCGTCGTCAATTCGGCCCTTCGTGTGAGCGGCTTGAGGCCGCTCACACTTCTTCGCCGGCGATGACGTAGTCCTCCTTGTCCGCCAACGGGAGGACGGTGCCATCTGACATGGCGCGGTCGGTGACGAGCCCGTCATCGTCGACAAGCGCGACCTCGTTGCCTTCCTCACGCAGGCGGCGCAGGCCTTCCTTGAGCATGCGCCGGCCCACCTTGTGCAGCCCAGAGACCTGGGAGAAGTCCAAGGCCAAGCGCTTGCCGGAGAACTGGCGCTCCTCCAGCTCGTGGAGGATGGCTTCCGTGGCGGTGAAGTTGATATGACCCTGCAGTCGAATGATCGCCGTCTCATCATCTTCATCAACGCTGCGTACTGGGTGCACACCGAAGCGGTTCTCTGTGGACATCAGGTGCAGGCCCATGTCCGAGGAGAGCTCGCGGAAGATTGCGGTGCCGCGCACGCTATTGCCCTGTTCATCAAGGCGCGGCGAGAACGTCGCGACGCCGCTCTGCCCCGGCAGCGTACCAATGAGCCCGCCGGATACGCCGGACTTCGCGGGGATTCCCACCTCCGCCATCCAGCGCCCAGCGCCGTCGTACATGCCGCAAGAGCTCATCACCGCCAGGGTCATGCGGCAGACATCGGCGTCTAGAATCTTCTCTCCTGTTACCGGCTGGCGCCCACCATTGGCCAAGGTCGCGGTCATGACGGCAAGGTCGCGCACATCGACCGACAGCGCGCACTGCGAGGTATAGGACAGTACTGCGTCGTGGGCATCGTCCTGAATGATGCCATAGGAGCGCAGCATGTGTGCGAGGGAGAGGTTACGCTCGGCATGCTCAAGTTCGGAGTCACACAGGCGCTTGTCGACGTCCACCTCGCGCCCCGCCAATTTTGAAACGAAAGAACGAATCTTTTCCACGCGGTCCTCCACGCTGGAGTCCACTCCGTTGATGAGCTGGTTGACCACAATGGCGCCGGCGTTAATCATCGGGTTTACCGGGCGGTGATCTTTGGCGAGGGAAAGCTCGTTGAAGGCCTGCCCAGAAGGCTCGAGGCCGACGACGTCACGCACCGCGTCTAAGCCCAGCTCACTCAAAGCGAGGGCGTAGACGAAGGGTTTGGAGATGGATTGGATGGTGAAGCGGTTTGCTGCGTCACCGGCGCTATACAGGTGGCCTGTCACAGAGCACAGAGCAACGCCCAACTGGTCTGGGTTTGCGCTGGCCAGTTCTGGGATATAGTCCGCGACTTCTCCGGAATCGTGATCGTGAACGCCATCGAGGATTTTCTGTAGATAAAAAGGAATCGGTGTCTTCATTGCTTCCCAGAGTATAGAATTGCCCCGTATGACACCTGCACTCATCATTGTCGATGTCCAACATGATTTTTGCCCCGGCGGAGCCCTCGGCACCGAACGCGGCAACGAAGTTGCTGAGCGCATTGGCGCTCTCCAAGCCTCTTATGAAACTGTCGTAGCCACACAGGATTGGCATATCGATCCAGGCACCCACTTCTCTGAGAATCCCGACTTCGTCGATACCTGGCCCACGCACTGCGTAGCTGATTCTTTCGGCGCCGCCATGCACGAGGCCATCGCACCCGCCCAGGCCTACTTCAAGAAGGGTGAGTACACCGCCGCCTACTCGGGCTTCGAGGGCGCGGCCGACGGTGTTCCCCTGGCAGAGTGGCTGCGCGAGCACAATGTCACCGCCGTGGACATCGTTGGCATTGCCACCGACCACTGCGTGCGCGCGACGGCTGCCGACGCCCTTAAGGAAGGCTTCACCGTGCGAGTTCTGGCGGACTACTGCGCGCCCGTCGACGAGACCCGCGGCGCTGCCGCCCTGGAGGAACTGGCCAAGGCAGGCGCCACCATCGTTAGCGAATAGGCAACAGGCGTTGTGGCTGTTTAGCTATCGCCCTGTTGGTTCTGCTGCTGGCGCTGCTCAAAGCGTTCGCGGCGCTCGCGCTGCTCCTCCCGCTTGCGCAGAATACGCTCTCGCTCGATGCGCTCGCGCATGCGCTGGGGATAGCCAGTCTCTTCGACGTCATAAACATCGCAGCGCAGAAGCTTGGCCACCGCGTCAATCCCTTTGGGCCCACCAATGCGGCGGCGGATGAAGGCGCCGCTTTCATCAACCACGACGACCGACATCTCGTTGACCACGGTCTCCGGCTCCACAAATGCCTCAATATAAGCGCGTCCCTGCGCCCAAGCTTGGAGCTCCTGAGCGTCTTCTGCGCGAATGGTCTCCCCCGGTGCGCGGGGCGGGCGCAGTTGGGACTTAGAGCTATTGCGGCGGAAGGGGTTGAACATGGCTCTTTAGCCTACCGGAGGCCACCTTCAGCTTCTTCGTGCGGAGGATGCCCCAATTCACCCCACCCATGCGCAGCTTTTATAAACACGCTGTAGAATCAATCACTAGCGTTTCACTAATTCCAACTTTCGAGGAGTCTTAACACTTATGGCACACTCTGTTGTGATGCCCGAACTGGGCGAATCTGTAACCGAAGGCACGATTACCCAGTGGCTGAAGTCCGTCGGTGACACCGTCGAGGTCGACGAGCCATTGCTCGAGGTCTCCACCGACAAGGTCGACACGGAAATCCCCTCCCCGGTCGCCGGCACCATCCTCGAAATCAAGGCTGAGGAAGATGACACCGTAGACGTGGGCGAGGTCATCGCCATCATCGGTGATGAGGGCGAGTCCGCACCGGCTGCTGAGGAGTCCGAGGATTCCTCCGAGAAGGCTGCTGAGACCCCGGACAAGCCTGCTGAGGACGCTGAGTCTGAGGCCCCGGCCGCTTCTGGTGACGCCACCGACGTGGAGATGCCGGAGCTTGGTGAGTCCGTCACC
>NZ_KV814415.1:203682-264214 GCF_001813925.1 Corynebacterium sp. HMSC072D12
GGAAGAAAAGGCAGAGGAAAAGAAGGAAGAACCCAAGGCTGAAGAGAAGTCTGAGGACAAGCCGGCTGCTTCTGGTGACGCCACCGACGTAGAGATGCCGGAGCTTGGTGAGTCCGTCACCGAAGGCACGATTACCCAGTGGCTGAAGTCCGTCGGCGACACCGTCGAGGTCGACGAACCACTCCTCGAGGTCTCCACCGACAAGGTCGACACCGAAATCCCGTCCCCGGTCGCCGGCACCCTCGTTGAAATCCTCGCCGAGGAAGACGACACCGTCGACGTCGGCGCCGTCATCGCCCGCGTCGGCGACGGCTCCGCCGCAGCCTCCGAGAAGCCCGCTGCCAAGGAAGAAAAGGCAGAGGAAAAGAAGGAAGAGCCCAAGGCTGAGGAGAAGAAGGAAGCGTCGAAGGCAGAAGAGAAGAAGCCTGCTGCTTCCCAGTCCTCCGAGCCGAAGACTTCTGAGACTTCCACCAAGGTCAACAACGGCGATAACGTCCCGTACGTGACCCCGCTGGTGCGCAAGCTGGCTGAGAAGCACGGCGTTGACCTGTCCACCGTCTCCGGCACTGGCGTCGGCGGCCGCATCCGCAAGCAGGACGTCCTGGCCGCTGCTGGCGAGGGCGAGGCACCGGCTTCCTCCGCTAGCGCTTCCTCCAGCAACCCGCGTGCTCGCTGGTCCACCAAGTCCGTGGATCCGGAGAAGCAGGAGCTCATCGGCACCACCCAGAAGGTCAACCGTATCCGCGAGATCACGGCGTCCAAGATGGTTGAGGCCCTCCAGATCTCCGCTCAGCTGACCCACGTCCAGGAAGTCGATATGACCGCCATCTGGGATATGCGCAAGCAGTCCAAGCAGGCGTTCATTGACAAGTACGAGGCCAACCTCTCCTTCCTGCCGTTCATCGTGAAGGCAACCGTCGAGGCTCTGGTCTCCCACCCGAACGTCAACGCGTCCTACAACCCGGAGACCAAGGAGATGACCTACCACGCTGACGTCAACGTGGCCATCGCCGTAGATACTCCGCGCGGCCTGCTGACCCCGGTCATCCACAAGGCTCAGGAGCTGACGCTGCCGGAGATTGCCCAGAAGATCGCCGAGCTGGCTGACAAGGCACGCAACAACAAGCTCAAGCCGAACGATCTGACCGGTGCAACCTTCACCGTGACCAACATCGGCTCCGAGGGCGCCCTGCTGGATACCCCGATTCTGGTTCCGCCGCAGGCCGGCATCCTGGGCACCGCCGCTATTACCAAGCGCGCGGTCGTCGTCACCGAGGACGGCCAGGACGCGATTGCTATCCGCCAGATGTGCTACCTGCCGTTCACCTACGACCACCAGGTGGTCGACGGTGCCGACGCTGGTCGCTTCATCACCACCATCAAGGACCGCCTCGAGACCGCTGATTTCGAAGCCGACCTTGACCTCTAAGTCTTTACAAGGCTCCAACTCTTAAGAGGCTGCTCCCCCGCCACTGCGGCGGGGGAGCTTCGTCGTTGTGCGCGCTGCTTCTCTCCTCCAACGCCGCACAGCGGCCCAGGGCGGCCCAGCGACAAGCGCTCTCATGCCAGCACCCCGCCTACCTGACGAAAGTTGCCGCAGATGCTGCGGCGAGTTCAATAACTTTGGCAGATAGGCGCCTTCCGAGCCCCGCTGCTCCATTTCCATGCCTAACTGTGACTCAGCACACTAGACTGTGGCGCATGGTTTCTCAGAAGTGGTTCCGCGTCGCTTTAGGCATGTTCCTCGTCGCGTGCGGCGCCAATCTTTTCGCCCCTATGGTCGTGGTCTACCAAGTCACCACGGATCTGGGAGTTCTGCAGACGACCTTCCTCTTTGGCATTTATGCCCTCGGCATCATGGTGGCTCTCTTCATTGGCGGCCCGCTTTCGGATTCGCTGGGGCGCCGCGCCGTCATGCGCCCAGCCGTCCTCACCACCACTGCTGGCTCACTGGTCTTCCTCGCTGGCGCAGGCGGCGCCTTCCTCCCCTTGTTGATTGGCCGCCTGTGTGCCGGGGCTGCGGTGGGACTGGCCATGTCTTCCGGCGCTGCGTGGATCAAGGAGCTCAGCACCCACCTCAGCGTGGGCGCCAAGCGTTCATCCGTCGCTCTGTCGGCCGGCTTCGCCTCCGCGCCTGGAGTCGCTGGCATCGCCGCGGAATTCCTTCCCTGGCCCACCGTCCTGCCTTATCTATTACACATCGCACTTGCCCTCGTCGTGGTCCCACTCGTGTGGACGGTGCCCGAAAAGCGAACCAGAACACCGCAGACGCAGCGGCGCGCCTTCATACCGACAAGCCTGATTACTCCTAGCTACCTACCCGTCGTGGCCTACGCGCCGTGGGTCTTCGGCTCCGCCACCACCGCTTTCGTGTTCCTGCCCGCACAGCTCAGTGAGCATCTGCGCCACCCCATTCTCATCGCCGGATTGTGTGCGCTGCTCACCATGGGCAGCGGCGTGGTCATCCAACAGCTGGCGGGACGTATCCGGGTTAACGCCTTCCACGGCATGGTGCTGGCCGCACTAGGCATGGTGCTGTGTCTCATCGTCGTCGTGTCAGCACACCACGGCTGGGCAGTATTCCTCCTGCCTCTCGCAGCCATTATCATGGGTAGCTCCTATGGAATTGGCATGCTCAGCGGGCTCGCAGAAACCCAAGCCATCGCCGACCCAGCGGAGCTCGGGGCAGCAACGGGGGTGTTTTATTCGCTAACTTATCTAGGCTTCTTTGCCCCCTTCATCCTCTCCCTTTTGGGCCCTATCACAGGCTATTCCACCGCCTTCATCATTGGACTCGCGGTCGCGGCGCTGACTGCCGTGCCGCTGCATCTCCGAATCAGGGGTAACCGGGGTTAATGTCATGGCATACGCCTTATACTTGGGGCAGTTTAGGTCACACAAACTAACGCCACGAAGGAGATTCACCATATGGATTTCATCTCTCGTCACCTCGGCCCGGATGCAGCCGAGCGTGAGACGATGCTCAAGGCAGTGGGCTACGACAGCGTGGACGCGCTTGTCGATGCTGCCCTACCGACCTCCATCCGCGCCACCGAGGCGCTCAACCTCCCGGAGGCTTTGAGCGAAGATGATGCGCAGGCGAAGCTACGCGAGTACGCCTCCCAGAACGTCGTGCTGAAGTCCTTCTATGGCCAGGGCTACTCCGATACCCTCACCCCGGCGGTCATTCGCCGCGGCCTGCTGGAGGATGCCGGCTGGTACACCGCCTACACGCCCTACCAGCCGGAGATTTCGCAGGGTCGTCTCGAAGCCCTGCTGAACTTCCAGACCATGATTGAGTCCCTGACCGGCCTTCCTATCGCCAACGCCTCGCTTCTCGACGAAGCCTCTGCCACCGCCGAAGCCGTCGGCCTGATGGCCCGCGCGGTCAAGAAGGGCCGCCGCGTGCTGTTGGATTCGCGCTTGCACCCGCAGGTGCTGGCCGTGGCCGCCGAGCGCGCCCGGGCCATCGAGCTGGAGGTCGAGATTGCTGATGTCCGCGATGGCATCGTCGGCGAAGACCTCGTCGGTGCAGTTCTGGCCTACACGGGAACCGAGGGCGATATCGTCGACCCTCGCGCCGCCATCGAGGAGCTGCACACCCGCGGCGCCCTAGCTGCCGTCGTGGCTGACCCGCTGTCGCTGCTCCTTCTGGAAGCCCCGGGGTCGATGGGGGCAGATGTTGTCCTCGGCTCCTCGCAGCGCTTCGGTGTCCCACTCTTCTTCGGCGGCCCGCACGCAGCCTTCATGTCCGTCACGGATAAGCTCAAGCGCCAGCTGCCGGGCCGCATCGTGGGCGTGTCCAAGGACGCTGCCGGCCGCCCCGCTTACCGCCTGGCGCTGCAGACCCGCGAGCAGCACATCCGCCGCGAGCGCGCCACCTCCAATATCTGTACTGCCCAGGCCCTCCTGGCCAACGTGGCCTCCATGTACGCGGTCTACCATGGCCCGAAGGGGCTGAAGGAAATTGCCCAGCGCGTGCATGACCGCGCTTCTGCTTTCGCCGCGGCAGTCACCGGCGCAGGCAAGGAGATTGTCTCCCGCGACTTCTTCGACACCGTCACCGTCACCGGCGTGGATGCCGCCGCTATCAAGACCCAGCTGCAGGAACAGGGCTACCTGGTGCGCGTCATCGGAGCGGATAAGGTTTCTGTTTCCTTCGGCGAGTCCGCCACCCACGAGGATGTCACCACCCTGGCCGCTGCCTTCGGCGCCGCGGACTCCGCTGCGGCGACCGCCGCCTCCTTCGAGATTCCGTCCTCCGTCCAGCGCTCCGAGGAGCCGCTGCAGCACGAGATCTTCAACTCCATCCACTCCGAGACCCAGATGCTGCGCTACCTGCGCACCCTGGCGGATAAGGACTTAGCACTCGACCGCACGATGATCCCGCTGGGCTCGTGCACGATGAAGCTCAACCCCACCTCCGCCATGGAACCCATCTCTTGGCCGGAGTTCGCGGGCATCCACCCCTATGCCCCGGAGGAAACCACCGCTGGCTGGCGCGCGCTGATCGACGAACTCGAGTCCTGGCTCGCCGAAATCACCGGCTACGCGCAGGTTTCCATCCAGCCAAATGCTGGTTCCCAAGGCGAGCTGGCAGGCCTGTTGGCCATCCGCCGCTACCACGTGGCCAACGGCGACCATGGCCGCGATGTCATCCTCATCCCTGCCTCGGCACACGGCACCAACGCCGCGTCGGCGACGTTGGCCAACCTGCGCGTTGTAGTGGTCAAGACCGCTGACGACGGCTCCATTGATGTTGCTGACCTCGATGCCAAGCTCGAGCAGCACGGTGAGCACGTCGCCGGCATCATGATTACCTACCCCTCCACCCACGGCGTCTTCGACCCGGAAGTGCGCGAGGTCTGCGACAAGGTCCACGCGGCAGGCGGCCAGGTCTACATCGACGGCGCGAACATGAACGCGCTGGCCGGTTGGGCCCGTCCGGGTGCTTTCGGTGGCGATGTCTCCCACCTCAACCTGCACAAGACTTTCACCATCCCGCACGGCGGAGGTGGCCCGGGCGTGGGCCCGGTGGGCGTCGCCAAGCACTTGGTACCTTTCCTGCCGACGGATGCCAACGATCCCCAGCTGGACCCCACACAGCCGGCCGCAGAAGGCACCGGCGTGCCGTCCACCGCATCGCGCTACGGCTCGGCCGGCGTGCTGCCGATTTCCTGGTCTTATCTGGCCATGGTGGGCTCGCAAGGGCTCACGGAGGCCACGAGCCACGCCATCCTCGGCGCGAACTACCTGGCGCAGAGCCTGAAGGATTCCTTCCCCGTTCTCTACACGGGTAATGCCGGCCTGGTGGCGCATGAATGCATCTTTGACCTGCGCGAGCTGACCGACGCCTCCGGCGTCACCGCCGCTGATGTGGCCAAGCGCCTCGTGGACTACGGCTTCCACGCGCCGACCCTGTCCTTCCCGGTGGCCGGCACCCTCATGGTGGAGCCGACCGAGTCCGAGGACCTAGGTGAGCTGGACCGCTTCATCGAAGCCATGCGTTCCATCCGCGCCGAAATCCAGGAGATCATCGACGGCAAGGTGGCCTACGAGGACTCCGTCATCCACCACGCGCCGTTCAACGCCGAATCCGTCGCTGCCGACGAGTGGAACTATGCCTTTAGCCGCCAGCAGGCTGCCTACCCGGTGACCTCCCTGCGGGCTAATAAGTACTTCCCGCCGGTACGCCGCATCGACGAGGCTTACGGTGACCGCAACCTGGTGTGCACCTGCCCGCCGCCAGAGGCTTTTGACTACTCCGACGACAACCAGGAGGTTTAATCAATGACTGACTACCTGCACTCCCCGCTGCATGCCGAGCACGAGAAACTCGGCGCTACCTTCACGCCCTTCGGGCCGTGGGAGATGCCGCTGAAGTATGACAACGAGCTTGAGGAGCACCGCGCGGTGCGTAATGCCGCGGGCCTCTTCGACCTCTCCCACATGGGTGAAATCTGGGTCAACGGCCCGGACGCCGCCGAGTTCTTGTCCTACTGCTTCATCTCCAACCTCGCCCCCCTCAAGGAGGGCAAGGCAAAGTACTCCATGATCTGTGCTGAGGACGGCGGCATCATTGATGACCTCATCACCTACCGCTTGGAGGAGACCAAGTTCCTCGTCGTCCCTAACGCCGGAAACGCCGACACCGTGTGGGAGGCGCTTAACCAGCGCGCCGAGGGCTTCGACGTGGACCTGAAGAACGAGTCCCGCGACGTGGCCATGATTGCTGTCCAGGGCCCGAAGGCGCTGGAGATCCTCGCCCCGTTGGTAGAAGACACCAAGCAGCAGGCCGTGATGGACCTGCCCTACTACGCCGCGATGACCGGCAAGGTGGCCCGCAAGTATGCATTTATCTGCCGCACCGGCTACACCGGCGAGGACGGCTTCGAGCTCATCGTCTACAACTCCGATGCCCCGGAGCTGTGGGAAGAGCTGCTCAAGGCCGGCGAGGAATACGGCATCAAGCCCTGCGGCTTGGCAGCGCGCGACTCCCTGCGCTTGGAGGCTGGTATGCCGCTCTACGGCAACGAGCTCACCCGCGATATCACCCCAGTGGAGGCCGGAATGTCCCGCGCCTTTGCCAAGAAGGAGCAGGACTTCGTGGGCGCTGAGGTGCTGCGCCAGCGCGCTGAGGAGGGCCCGCAGGCCGTTATCACCGGACTTGTCTCCTCCCAGCGCCGCGCCGCCCGTGCCGGCTCCGAGGTCTACGTGGGTGAGAACAAGGTGGGCACGGTGACATCTGGTCAGCCCTCCCCCACCCTGGGGCACCCGGTAGCACTCGCGCTCATCGATACCGCCGCTGGACTCGAGCCGGGTGCGGCCGTCGAGGTGGATATCCGCGGCAAGCGCTACCCCTTCGAAGTCTCCGCGCTGCCCTTCTACAAGCGCGATAAGTAAACTCCACTACTGAAGTCAACTACCGAAAGGACACCCCTTCTCATGGCTAATCTTCCTTCCGATTTCTCCTACTCCGAGGACCACGAGTGGATCAACGCCACCGCTGACTCCGTCGTTGGTTCTACCGTCCGTATCGGCATCACCTCCGTGGCCACCGACCGCCTGGGTGAGGTCGTCTTCGCTGAGCTGCCTGCCGTGGGCGATACCGTCGAGCACGGCGAGACCTGCGGCGAGGTCGAGTCCACCAAGTCCGTGTCTGACCTCTACTCCCCGGTCACCGGCACCGTGACCGCCGTCAATGAGGGCGTGCACGATGACTACGCAGTCATCAACAACGATCCCTTCGGTGAGGGCTGGCTCTTCGAGGTAGAGGTCACCGAGGTCGGCGAGCTGATGACCGCCGACGAGTACGCCTCCGCCAACGGCGTTGACTAAAACAACGCTTGAGCAGCGCAGACTCAGCCCCTTTCGGGCTGATTTCTCGCGGGGTTTAGGATTGGGTTCATGACTGCTCCCCGCGAACCTTTCTTTCCCGCTGATCGCTCCATCCGCGCTTCCGATAAGCCACTGGAGATCCGCCGCTTGGGCCGCATGGGCTACCAAGAGGCCTGGGATCTGCAGGCTGAGCTCGCGGCGGCGCGGGCGGCGGGTACGCAGGGTGATGTCATCCTCGTGGTGGAGCACCCCAACGTCTACACCGCTGGCAAGCGCACGCAGCCGGAGGATATGCCTGATAATGGCCTGCCGGTCATTGATGTAGACCGTGGCGGGCGCATCACCTGGCACGGCGAGGGCCAGTTGGTGGTCTACCCCATTATCAAGCTGGCCGAGCCGGTCGACGTTGTCGATTACGTCCGCCGCCTTGAGGAGGCCATCATCCAAGCCGTCCGCGAACTCGGTGTGAGCACCGCTGGGCGCATCGATGGTCGCTCTGGCGTATGGGTTCCTTCCACCACCCAGGCTGCCGACCCAGCCGCCCCGAAGCGCGACCGTAAACTCGGCGCCTTGGGCATTCGCGTGACCCGCGGCGTGACCATGCACGGCCTAGCGCTCAACTGCACCAACACCTTGGAGTACTACGAGCACATCGTGGCCTGCGGCATCGACGATGCGGATGTATCCACGCTGTCGCTGGAGCTGGGCCGTCCGGTGACCATGGAGGAAGCGGAAGCGCCGCTTCTCAACGCCCTCCTCAAAGCCCTCTCCGGCGAACTAACCGTGGCCGACCACACCTTTGCCTCGGCCCCTGATCCCATCAAAGTGGCCAACGAGAAGGCCCGCCAAGCCCGCAAAGCCGCGCAAGAAAAGTAGCGGCTACCCTCGGTGGAATAAAGCAACCACCCGCAGGGCTTGTATTAGAAAGAGCTAGTTCAACACCTAAAGTGAGGTTTCGTGACTGTTAAGCCTGAAGGACGCAAGATGCTCCGCATTGAGAAGAAGAATGCGGAGTCTCCCATCGAACAGAAGCCGCGTTGGATCCGCAACCAGGTTCGCACCGGCCCTGGGTATGAGGACATGAAATCTCGCGTGTCTGGTGCTTCCCTGCACACCGTGTGTCAGGAGGCTGGCTGCCCCAATATTCATGAATGCTGGGAATCGCGTGAGGCTACCTTCCTCATCGGCGGCGACAAGTGCACTCGCCGCTGTGATTTCTGCGATATCGCTACTGGCAAGCCGGCGGAATTGGACCGCGACGAGCCGCGTCGTGTGGCAGAGAGCATCCAAGAAATGGATCTCAACTACACCACAATTACGGGTGTTACCCGCGATGATCTGCCCGACGAGGGCGCCTGGCTCTACGCCGAGGTGGTGCGCAAGATTCATGAGCTCAACCCGCACACGGGCGTGGAGAACCTCACCCCGGACTTCTCAGGTAAGCCGGACCTGCTCCAGGAGGTCTTTGAGGCCCGCCCCGAGGTCTTCGCTCACAACCTGGAAACCGTGCCGCGCATCTTCAAGCGCATCCGCCCGGCCTTCCGCTATGAGCGTTCGCTCGACGTCATCCGCCAGGCCCACGACTTTGGTTTGATCACCAAGTCCAACCTCATCCTGGGTATGGGCGAAACCGCCGAAGAAATCGAGGAAGCACTGCGCGACCTGCGCTCGGCAGGCTGCGACATCATCACGATTACCCAGTACCTGCGCCCTGGTCCGCGTTTCCACCCGATCGAGCGCTGGGTGCGCCCGGAGGAGTTCGTGGAGCACTCCAAGCTGGCCAAGGAGCTGGGATTCGGCGGCGTCATGTCTGGCCCGCTGGTCCGCTCCTCCTACCGTGCTGGCCGCCTCTACGTGCAAGCCATGGAGGCACGCGGTCTCGAGCTTCCGGAGAACCTGAAGCACCTGGCGGAGACTTCCCAGGGCGCTACCGCCCAAGAAGCTTCCACTCTGCTGGAGAAGTACGGCCCCTCCGAGGAGACCCCAGTGACGACCCGCATGGTCAAGACCCCAGCCGGTGCAGCGAACCGGAACTCGGCGGCGTCCACCATTCGCTAGTTCGATTCTCTTTTTCACCCTCTGACCTCTAAAGTAGGAGCCATGGCTAACGACGACAAGGCATCGCTCAAGGAAGCGAAGAAGCAAGAGCGGGCAGCCAAGCGCGCCCAGCGCAAGCAGAACTGGTCACAGATGTGGCAAGCGTTCAACATGCAGCGCAAGCAGGACAAGGCTCTCATCCCCATCATGCTGGCTGCATTCTTGGGTGTGGGCTTGCTCTTCTTCCTTATCGGCCTGCTCTTCAACGGCCAGTGGTTCATGCTCATCATCGGCTTGGGCCTTGGCGCAATGCTCGCTATGTTCCTGTTCACTCGCCGCCTCGAGCGCGACATGTACAAGAAGGTGGAGGACCAACCTGGTGTCGCCGGTTGGGCTTTGGAGCAACAGCTGCGCAACACCGTGGGCGTGGTGTGGAAGGTCAAGCCGGGCGTGGCGGCGACCCGCCAGCAGGATCTGGTGCACCGCGTGATTGGTAACTCGGGCGTCATCTTCGTCGTCGAAGGTGACCGCAAGCGCGTCGCCCCTACTCTCAACCGTTTGAAGAAGCGCGTTGACCGCCTAGCTGGCGGCGTGCCGGTCTACGAGGTCTTCGTGGGCAGCGGTGAGGATGAGGTGCCGGTGTCCAAGCTGCGCACTCACATCATGAAGCTGCCGCGCAACTACAATAAAAACGAGACCTACGAGAACATTCGCCGCATCGAGGCCATGGATGATCTGCCGGGTACTACTCCGGGTCTGCCGAAGGGCCCGATGCCCCGCCAGGCTCAGAACATGGCGGGCATGAACCGCCGCATGCGCCGCATGCAGGAGCGCAAGGGCGGCAAATAAACCACCTCGTTCCATACCAAAGGGGGTCCCTTCCGAGATTCTCGGAAGGGACCCCTTTTTCATTGGCTTTAAGGACGTCCCTGGGCCTTGTTCCCTGCATTGGCCACAGCAAAATCTTCTGCTCAGCAAGCACCTTCTACTTGGCATCTCCCAAAAGGCATCTACAGCCCTGAAAACGCCATTTGCACAGCCTAAATGGCGTTTTTAATCCTAAAAACGCCATACAACAGATGCCTTTTGTCAGGTGCCATTTGCCAGATACCGTTCACTGAAAGCCATCCGCTCCCATACCCTGCGCGAAGCTTGTAGTGGATACGACCGGCTGGCGCTGAACAAGCTTTAGGCCATGATGACGGCGGTGCCGGTGGCGCGGTCGTGGAGGCCGCGGCCGTCGGCATCGACCATCGCTGCGGGGAAGAGCACAGCAGTCAGCAGCGTGCGGACCGCGGCCCGCCACAAACCGACAGAGGTACCCGGCACGTCGAGGCGGGCCACGCCCATACCCAGCATGGCCATTCCCGGGGTGCGAGCGAAGAGCCATCCGCACACGATGCCCATGACTACCCACACTGCATAACCCAAGAAGGCTGGGCCGCCGAGCGAATCCGTAAAGAGCTCAAGAAGATTGGCAATGATCATCGCCAAGATCCAGTCAATGAGCACGCCAAGAGTGCGCCGCATTACAGAAGCCAGGGCACCTGGCCCCTCCTTGGGCAAGCCCATTGTTTGCCCAGGCCACTGCCCGTGCTCAAAGCCGTCGTTGTTATCTGCCATGTTCACCAATCTAGCCGTCGGCTCCGCGAAGCAGAAAATTTACATCTAGGTGCCCCAGGCACCCCAGTGAAGCAGCCAATACCTGTAAACTAGTCGGGAGTACTACACGTCAACCAACAGGAGACCACCGTGTCCTTTGAGACAATCCAGGACGTCATCACATTCATCAAGGAAGAGGACGTCAAGTTCGTTGACATCCGGTTTACGGACGTCCCCGGCACTGAGCACCACTTCTCTATTCCGGCCGAGGAGTTTACTGAGGACGCAGCTGCCGAAGGCCTCGCTTTTGATGGTTCTTCCATCCGCGGATTCACCACCATCGATGAGTCCGATATGACGCTGCTGCCGGATCCGAAGACCGCCTTCGTGGATCCTTTCCGCACCGCGAAGACCCTGAACATCAAGTTCTTCGTCCACGACCCGTTTACCCTGGAGCCTTTCAGCCGCGACCCGCGCAACATCGCGCGCAAGGCTGAGGAGTACCTCGCCTCCACCGGCATCGCGGATACCTGTAACTTCGGCGCCGAGGCTGAGTTCTACATCTTCGACTCCGTTCGCTACGGCACCGACGTACACAACGGCTTCTACGAGGTTGATACCGATGAGGGCTGGTGGAACCGCGGTTCTGAGACCAACTTCGATGGCACCCCGAACACCGGTTTCAAGACTCGCGTGAAGGGCGGCTACTTCCCTACGGCGCCCGTCGACAAGCACGGCGAGGTCCGCGATGCCATGGTGGAGCAGCTGCAGAAGGCAGGCTTTGTTATCGAGCGCTTCCACCACGAGGTGGGCAGCGGCCAGAACGAGATCAACTACCGCTTCAACTCCCTGCTGCACGCGGCTGATGATATTCAGACCTTCAAGTACATCATCAAGAACACCGCTGAGCAGTTCGGTAAGTCCGTAACCTTCATGCCGAAGCCGCTGGCCGGCGATAATGGTTCCGGTATGCACGCCCACATGTCCCTGTGGCAGGACGGCAAGCCGCTCTTCCACGATGAGGCTGGCTACGCCGGTCTGTCTGATATGGCGCGTTACTACATCGGCGGCATCTTGACCCACGCACCGGCTGTGCTGGCGTTCACTAACCCCACTCTGAACTCCTACCACCGTCTGGTCCCGGGCTTTGAGGCCCCAATCAACCTGGTGTACTCGCAGCGCAACCGCTCGGCTGCTATCCGTATCCCGATTACCGGTTCTAACCCGAAGGCCAAGCGCATTGAGTTCCGCGCGCCGGATCCGTCGGGCAACCCCTACTTCGGCTTCGCTGCCATGATGATGGCAGGCCTCGACGGCATCAAGAACCGCATTGAGCCGCACGCTCCGGTGGATAAGGACCTCTACGAGCTGCCGCCGGCAGAAGCTGCGTCCATCCCGCAGGCGCCGACCTCCCTGGAGGCCTCCATCGCAGCGCTTGAGGAGGACAACGAGTTCCTCACTGAGGGCGATGTCTTCTCCGAGGATCTCATCGAGACCTACATCAACTACAAGCGTGAGAACGAAATCGCACCGGTCCGCCTGCGCCCGACTCCGCAGGAATTTGAGATGTACTACGACTGCTAAAGGATATGTGGGTATCTGCCCCATTCTTTTAGCACTCAGTGCAAAGACACAACCCACGGTGTCCTTCACGGATTCCGTGGGTTGTGTCATGTTGAGCCCAGCGCGCGGAAACCCAATGGCACAGCTTCTGAAACTAACTACAGGGGCTACCGGCTACGCAGGCTAATGTTCCACCGACTAATGAAGGCGCCCTAATTCAGCGAAGATACCCGAATTAAAGTTGAAAGCCCGCTCTGCCTCCGAGAGCATAGCTTCACGCTGTTCAACGTTTAGCTCCAGGCTATCCACGCGCTCGCGGTATCCCGTACGATAAGGCGGGATTTTTCCAATCGAAGTGAAGTCATAGAAGTTCAGTGCCTCAGGAGGAACTCCGTAATGGGCTCCCAAACGCGCTGCAATCACCTGCCCACCGGAAATATCACCGAGATAGCGCACGTAGTGATGGGCTACCACTTCTACTGGCTTGCCCACAATTTCTTCTAAGCGCGCGCTATAAGTCCTCGTCGCTGGAAGAATGCGAATCTCCTCACGCCAGGTTTCGCCGACGAGCACCTTTAGATCTACCTCCAGAGCTTGACGACGTTCCAGCCGTGGATCCGCTACCGCACCGGCAATGGGAGTAGTCGCCACGCTGCGAACGGCGTTCTCGAGAGCTCCATATACAAACCACAATTGGCCGGCCAAATCAGCCACGGCTGACTTGTCGAGCTCCCCTGACAACAGACGCTGCATGAATGCCGAATTCTCCGCATTCTCATGCGCACGCGCAGTCGCCTCACGCAACGCAACGGACAAAGGTTTATTGAGAGTGGTACTCACTGTTCTTCTCCACGGTGTTATTTAAAAACTACAAATCAGTTGAGGTTAGAAAAACTCAAAATCGAAAATTAAGGGGATTAGGCCGACGTGGGTGTGCGGCGCCAATTCTTATCGGCACCCCACACCCGTTACGTCGCTCTTGAACTGTCAGCGGTGTGCTTTAGCGCTTATCGCTGAAAGAAGGCACGGGCACTGTCAAAAGCACCGGACTTAACAAATGCTTGCCACAGAATTGCGATCATGCTGCCGATAGCCGCAATGCCTAGGAAGTAGTTCCAGAAGTTGGTGGTCTTCGAGCTAGAAGAGGAGCTCTCACCCGAGCTAAGGTTCTTATCTTCCGAAGGCGTCTGGGGCTTCGGCTTCTCCCCCTCGGACGGAACCTGGGGATTCGGCTTCTCCCCGTCGGACGGATCCTTGCCATTGTCCTTCTTCTGGCCACAGCCCGGGGCGAGCTTGAGGGTCAGCTGCGCGCTATCCACCTCGGGGTTGTAGTCATGGCTGTACATACCCATGAACAGGAAGTCAACGCCCTCGACGTCACCAGAATCGTTCGTTCCGGGCTGCCGCTCGTACATAACGTCGGAAGCCGAAAGCGTGAGAGTATCCCCGTCCTTGTTCCACTGTGCCTTACCGTGACCGAATGCCCCTTCACCTGTGCGCTTGTTGGCCTCAACGCGGTCCTCCGGGGTGTACTGCGTCATGTGCTTGCCTTCAACAAAGTAGGCCTCGTAGCCGGAGCCGAGCTGGGCCTTATCGCCTTCGGTCTGCACGAATGGGTTGGTCATCTTGGAGTACAGTGCTCCGTGGTGGCCAGTGAACGTAATCGAAGAATCTTTAGCCTTGATCTTCGATGCAGTCACATTTCCTGCCTCGTCCACCGAGACTGTGGACGCTTCCGGATCGACTTCGAAACCGAAGGTGAAATCACCGCCCGTAGGGTCTCCGTTTTCCTTCACCGCTCCGGTCGTCTCCCAGCCACCGTTAGCAATTCGTCCCTTGATGTAGGAGCGCCAGGAGTGCTTGACACCCCAATTGAAATTGCCGGATTCGATGGTGCAGGATTCTGCTTCTGCCGCGGTAGCCTGCGGCACGGTAATCGCCGTCGCTGCGATAGCGGTCACCAGGATTTTTTTAAACATGGAAGTCCTCCAGTTGATGCGAGAAAAGTGGATTGATTGTGGGCGTGGCGCGCTGCGGTTGCACCTGCAGCTCGTTGACGGAGATTGGCCAGCCGTACACCTCAGACAAGGTGGCGCCGGTAAAAACCTCCGCCACGCGCCCTTGAGCTGCGATCCCCCCGCATGAGACGCACACGATGTGATCGCAATATGCAGCTGCCGCGTTCAGGTCATGGAGCACCACAACTACGGTTACTCCTGCCTCACGGGACAGGGCTTTTACAGAGCCCAGGAGCTGTTCTTGGTGGCGGATGTCGAGGGCCGCTGTCGGTTCATCCAACAGAACTATCGGTGCATTCTGCGCAAGGACACGTGCAAAGGCCACCCGCGCGCGTTCACCACCGGAAAGCGTGCTGATATCTCTTCCTGCAAGATGAGCAACGCCCGCTGTTTCGAGGGCGGCTTCGATAAACTGATCGTCGAGTTTGGCCTGGGGCGTTCCGCCCCACGGGCGTCGCCCCATCGCTACGACATCGCGTACCAGAAATTCGAAGGACACCGCGACATCCTGAAGCATCACCGCACGTTGACGTGCAAGCTCACGGGGTGGGGCTTTAGGCGACAGACCACCGATGCGAATTTCACCGGAGAAGTCGATATCACCCGCGACCGCACCGAGGACCGTTGACTTCCCTGCACCATTCGGGCCAATCAGACCGGTAACCTCGCCTGGTTGGGCTTTAAAGGTCACGCTGTCAACGAGGGTATGTCCATCCACGTGGACAGTGAGGTTGTCTACGCTCAGCATCAGTGCACCCCCTTTCGCATCATGCGCCGCAACAAGACAAAGAAGGTCGGTCCACCAACGAGAGCGGTAAAAATACCGATTGGGAGGTCTGCAAAGGGAATCAAGGTTCGTGCTGCCACATCCGCAAAGCCGATGAGCACCGCGCCGCCTAGGGCGGATGCAGGAATAAGGATATGGTTTTGCGGTCCCACGATGCTGCGCAACAAATGGGGAACGATGAGCCCGACAAAGCCGATGAGACCAGCGAAGGAGACAGCCGCTGCGGTAAGCACTGCGGATGTCACAATTGCCACTATGCGCAACATAGGCACATCTACTCCAGTGTGTGCAGCGGCGCGTTCGCCCAGCGCAAGAATGTCAAGCTGCCTTCCTAAACACAGGGCTACCGCAAGACCAACGAGGACAACGGGAAGAACTACCCATACGTGCTTCCACTGGGAGCCGTTGAAGGAACCCATCTGCCAGAAAATGATGGCTTCCCGGTTGGCGGTCGGTGCTAGGTACACCATGAAGGAGATGATGGCATTGCACACGGCATTAATGGCGATACCCGTGAGGATCAGGTTAACCACCGTGACGCGGCCATTGTGGCGTGCAAGCTGGTAGATGATGAAGGTAACTAGTAACGCACTTAAGAAAGCCAACGCTGGCGCAGTGAAAGTTCCCGCGAAGGTGAGGTTGAAGACGATCGCTACAGCCGCCCCCACACCTGCACCGGAGGTCACACCGATGATGGATGGCTCCGCCAAAGGATTGGCAAAGATGGCTTGCATCAATGTGCCCGCGACGCCTAGAGCAGCACCTACGAGTAGCCCCAGAACTAACCGCGGTAGGCGAATACTCCAGACCACGCTGGCTGTGAGGGACTCTTGGCTCGGCCCAAAAGCGAGAATCGGGAACAGATCCGAAAGCGAGATGTAGTACTGTCCGAGGACGATCGAGATGAGCCCTGCTAGAACAGCAAGCACTGCTAAAAGTATGAAAACTGATATCCGCTGAGTACGGCGCCGTGTGAAGACGTCGCTATGCATTATCTGGGTCATAGACAGCCTTTGCGAGTTTGACCAACGTCTGACCGGTCATAGGGCCGAAGGCCAAGGATTGACCGTCGGGGATGGTGACGATGCGCTGCTTTTGGCCAGCGATGGTCTGAGCCACACCAGGGCGTTCCAGCAGACCGTCAATTCCCCCTGTGGATTTCAATCCATCGGTCATCATGATGATGACCTCCGGGTTGATGCGGGCCAGCGCTTCTGCATTAGCAGGTTCGGCATAAGAAAGGTGGTTCTCCGCAGCGAGGTCGACTCCTCCAATTCCTTCGATGAGGTCCTGGGCACCGGTCCCCTCCCCCATGATGAAGAACACGCCGCCGTTTCCACGGGCGTAGAGGAAGGCCATACGCATTGGCTCCTCGGGGGAGATGGCCTTAATGGCTTCCTTCGCCTCATCTATTTCCTTGATGGAGCGCTCTGATAACTTGCGGGCCTCGTCCGGAAGCCCGACGGTTTCACCCAGCGTGATGATGTCTTCGTCAACCGAGTCGATGGTCCGCTGCGGTTCCATAACCACAGTGGTCACGCCTGCTTCACGGATCTGATCGATCGCATCACGGGGCCCAATGGAGTGGTCCACGATAACGAGCGTCGGGTTAAGTTCCAGGACTGCCTCAACATTGATATTGTGGCCGCCTTCAGTCACAACAGGACGGTCCGCCAGATTCGGTTCAGTGGAAGAGACGGTGCGGCCAACGATATTGTCCGCGAGCCCCAATCCACTCAGCGTTTTGGTGTAGGTCCCATAAATATCCAGCGCCAGAATCCGCGAGACGTCCGTGACGGAGACGTCATAACCATCAGCGTCAGTAAGTTCCACGGGAAGGGCGGGCTGGGCATTTGTGCTTACGGGCTCGATATCGACGAAGTCACTGACCTCAGTAACGCCTTCGAACGAGCGAGGGTCGGAGAGGTCCTGCGGTTCTGGTAGCTGGTCTGTATAGCTTCCTTGTACGCCACAGGCTGTCAGTCCCACAATGCACAGAAGCGGGATAAGGAAACGTAGGAGTAGTTTCACGGCCATCTTTCTAGGAGTTGTTCATAATGAGGCGGCTGGTGGAGCCTCCGGCGATAATGAGCCCGGCGATGAACAGGAGGAGGTAGGTAACTGGGTCATCTGTGGTGCCGTTCGCGGAGCTCGCGGACTTGATCTGGAATTTCTTTGAGCCATCTTCATAGCCCTGCGAGGAGTCACTGGCTAGTGCGTTTTCCACAGCGTCGGAGTTGACGCCACCGTTGCTCTTCGCCCCAGAGCCGGCACTATCTCCCGCGCTGGACGAGCCTCCGCTGCTAGTGCTGCCGTTAGCGTCGTTGCAATCAGCGTTTCCGCCCAGGCTGGCGTTGAAACTTAGCGGATCGAGCTGGGTTCCAGGCTCATAGAATTCGGCGAATGCCTTGGAGCCAACGTCAGTCAGGGATACTGTTGCTTCACCCGATACGGCATCTGTTCCCACATCCAGAGACGTGAAATTCAAGTCGGCGATGGCGGTGCGTCCGAAGTCCTTCTTCTCGCCTTCCATGTTGGAGGAGCGCACGTCGCCGATTAGTTTTCCGGTTTTACCGTTGAAGGAGATTTCTAGGTTCGCAATATTGAGGTCGAGCTTGCCGTGGTGGCCGGTGAACTGGATGCTTCCGCCGTAGCGCACGGAACCCGCGCCGTCCTTAACTGCGCCTGAGTTGCCGGAAAACTGGAATCTACTATTGCTGTATCCGACTCCCGAGAGTTCCCATTTTCCTTGCGCAATGGAGCCGGTGATATAGGACTGGAATGACTTCTTCACTCCCCACTGCGCCGTAGCTTGGGTCACACCGGTGGCTTGGCAGGTTTCGTTGGCTGCACCGGATGCTCCAGACGAAGAGTCCGCCGAGCCCGTCGCACCCGTAGCGCCGGAGTTCGACGCGCCAGCTGTTGATGCTCCACTACTGTTTCCGCTGCCAGCTGCCACTGTTTCTGGAAGGTCGTTGCCGCTGAGGCCCGAAGTAGTGGTGCTACCAGTGGTGGAGGTTCCAGATGATGCGCTAGCCGACGCTCCGGAAGCCGCCGAGTTGGTGTCGCCCCGCTTCTTGAATGAGTCCAACTCATCCAAGAAAGCCTGAGTATTGCCCATAAACGTGGTGATACCGTTCATGGTGTCATTGGTTTCGGACAAAATAGCCATGGCTTCCTTGTTGAAGCCCGTAAAGGTGCCGGTAATAGAGTTCAGCTTCCGTTTCGAGCCAGATCCATTGCCGCCTGAGCCGCCAGAACCAGAGCAGGATCCATCCAACGCAATGGTGCCTGAGGAAGGATCGAGTTTTTCACCCTGCTCATAGAAGCCCGTGAAAAGCTTGACTCCCCCGGCACTAAGGGACGTGGTTCCTGCCAGGTTCACTGCCGAGCCGTTGTCTTTGACAGGCTCCTGCAGATTAATGGTGGCGATGACCTCATCGTCGCCTTGAATCTGGGCCCCGCGGGTGTAGTTGCTTCGGTTCAGTTCATAAGAAACGTAGTCAACCGTCACTTTTGCTTGGTCACCGGAAGCAATGACCTTGAAG
Organism: Corynebacterium sp. HMSC072D12; assembly: GCF_001813925.1. NCBI lineage: Bacteria > Bacillati > Actinomycetota > Actinomycetes > Mycobacteriales > Corynebacteriaceae > Corynebacterium > Corynebacterium sp. HMSC072D12. The sequence goes on from NZ_KV814415.1 coordinate 222,576, forward strand.
TCCGACATTGTCATGTCGAGAACCCCGTCATGTCCTGTGAAGTTCAGCGTGCCTTGGAACGGGATGGTGACTGTACCGCCAGAGGCCGTGGGCGCGCCGGCTTGGAACACAAACGCACCGTTGCCTTTTTCATCACCGCTAAAGCCGATACCGCTGGCGCCCCAGCCGCCGCGGGCGATATTGCCCTTGATGTAGCTTCGGAAGGATTGCTTGATCCCCCAGTTCCACGTGCAGGAAGTCTCTGCGTGGGCTACTGGGACAGTGTTAAAAAATGGAACGGCACCGAGAGCGAGGGGAGCTGCGATTATCACACCGCATGCTGAGCGCCAGAGATTGCGAATCATGTTGAGAACCTTGTTTCATCCAGATAAAGCTATAGGCTAGGCTTACCTTGGTTAGGTAATCCTGGCCTAAAGTAACAGGTTTGTCAACAAATCAACCAAACGGGAGAAAACAGCATGCACAGCCACCCCCACACAGCTATCTTCAGGAGCATCTACCCAGACGTAGATCCGACCCAAAAGTTCCCCCCTACCTTGTCGGAACGCGTGGCTTTAGCATTCGCCGTCGGCGTTTTCATGTTCGGCGGAGTGAAGGGAGACCTACTCATCGCTGGCGCAGGGCTGGTGTTTGTTGTCGGCTGCGTTTGGGCGCTTTCCCGAAAAACTCCCCGGCGCATCCGTACCGAAGCGCGTAGCCGGTTCCCCCAAGAACCATGGGCGGAAAACCCTAGCCCCCTTATCCCCGCTTTATGGCTCGTGCTCGGTGTACTCGCTGTAACCGCATGGTGGTTTACCCCAGATGAGTTTCTCACATGGAGCGCTTCCGCAGTGGCTATCCTGGCAGCCGTTGTAACGTGGTACATGCCGGCTATACAGGCCCGACGCGCGGATGTGCCTGAAGGACCTGACTCAAACCTATAACAAACCCAAGCTTCCGTAACCCCGCGAGCCCGATCCTCAAAGCTAGCAGGCATATACGGGCAGGTTGCCCACCCCACAAGAGACCGATTCCGCAAAGTTCAGCACAGCAATAGGACAGTAGTTGGTGGATGCAGCTACCATGCCAGCTGTGACTGAGAAATTCCGCCAACTGCCACCGCCCGGCCCCGCGTGGGGCGGCAGCCTCATGGGTACCTCCATCGTCTCCCGGCTGCTCGTTGAGGAAGGCATGCTAACAGGTTCTGCTATCTTCGCAGCACTGTCCTGCGTCATCCTCCTCGTGCTGACAGTAGGTTTCGCGGTCTACCGCCAGCCCAGCTTTGCCCGGACCTCCATGGCGGAATGGTCCATGTACTTCATCGGCATCCTGGCGCTCGGCGCAGCACTGTCGGGTTTGACGGATATCGGAACATTCCGTCTAGTGGGCTTTTGGATAGGCGGCCCCGTCACCGTCATCACCTGGGCTATTCAGCTCACCCGCTTCGACGGCCAGCCGCGGTTTACCTGGGGCCTGCCGCTGGTCGGCCCCATGATTTCCTCCTCCGTAGCCGGCTTCCTCGCCTTGGACTATGGCCATGCATACCACGTCATGGGCACGGTTCTTTTTGTCATGTCGCTTTCTACGGCGGTCCCCATCTTCATCCGCGTGTACTGGGCCGCCTGGCAGGGCAAGGTCAATCTCACCGGCGCCAACTCCGCGACGGCCTGGGTTCCGCTGGGCGTGGTGGGCCAATCCACCACCGCGATGCAGATTCTCTACCCCGGCACTTTCTCTGTCTATTACGGGCTGACCGCCATGGTGATCGCCATTCCCCTCGCGCTCTATGCCATGGTCACCTTCTACCCCAACGTGGCTCGCTGGGTGGACTACTCGCCCGCGTGGTGGGCGTGCACCTTCCCACCGGGAACAATCAGCATGGGCGGGCACCAGGTAGCGCTGGTGAATGGCTCTGAGCTCCTAGACCTCATCGCGCTCAGCATCCCGGTACTCCTCATCACGCACTGGTCTGCCTGCTCCTGCCGCTTCATTAGCTGGCTCATCGAAGGCCGGCGCGCACAGCGAAGCGGGGCCAGCCCAGTCTCGGACTAGCCCCGCCACGCGAAAATCTGGATGCTTAGGAAGCCTTAGTTCTCGGCCTTCTCAAACTGAATGACCTGGCCCTGGCTGCCCAGCGCAAAGGTATTGCCCTCTACGGGGATGACCACTGGCTTGGCGGAGAGGATGGCGTTGAGCGCATCGGCATCGGCCATCTCATCCGGGCCGCAGGCACGCATCGTAGAATTCAGGTTCTCCACCACGATGGCATCGGTCTGATCCAGCGTGTAGCTACCACCACCGGAATTGCAGCCATCGTTGAAGTTCAGCGTGCCATCCTCATTGAAGGTCACGGAGATATCCGGGTTCTTCTTTGCGGTGAAAGTACCGTTGAGAACCTTCTGGGCCTCGTCAGCCGGCAGCTTCTCCTGCAGGCCGTCAACGTCTTCGTACTTCTCAATCAAGCCAGAGCCTTCCGGTGCTTCCGAATCCTTGGAGGAGGAGAAGGAGTCACCGAACAGACGCGAGCTCAGCTCCTGAATCTGGCTGTTCTTCACGGAGTCGACGGAGGACATCTCTTGCGCACCGGCGGTACCGGCACCCAGGACGCCGCCGGCGAGAGCGACGAACGCGGTTGCAGTGGTTACTTTCTTCAGTGTGCGTGAAATCATGGCCCCGAAGCTATCGAGCATCACCGGCAGCATCAACCCATATCATGCGTTTCTGATGATATTTTACGGCAACTCCAACACTCTAAACCCACAGGCAAGCTCCTCAGAAAACGGCACTGCGCTGGAGTTTAAGTGCGCTTAACGTAGCCCATCCGCGGGCGGAAGCCCTGCGGGTGCTTCATCTGCGCCACTGCATCCCCGATGATCATGCGGTGGCGGGCACTGACGGACGTCGGCATCTGCGCCACGGAGAACCACTGCGCGACAAGGTTTTCTTCGTCGGAGATGACCGGCTCTGCATCATCCGGCACGGAAACGCGAATGGCGGTATCCATGAACATGCAATTGTCCCCATTGGGGTGAGTCACTGGGCCCACCTGCCCCACCCCAAGAAGCGCTTCGATGCGCCCGTCAAGACCAATCTCTTCTTTAACTTCACGCAGTGCGGTCGCCGTAATCTCCTCACCCGGCTCACAGATACCGGAGATAGGACCCCACGCACCAGTATCGGCACGCTGAGCAAGCAGGACCGATGGCAGCTCCCAGATGGCGGAGCCGGTAGGCACGGCCCGCACAATAACCGCGGTCACGCCGGGCAAAAAGAGCTGCTCGTGGCCGATTTTCTCACGCAGGGACACAATATAATCAGGAGTGGGCATGGGCTTTATCTTAGCGTCTTAGAGCTGCGCCAGAATCTCCGGCAGGAGCGCTTCGATGTCAGAAGCAGGAGTAAAAGACATCTCTGCCTCCGAGCCGTGAGCACAACTCTCACTACCCGCGGCCGCTTCCGTCGTACCGGACAGAACTCCCACGATCACGCCTTCATAGGGGCTGCCCGGCGCGCCAAAGACCGGTGCGCCGGAATCACCGTGTGTGGAGCAGACGTGGGCACGCGCAGAGATAGTATCCACAGTGCGCTCACCAAACTGGAGTTTCCCGTGTCCCTCTCCGTGTGTGAGCGGGCCGCAGGTCTCACCGGTGATACGCCCCAGCTTGCACACCTCATCGGGAAGTTCCTCCTGCTCGGCCGCGACCACGCTGGTGGGCATGTCCTGCGGAACATAAAACTCCGCCTGCCGCGTTATCTCCACTAAGGCAAAATCAAGCTGGTGCGTGTCAGGCGCGCTGAGGTCGGAATAGATGATGCTGCCAACGGGCTCGGCCGGGTAAATGAACTCCCCGTCCGCGGCACCCGCCCACACCGTATCCCCGGGCTCACCGCAATGGGAGGCGGTAACGGCGATGGTGCGGCCGTCGTCAAGCACAAAGCTCCACGCCACCGTGCAGAGGTTGAAGTCGAAGGCTTCGCCGGGAACGGGCTGCATGCTAGAGATATCCAATGCTGCCCCCGGCGGCACCGGAGACGCACCCGGAGTGTGTGTTTGCGGCGGGGGCGGCTCAATAGTGGCGTTCTCGAACGGATGTGAGGCGGCCTCGGGAACGGGCTCAACGCCCGTGTGCACCGTGCACCCAGCCGTCGCCAGAGCTGCTGTGCTGAATGCCCCAAGCAGGAGAAACCTAGGCATCCTCTTCTGGTGCAGCCTCACCCGCGTTCGCCTTATTCTCCTTATTTTCCTTCTCCATCTCCGCGACCTGCTTCATGTCACGGATGAACTTCTCTGGGTCAAATTCGGTGAAATACTCCGGGCCCGAGAACTGTTCCTGTGCCATTGGCTTAAACCTCCGTGCTCTTGATGTACTGCGTGATGTAATCCTTCACCGCCGCGGCATCGTTTGGCAGGTCGGTGACGTGGCGCTCGGCGTCCAAGATGCCGGCGAAACGCTCCGGCACCTCCGGCTCGCTGCCGATGGCCTCCTTGATGGTCTCCGCAAACTTCACCGGCAGGGCGGTCTCCAGACAGATGATCGGGGTATCGACCCCATACTCTTCCTGTACCGCGCGGGCGACCTTGATGCCGTCGGCCGTGTGCGGATCCACCAGCACGTCGTAGCGCTCGTGGACATCCTTGATGGTGGCGAGGCGGTCCGCGTGGGTGGAGGAACCGGACAGGAAACCGTACTCCGCGTGGGCGGCGTCAAGCGCCTGCTTGTCGACGTTAAACCCGCCTTCCTTCACCTTCGTCCCGAACAGCTCCTTAATCTGTGCGGCATCGCGGCCCAACAGGTCGAAAGCAAAGCGCTCAAAGTTGGAAGCGCGGGAAATATCCATCGACGGCGAGGAGGTCTTGTACGTCTGCTCCGAGGAACGCGGGCGGTAGCTGCCGGTGCGGAAGAACTCATCGAGCACGTCGTTTTCATTGGTCGCGACGATGAGTTTGTCGATGGGCAGGCCCATCTGGCGGGCGATGTGGCCGGCGCAGATATCCCCAAAGTTGCCAGTCGGGACGCTGAAGGAGACCTTCTCCGTGTTTTCCGTGGTGATCTTGAGGTAGCAATTGATGTAGTAGACCACCTGCGCCATGAGGCGAGCCCAGTTAATGGAGTTGACCGCGCCGATGCGGTTCTCTGCCTTGAAGTTGGCATCGGCCGAGACCGCCTTGACCACGTCCTGGCAATCATCAAACACGCCATCGAGGGCGATATTGCAGATATTCGGGTCATCCAGGCCGAACATCTGGGCCTGCTGGAAGGGCGTCATGCGCCCGGCCGGGGTCAGCATGAAGACACGGATGCCCTTGCGCCCGCGCATGGCGTACTCCGCCGAGGAACCGGTATCGCCAGAGGTAGCGCCCAGAATATTGAGGGTTTCGCCGCGACGGGCCAGCTCGTATTCGAAGAGCTCGCCCAACATCTGCATGGCCATGTCCTTGAAGGCGGCCGTCGGCCCCTCAGAGAGGTGGCCAATGTAAAGGCCCTCCCCCAGTTCGCTGACGGGGACGATCTCCTCGTGGTCAAACTTGGGGTAAGTGTAGGCGCGCTGGGCAATTCCTTCGAGGTCTTCGGCGGGAATATCATCCACAAAAAGCTTGAGCACTTCGGCGGCCAAGGCCGCGTAGCCACCCTCCGCCAAGGTCTGGCGCCAGTTAGTCAGAGTGGCGTCATCGATGTGGGGGTAGGTGTCCGGCAGGTAGAGGCCGCCATCGGGGGCCAGACCTCCGAGGAGGATATCCGTAAAGGAGGCGGGCTGGCGGTCGGTATCGCGGGTCGAAATGTACTTCACCCCCTGCATCTTAGTTGGTGCCGCGTAAAGTATCAGCCATGTCGGTCCCTCATCCTCGCAACGTAATTACCACTAAGGCTCTCTCCGTGTGGGTAGCTGCGGTGTTGGTCTACATCGTGGCAATTACCGGCCGCACATCTTTTGGCGTAGCGGGGCTTGAAGCCATCGATCGCTTCGACGTCGATGCCTCCCGCATTGCTGTTTTCACCTCTGTACAACTGGGTATTTATTCACTGGCACAGATCCCTACGGGCATGCTCATTGATAGGTTCGGACCCCGCCGCCTGCTGGTCATTGGCTCCATCATCATGGGCATAGGCCAGGTGGTCCTCGGTTTCACCAGTAATTATTGGGTAGCCATCGCCGCCCGCCTGCTCATCGGCGCGGGCGATGCCACCGCCTTCCTCTCCGTGATGCGCATCCTGCCCTATTGGTTCCCGCTGCACCGCACCCCCATGTTCACCCAGGTCACCTCGTCGCTGGGGCAGCTGGGTCAGTTCATGTCCGCCTTGCCTTTTGCCATTCTGCTGGGCTGGGGCGGGTGGACCATGGCCTTCGTTACCTTGGGTGCGGTGGGCATTCTCATCGCCGTTGCGGCCGCGGTGGCGGTTGCGGATTCCCCAGAATCACTCGGCATCGTGCCCAAACCAAAGGAAAAACCGAACGCGAAGCCGGAGAGCACTGCCGCACTGTTATCCACCGTTTTCCTCTCCCCCGTAGCGTGGCAGGCATTCTTCATTCACTGGATTGGTCTGGGAGCCACCAACGTGTTTGTCATGCTGTGGGGAGTGCCCCTGATGACCGCGGGCATGGATTTTTCTAAGACTAGCGCCGGCTGGGTCCTGACGTGGTTTAGCGTGTGCATGGTGCTGGTTGGTCCCTTGCACGGCCGGTTATCCTCCCGAGCTAGGGGTTTCCGTCCCTGGCTGGCCTTAGGGTTTGTGGCTATCCACTGCGCGGTGTGGGTCCTGTTCTTCTTCTTTGGCGGCAGCTACCTCTCACTGTTCATCCTCATCAGCGTGGTGGCCTTGTGTTCGCCTGTGGCAAATTATGGCTTCGACATTGTCCGTGAAAACCTGGATCGCCGCGTCGTCGCGACGGCGACTGGCCTGGGCAACATGGGAGCATTCACCGCTACCGTCTTTGGTGCCCAGCTCGTCGGCATGGTTCTCGATCACTTGGGCAATGGGCCGGACTATCCCTTCCATGATTTCCGGCTTGCCGCCTGGGCTGTCTTTGGCGTGTGGTGCATTGGCATCGTGGGTGTTCTCATCACCCACATCCTGCGCAGCCGGGGCGAGGAGGAAGGGCCGCACGCCAGAATCGTGCAAGTGGGTTAGTAAAGGGCTGGATTACTGAAAGGCCAAGGCGCTCAACGGTGCCTCAAGGGGTAGCCCATTGGCCACTTCAAAGACCCCGATCCCGCCGCCGATGGGGACGAGAACGGCGATGCTCACCCCCACTGCGGTCCTGAGCAGCTCGCGTAATTTTCGTCGTTTCTCCACCTCAACGCACCAACCTTTATCGTTTCGTTATCTGTGCGTGTGAGCTTAAGAGCTACGGCTGCAAGGCAAATCCTCATTGACTGCGCATCACCTGCCAGTCCCTGTGGGCTCCATGGCAGCGCACTCAACGAGAGTGGCGGGCAGACTTATTCTGCGGGGGTCGACTCTACGTAGATCGGACCTTCCACCGGGGCGACAACACCGGCATCGAAGGCGGCGAGGACACCTTTCGCATCATCTTTCGTGATGGCGCCTGCCTCGACGGCCTTCTCCAAATCAGCCTCAAGCATCTGACGGGAGCGGTACCTATCCGACGCCACCGACAGAAGTCCGCGTGGCACTGACTCCGATGGAATCCCCAGTGCTTCCGCCAGCGAGACAATGCGATCCTTTTCAGCCGGGTCAAGCTCGGCGCCTACCGACGGATCTTGTGGGACGCCGCCGTCGACCACCTGCTCCACCGTCAATGCCCCCTCCGGCACTTGGTACCGCTCCGTAGCCCACCAGCCCGCGCCGACGGCGGTGATGACTGCCACCACCACGAGGACCCATACGGCGATAATCTGCTTGGACTTCACGGCCACAATTTTAGACTTCTCTCACATTCGCGGCTTAATCCGCGCGGGGGCCAAAGGTGCCAAAAGAATTTCCATGCGGCGGGTGTGGCGAATCGAGGCGCTCGGACAGCGCATCGATGATGGAGCGGATGGTGGACTCCGCCACGGAGCGATCCAGGCTGTTGCGGCGCGGGCCCTCAGGCTTCGGCTCAGTCGAGACAACGCGCGGCTTGTCGACGTCCAACCGCATCACCGTCCCCTCTACGCTCAACGCAGCGGCGGGGTCGCACCCAGCAGCGCGGGCAGCGGAGAGGAAGGCGTCGAGATCAGCAAGAGTGGCATCGTTGAGGTCGAGGGACAGGTTCAGGCTCATGGTGTGCTCCTTTGTGCGGCGCGGGGATAATGACTGTTCACTGCCACCTAAGGCTATCGGCTGATCACCTGATAGAACAGGGGCTTGCTCCAAAGTCAGGGAAAGATCCGGGTGAGCTCAGGGTGCGGGTCAGGGGCGGAGCAACTGCCTTCTGCTAGTCATGCTCGAAGGATTCTGCTTCACCCCAGAACACCTCATCCACTATCTTCCGCGCGTGCCTGGTCACTTTGAGGTAATGCTCCAGGAATTGCTGATTACGCTCGGGCTCCCACCCGGCCGCGCCGGCCACCTGCGCCAGCTGCGGGCCCGGTGCCGGAAGCTGGTCCACGCGCTTGCCGCGCACCAGCACGAGCGCATTGCGGGCATCGGTGGCCAAGAGCCAAGCCTCCCGCAACTCCTGCACTTGCTCGACAGGGATGACCTCATTGTCTTCGAGGGCATCGAGCACCCGCAGCGTGGACGGATCATGCAGCGCCGGAACCTCGTGGGCGTGCATCATCTGGAGCAGCTGAACGGTCCATTCGATATCCGTTAGCCCGCCGCGCCCCAGCTTGGTGTGGGTATTGCGGTCAGCACCGCGCGGGAGGCGTTCGTTATCAACACGCGCCTTCATTCGGCGAATATCACGAATCGCCTTCTCACTCACGCCCTTCGGCGGATAGCGGAAGGCATCCACCATGGTGAGGAAACGTGAACCGACTTCCTCATCTCCTGCCACGAAGGCCGCGCGGAGCAAAGCCTGCATCTCCCAAGGCTCACCCCACTGCGAGTAATAGCGCTCATAGGATTCGATCGAGCGCACGACCGCTCCCGAGCGCCCCTCTGGCCGCAGGCCCAAGTCCACGTCCAAGGGCGGATCCCCGGAAGGCTTTGCCAGACGGCGACGCAGTTTCTCAATGATGCCGATGGCCCATGGCAGAGCTTCTTCTTCGGCATTATCTCCTGTTGGCTCCGCCACCACGATGACATCGGCATCTGAACCAAAGCCCAGCTCCATACCACCGAGCCGCCCCATGCCAATCACGGCGATGCGGGCTGGTGGTTCGGCATCCTCATGGCTCAGCCTCCACGCCCTGACCTCGGCGCGCAGCGCGGCTTCCAACACAGCATTCCAGATGGTGGACAGTTCAAAACACACTTGTTGAACCGGCAAGAAGCCCAATAAATCAGCAGCGGCAATCCGCGCTAGCTCTGCGCGGCGAAGGGATCTGGCAACCGATACTGCCTTGTCTGGGTCCGCGTGGCGCTTGGTGGAATTAATCAAGGCGGAAGACACTTGCTCGGGCTTGGTTTCCAGCAGCTTGGGCCCTGCCGCGCCATCGGAGAGCTGCTTGACGACGTCCGGGGCGCGGATGATGAGCTCCGCCGTGAAGGGCGAGGTGCCCAGAATCTTCATGAGGCGTTGGCCGACAACGCCTTCGTCACGAAGCATGCGCAAAAACCACGTCCGGTCATAAGCTGCCTCAGAAAGCTTGCGGTAATTCAGCAGGCCCATATCCGGGTCAGCGGTATTGGAGAGCCACTCCATCAGCGTCGGCAGCAGAATGGCCTGGATGCGTGCCTTGCGCGATTGCCCCGCGGCGAGGGAGGTGAGGTGCTCAAAAGCTCGGTCTGGGTGGCGATAGCCCAGTGCCGCCAGCTGCAAGAGCGCGGCTTCGCGGGAGAGCTTGAGTTCATCCGCCGACATCGAGGCCACGGAATTGAGCAGTGGGCGGTAGAACAAGCGCGAGTGGAGCTCAGAGATAAGCAGGCGAATCTTCCGCAGCTGGGTATTCATCTGGTCCGCTGCCGACTGATGCCCCTGTGGGTGAAAGCCTGAATTGATGGCCAGCCACGTGAGCGCCTTGTTGTCGTCCTTCTCCGGCAAAGTGTGGGTACGGCGGAAACGCTCCAACTGGAGGCGGTGCTCGAGCAAACGCAGAAACTCGTAGGCCTCGATGAGCTGGGTGCCGTCTTCACGTCCGACATACCCGGCGCGCACGAGCGCTGCCAGTGCATCAACCGTAGCGAGTGTGCGCAGCGATTCATCCGAGCGCCCATGCACCAACTGCAGCAACTGGACGGCGAACTCCACGTCACGCAGGCCGCCCTCCCCCAGCTTGAGCTCTCGAAGGCGCATCTTTTCGGGGACATTATCCAGCACGCGGCGGCGCATAGCTTGAACGTCTTCCACGAAGGACTCCCGCTGCGACGCAGTCCACACCATCGGCCCGATTTGTTCCAGGTAGTCCGTGCCTAAAGGCAGATAGCCGGTTTGTGGCCGTGCCTTCAGCAGCGCTTGGAACTCCCAGGTTTCTGCCCACCGCTTGTAATAGGCCACGTGCGAATCCAGTGTTCGGACCAAGGCGCCGGATTTGCCTTCTGGACGCAGGTTAGCGTCAACCTCGAAGAAGCAGGCCGAGCCAATCCGGTTGAACTCCGACGCTAGGCGGGTGATCCGTGGTGTCGCCTCGGAGCCTACGAAGACCACGTCCACGTCGGAGATGTAGTTCAATTCGCCCGCGCCGCACTTGCCCATCGCGATGACGGCCAGCTGCGCATCGAGTGCTTCATCCCCATAGACCACCCGGACCGCACCGGCGAGTGCTGCCGTCAAGGCGGCATCTGCGAGGGCTGTGGTCAGCCTAGTGACCTCCCGGAAACCAACTCGCGGCTGGGGGCGTGACTGGCCCTTGCGCGAGTGAAATGTACCTGCGAGGTCATGGGCGGCAATGCGCATCATCAGCGTTCGGTAGGCCACTTTGAGTGATGCTTTGTGGTCCCCCGGTGCTGCCCGGTAGGTGCCGGGAGACGTCAGGTCGGAGCTCGCGGTGTCAGGCTGGTCTGGTTGCTCAACGTATGTCGCAGGTTCCGCCCCGACCTCTGTGAGCAGCGTGTGCAGCATTTCGGTAGGAGTCGGCAGCGCCCGCTGCAGCTCGTGCCAGGTTTCTGGGTGTGCAGCGAGATGATCACCGAATGCCGAAGAGCCGCCCAGCAGGGCGATGAGTCGCACCCGGAATGTTTCGTCCTCGCGCATCGCCGGGCCAATCTCAGGCGCCCCCTCGACGATCCTCATCAACGTGTTGAGGGCCATATCGGGATCGCCTGCTCCGGCCAGTGTCCACAACAGTTCTAGGGACTCCGGATTATCCCACCCGAGGCGGGATAGATCCTCCGCAGCAGTTGGCCGGGTCAGACCAAGAGTAGCTGGGGACGGTACTGATGCTGGACGCATACTTCTCCTAGAAATTCAGGTTGTTGCGCAGTTCGAATGCAGTGATCTGCTGCTGGTACTCGTGCCACTCATCCCACTTTGAGCGCAGGAAGTACTCAAAGACGTGTTCACCGAGGACCTCCGCCATAAACTCGGAGCGTTCAAATTCTCGGAGGGCTTGGTCCAGGCTGCTCGGCAGATCCTTGTACCCCATCGCACGGCGCTCGCGGTGGGTCAGCTGGTGGACGTCATCCTCGGCCGGATCCCCTAGCTCATAGCCTTCTCTGATTCCGCGCAAACCAGCGGCAAGGAGCACCGCGTAACCCAGGTAAGGGTTCATCGCTGAATCCAGCGAGCGGATTTCAACTCGGCGCGACATTTCCTTGGAAAGGCGGTAGGTGGGAACTCGCACCAGCGCAGAACGATTAGAGATTCCCCACGTCACTGACCCTGGAGCCTCGCTGCCAAACATCAGGCGCTTATAGGAGTTAGTCCACTGGTTGGTGATCGCTGTCATCTCCACTGCGTGTTCAAGAATGCCGGCGATGAACTGCCGTCCTGTGCTGGACAGCGAAATCTCATCATCGGGGTCATGGAAGGCGTTGGAATCTCCCTCGAAAAGGCTCAAGTGAGTATGCATGCCCGAGCCTGAGCGGTCCTCGAAAGGCTTGGGCATGAACGTCGCGTGCACTCCTTGCTGGGAGGCAACCTCTTTGATGAGGTAGCGGAAGGTCATGATGTGGTCCGCCATCGACAATACGTCAGCATGGCGGAGGTCGATCTCCTGCTGGCCAGGTGAGGTCTCATGGTGGCTGAACTCCGTGGCGATGCCCATTGATTCCAACGCGTACATTGACCGGCGCCGGAAGCTCGGGGCGTTATCATGCGTGGCTTGGTCGAAATAGCCGCCGTTATCGGTGGCAACAAGCCTGTTGATATCGTGCGCGTCCTCAAGGAGATAAAACTCAATCTCAGGAGACGCCTTGCACGTGAATCCCTCATTGGCCGCCTCGGTTACCTGACGGCGCAGGATGTGGCGCGGGTCCACCAACGAAGGTTGCCCATCGGGCTGAGTAATGTCACAGAACATGCGCGCCGAGAGAAGCTCGGGCTCTTCCTTGTCAAAGGGCATGATCTGAAAGGTCGAAGGGTCCGGCATCGCGATGGTGTCGGCCTCCGAAATGCGGGAGAACCCTTCCACTGAAGAACCGTCGAAGCCAACACCTTCCTCGAAGGCGGATTCCAACTCTGAGGGGCTCATTACCACCGATTTCAGCGCCCCCAAGATATCAGTGAACCAGAGGCGAATGAAGCGGATATCACGTTCTTCAACTGTACGAAGGACGAATTCGTGTTGGCTGTTCATGCTTTAAACCCTACCGCCGCGCGCCGAAGCCACGGAGAGAGTTTCTTCTTTTGCCCCCGCACCGACATGTATTAACCCAGTTGGCAAGAGTATCTCGGGGGCAAATTTTTTCGACTCCTCTGACCTCTGTCGGCTTCACATGCTTGAATGGCCACACAACCGAACATATGTACCCATAAAGAAGGATGAGGAACAGCCATGAACACGCAACACGCAACCCTGAGCCAGCGAGGAATCGAGCTCATTAGCCAAGCAGCCCAGCAAGGATGGTCGCCTAAAGACCTGCTCCATGTCCTGGGTAGTTTTTGCCACCCACTCATTTATCGCGCCGCCCCTCATGTTCCCGCACAGATTAGTTCCACTGCGCTGCGCAAGGAATGGTTGAGTACTACCCCGCCTGCCTCGATGACCATGCCGACCGATGACCTTATGCGACTTATTGAAGCAATCACTTTCCTGCCACCCCTTCGGGACGTTGAAGTGCTAGCGGCCCAACGAACCGACTCTCGGGTATCCCGCGACAGCAAGGAAGATAGGATCCGCGCCAAAATCTCTCATCTTTTGCGAAAAGCAGAATCCACTCCCTATGAAGAAGAAGCCAGCGCGCTCATCGCCAAAGCGCAGAGCCTGCAACAACAGCACCGCCTCGAGAAGACACTGACTAGTTCCTCGGACACGGTGGTATCCACACGCATCCATATCAGCGCTCCCTATATCAACCACAAAACCACTCTGCTCAGCGTCATTGCGGATCGGAACGGATGCACCGCCCTCCGGCTGCATCCCAAAGGGATTGTCACCGTCATAGGCGCTGAAGAGGACGTTCACCACGTCACTGATCTTTTCGCCTCACTTCTACGGCAATGTGAATGGCATATGCACCACGGCGAGCACGCCGAGAGTGCGCGCCAGCTAGGCAATGTGGCGTCTTTCCGCCGAAGCTTCATTCTGTCTTATGCCACCCGTATCGGTGAGTTATTGGAGGAAGCAAATTCAAAGCTGGTCTCCCACGACGTAGAAGGGACTGCTTCGGCACCAAGCGGCCCCAGCACTCGGCAAGACGAAATTACCCTGGCTCAGCAATCGCTATCGGCAGTCGAAGAACGCCGCCGCAACGCCGAAGCAGTGACTGATCGAATCTACCCCAATGCGCGCACCGTCTCCCTGGCGGTGAGAAGCCACGCAGGAGTATCCGCCGGCGCATCAGCTGCAGAAAAGTCCCACTTGGGAGGTGATTCCTCGGGGCTTAACGGACGCCGCCAACTCACCTGCTAAGGACGATTAATGGCAGGCACATTTGCGTTACTAGCCAGGTAACCTAGAAGGCGGTACCGAGGTTTGATGCCTCCTTTTTATCAATTCGCTCCCCGACGAAGGTGTGTACATGTCTCCAAAGACGTTCCTTGAAATCGAAGCCAAGTTCGCCGTGGATGAGACCACCCCCATGCCGGATCTCACCCACCTCGATGAGGTTTCCCGTGTTGCAGAAACCCGCCACCACTCGTTGTCCGCGATTTACTACGACACCGAGGACCTCCGCCTTACCCACGCGAAGATCACGCTGCGACGTCGCACCGGCGGAAATGATGATGGCTGGCACATCAAGATTCCCGGTGCGGAAGGTCGCACTGAGATCCGCGCGGAACTCGGTGAGCCCATCGACGGCAAATACGAGGTTCCGGACGAGTTGCTCCACCAGGTCCGATCGGTCGTGCGCAACCAGCCTCTTGAGCCGATCGCACAGGTGGATAACAACCGCACCGAGTTGCTCCTCGTTGACGCAGACGAGCAACCAGTTGCTGAGTTCTGCGATGACCATGTCACCGCGTTCTCCTTCCTGCCGGGTGGTTCGCAGAGCACGTGGCGCGAGTGGGAGGTAGAGCTCGCCGGGGACCTGCCAGGAAGCAAAGCAGGCAGCAAACTGCTGCGGCACGCCACTTCCCTATTGATCGGTTCTGGAGCTCGGGTTTCCTCCTCGCCGTCCAAGCTGAAGTCTGCATTGGGAGACTCCATCAACAACGTCGAGCTGCCTCCGGCCCTCGCCGCGTCCACTGTGGAGCCGGGCTCCCCCGCGGCGGCAGTCGTGGAGGCACTGAAGGCTAATCGGGACAAGCTCGTCGAATTCGATCCGCGGGTTCGCCGGGATGAGTGGGATTCGGTGCACCAAATGCGTGTGGCTACCCGTGAATTGCGCAGCCACTTGCAGACCTTCCACGGCATTGTGGTGGGCCCTGAGATCAAGCGCATCGAGTCAGATCTCAAGGAGCTTGCGGCCATGCTGGGCGTTGCCCGTGATGCCGAGGTTGTAGAAGAACGTTGGCAGAATCTGCTCGCATCCGAGGACTCCGATGTTCTCGATGACGCTACCCGCGAGCACATTGCGCATGACATGGGCCGTGCCTACCGCCGTGCGCATCGCCGAGTCATCGCCGCGCTCGATTCGGACCAATACCTGGCTCTGCTCGATGCACTGGACGCTTTCCTCGCCAACCCGCCGGTTGCCGGGGAAGACACCTCCGCTGACTCAGACAGCTCATCCGCGGATAGCGGAGCGGAAGACTCTGAAAGCGCCGAGTCGGCATCCACTGATTCCGCTCAGGAACAAGAAGCAGCACAAGACTACGAGCCGAAGCACGCCAAGTCTGATGAGGAAGCCGAGCCCCACGATCTCGACGCGGTGATGGCCCTGCACCTCAAGCAGGCTTATGACAAGCTGGTCAAGCGCCACAAGAAGGCCGTCTCCAACTGGGATAACACCGAGCTGACGCTGCACGAGCGTGAGGAGTATTTCCACGATATGCGCAAGGCAGCGAAGAAGCTGCGCTATGCCGCGGAAGCTGCTGGGTCCGCTACCACGCTGAAGACGAAGAACCTCTACAAGGCCTGCAAGCAGATGCAATCTGTCTTGGGAGACTTCCAGGATTCGGTGACCTCCCGCGATAAGCTGCTCGAGTTGGCAGAAAGCGCACGCCGCCGTGGTGAGGACACCTTCGGCTATGGCCTCCTCTACCAGCGTGAGCGCATCATCGGATTGGAAGCACTCAACGCCTACTCGGATAGCTTCAAGGCCATCAAGTCTGCTTTCAAGCCGCTGCGCAAGAAACTGCGCTAGCCGGCTGGCTTTCCTCCTCTAGTCTTCCTGCGCTGCGAGGCAACAAGCCGAAGCGGCCCACACCTTCGCTCCCGTGCGGTGGTGTGGGCCGCTTCTGTTGAGCGGACTTCTTAAGTGGGTTTCTTAATCAGCCGTGCCGTTCTCGGCGGTGTGGTGCTTTAGTAATCGTCCTCGGCGGCGTCCTCAGCATCAGCTGCAGCGGTGCGTGCTTGCGCGATTTCGATGGCGTGCTCAGCCTCCTCACGGGAATCATAAGGTCCCATGCGGTTCTCCCAACCGGACACCTTGCCCTGGGATACCTCACCGGTGGACGGGTCATAGAACCACTTGTTATCGGCCTCAGCCATAATTTTCTCCATTCTCTTCATCTCTCACTCAGTGCACCCCACACTACAGACCGCCTACGTACCATGCCCGTTAGAATAGATAGGTCACTTAGTCCTGCTGCTACTTCTTTGGCAGGATATCGCCACCAGCAAAGGAGAACCTTCCCGATGCCCCTGTGGACTGCCCCTTCGACCCCGGCCGTCGACCGCGTTCGCGCCGCACACCGCGAGAACGTGGGCGCTGAATCAGCACACGTCGCCAGCGCCCCCGCCACTTGGGCACTCATTGGCGAGCACATCGACCACTACGGCGGCATCGCCATCATGGGGCTTGCCACTATCCGCGCGGCAGCAGCTGTCAGCCCCCGCAGCGACGGACTCGTCAAGGTTCACCTCGAGCACACCAATGGCGAGACCGTTAAAGACGAGATCTCCCTCGAACAGGTTTCTGCCCTCGCCGCACAACAGCAACCCGGCGTGGATTCTGAAGGCCAGCCCATCGAACCCCCAGCACCCGAAGGCGCTATCGCGGCGCGCCTCGGCGGCATCATCTACACCATGATCAACCGCCAGCTTCTTACCCGCGAGACCGCTGGTGCCGATATCACCGTGGTCAACGACATCCCCGATTCAACTGGACTCGGCGCCGCAGCAGCCATCGACATCGCCACCGCTTTGGCGTTGCTCGGCACGGCGGATGATCTGCATGACGCCCCGCTGCGCGCCCGTATCGCAGAGGTCTGTTCCCAAGCGGTTGGCACCTTCGCGCGATTCCCTGCACTGCGCGCTCGTCACTCCGCTGCCCTGCGCGGCGCAGGTGATTCCATCACCATCATCGACTACGCCGATGGCTCCGTGACCCAGGCACCCCACATGATCAACAAGGACATTGCAGCCTACGCCTTGGCCGTGCCCGGAGACGTGGATTCCGCTGAGGCCGTGACGGAGATTCGCGCCCGCGAGCGATTCATCGACGCCGCCTGCCGCGCCTTCGGCACGCCGTCGCTGCGCTTGTTGCCGGATGCGCCCCAGCGCGTCCTTGAGTGGCTGGCCGCGGTCCACAAGGTGCACGGCACCGAGAACCAGCCGACCATCGCCGAAGCCACGGCATGGCTGACCTTCTACTCGGAGGAAACTGAGCGCGCCGAAGGCATTGCTCGTGCTTTGCGTTCCCGCCGCGGCACCGAGCTCTTCCCGCTGCTCACACAGTCGCAGTCTGCCTTGGCCACCGTCTATGGTTTCAACTCCGCAGAAAAACTCGCGCAGCTGGCCACCGCCCGCGGTGCCGTCGCCTCACGCTCTGCTCACGCCGGCACATCCTCCGCCGTCATCGCCTACGTGCCGAGCGCTAGGGCCACAAACTTCGCGGCCGACTTGGCCGAGGACGGCCTGCTGGTCATTCCGCTTTCTGCCGGAAGCCCTGCAATCACCGAGGACTAATCTGCCGGCCAGGCAAAGAGCACATCGCGCTCCGCAACGTCGGCCTTCACCAAGGACACCATCGTCTCCTTACCGGTCTCTGGGTGGCCTACGGCCTGCCCAATCACCGGTGGGTCCAGCACGAAGAGCCGTGCTTTCTCGCGCTTTGGCCCACCATCAACCACGACGGCCTCGAAGTTGGTGCCAACCCACGGCGTCAAGACGGTCGCCTCCGTGAGGTTCAAGCACGCCTTATCCACCTGGGAGGCCAACTGCGATGTTGAGCGCATCGTGGACATGACATCCCCGGCGCGCTCGCGCACCCACTGCGGAACCTCGTAGCCACCGCTCAGCGCCAAGCAGACCTCCGTGGCGAAGCGGTCGACAAGCCTCCGCAGCGGGGCGGTCACGTGCGCATAGTAGCCGCCGATTCCCGCGTGCACGTCCGCTTGGCCATCTTCGAGCCACACGTAGTCCGCACCCCGCAAAAGCCGCTGGGCCTCACGCATCACCGCCATCCCGCGCGGTGAATCCGCATCCACGGAATGGAGGAATTCCGAGATGCTGCGCTCCCCCAGCTCGAAGCCCAGCGCTTCCGCTTCCGAGCGAAAAGTTGCCTCGGCCTCCGGGGTGGCCGCAGATAGGGTGCGCAGGAAACCAACTCCGTGTTCTTCCATCAACCGCCCCGCACACATTCCGGTAAGCAAGGAAATCTCCGAGTTATAGTCCATCACCTCGTGACGCGGCTCCATCACCAGCTCGTAGTGCCCTTCTTCCCCATCGCTGCTTTCAGATACGCGCTGCGAAGGAAGGCGCAGGTTGATTGCCTCGCGGCGCAGTGAGGAGGCCTGGCGCAGCTTGCCTACCTCCGGCAGTAAGGCGATAGAGGAATGCAGAGTGCCATTCTCCAAGTCCTTATGGACCTGGTCATAGTCCAGCCGCGCGCAGCTGCGCACGAGTGCGCGCTCCACCGAGAAGTCCTCCACCTCACCCGCGGAGTCAAGGTTGAAGGTCCAGAGGACGGCGGGGCGGTCGACGTCGGCAAGCAGCGAAGCTCTGTCCTCAGACAGCTCCGGCGGGTGCAGCCGCGCTGGCTCATCAGGCAGGTAGATAGTCTGGCCGCGCTTGAGGGACTCGGTCTCGAGTGCGGAGCCCGGTTCAATGAAAGCGGCAACATCCGCGATGGCATAGAGCACGCGGTAGCCGCCATCGCGCGCCTCAATGAAGACGGCCTGGTCCAGATCCTTGGAGCCGGCCGGGTCAATGGTCACCAACGGGATGTCCCGGGCATCGCGGCGCTGCTCGGCATAGCGGTCCTGCGCGGACGCGGCCTGTGCGGTGACCTCCTCTGGGAAGTCGGTCGGAACAGAAAACTCCTCAGCGATGGGCCGAAAGTCCAAGGGCGCGGCATACAGTTTCATGCCGCCCCATTGTTCCAAAAAATAAAAGTGTAGGGCGCGAATGAGCCAACCTATAAGCCGGATTCTGTGCCGCGCGCGTGGCGCGGTGGCAAACATCCATCCAGGCCAACCGTTGCCAGTTGACTCAAGCAGCTACCTTCAGGCTTCGGCGAGCAACCTACTAACGCCTGATCGGGCCCGCTAGCGTGGCGGGCCGTGATGCCTTGCTCCCAGTGGGGTTTACCCAGCCACCGCCATCGCTGACGGTGCTGGTGCGCTCTTACCGCACCCTTTCACCCTTACCGCTTACCCCACGCCGCGCCGGAGCGAAGCGAAGGGCGCGGCGGTCTACTTTCTGTTGCACTTTCCCGCGGGTCACCCCGGGTTGCTGTTAGCAACCACCGTGCTCTGTGGAGTCCGGACTTTCCTCGGCCCGCGCCTAGTCCCATAACGGAACCGGTTCGACGGAACGCGTTTGCCCGGTCGGCTCATTCGCGCCTGTTAGTTTATCGCAGCGCGCCCAGATGCCCCACATCGTTGAAACGGTGCAGAGTGCTGCCGCCGTCGAAGAATTCAACCTCACTCACAGAAGCCAGCTCTAGGAAGAGGTGGTTGGGTGTTTGCGGTCCGGAATCAAGCGCCTGGCGCACGAAGGACTTGATGGGGTTGACGTGGGAAACCACGAGAACGGTCTGCCCCGCGTAGCGCTGCTGCAACTTACGGCGCGCAGCACTGACGCGGCGGTGCACGGCGCGCAGGGACTCCCCGCCCGGGCAGGCCACGGACGTATCCTTCAGCCAGCGCGCGTGAAGCTCGGGGTCGGCGACGTCGGCTTCAGCAAAGGTCTTGCCCTCCCAGCGTCCAAAGTCCACCTCAATGAGGTCCTCGACGGTTTCCACACGCAGGTTCCGGCCTTCCACCACGGCCGCGGCCGTCTGCTGGCAGCGGCGCAACGGCGAGCACACCACGGCATCGATGTGGGTATCGGCCAAGGCTTGGGCGGCGGCGAGCGCTTGCTTCTTGCCCAACTCAGTCAACTCGGGGTTCGCGCGCCCGGAGTACTGCTTGGCGGCGGACATCGCCGTCTGCCCGTGGCGCAGCAGGATGAAGCGGGTGGCCGGGCCACACTCGGGGCGCCAGTCGGCCGCGGTTGAGGACGCCGCGCTTGGCGACGCCTCTCCGCCGCCCGCCGCATCGACAGCAGCGTCCGCTTCGGTGGCGTCGTCGGCACCCATGTCGAGGATGCCCACGGGCTCGCCCTTCGCGGCGGCATCCATGGCCACGTTGGACAGCTCATCAGCCACCGAGTTCTTGGCGCGCGGTACCCACTCGAGGCTGAAGCGCGGAATCTGGTTGAGCAGGCGGCGCGCCTCGATAGCGAGCTTTTGCATGTCCGGGTGCTTGATCTTCCAGCGCCCGTTCATCTGCTCCACCACGAGCTTGGAGTCCATATAGAACTCCACCTCGTCGGCCCCCAGCTCCACCGCGGCCTCAAGGCCGCGCAGCAGGCCGTGGTATTCGGCCACGTTATTGGTGGACTTCTGGCCCACGACGTAGGCGATTTCCTTGAGCACCTGCGAGCGGTCCTCGTTGTAGACCGCCGTGCCAGAACCGGCTATCCCGGGGTTGCCGCGGGAGCCGCCGTCAGCGAAGATGACTAGCTTCATGAGGCCGGGCGCACCAGGTAGGAGCCGCAATCGGAGCACTGCGGAAGCTCGTCGGCCGCCGCGTTGCGCACTGCGTTCTGCTCGGCTGGCGGCAACACGATGAAGCAGCCGCCGCAAGCGCGGCCGGTGAAGGCCGCGGCCCCCACACCGTTTTCTTCGCGCACGGTTTCGTATTCTTCCAGGACATCCGCGGGCAGCTGCTCGCGCAGCTCGCCGATGCGCACCTGTGGGTCGGGGCGGTTCGTCGCAGCCTCCTGGGCGGCCTCGGCCGCGCGCTTGAGGACTTCGAGCTTGCGCTCCGAATCGGAGACCTTTGCGCCGTGGACGTCCAGGTTGGCGCGCAGGGCGTGGATTTCGTTGTGGGCTTCCTGCAGCTCGCTCATGAGATCCGCGATACGGGACTTGGCCGCGTAGAGATCGTGCTCCAGATCCTTGCGGGTCTCCGGGTCGGTCGCGGCGCCGAGCTGTGCCTTGTCATCGCGCTCGCGCTGGCGCAGCTTGCGCTCATCAGCCTGGATGCGCAGGATCTCCATCTCCATGTCATCGACGGCGAGCTGGGCGGAGCCGGAGGCGTCGACAAGCCGGGCGTGTGCGGCCTGAGCCTTCTCGTATTCCTCTTGCTCCGGGATGGTGGGAGTTCCACCGTGCGCCTGGGAGCGCTCGAGGGTGGCCAGCTCCAGCAAGATGTTCTGCAGGTCCTGTGGCAGTTTCATTTAGTTCTCCTTATGCGCAGAAATCGTCCATGGGTCGGTGCGGACATCGATGCTCTCGGTGTTCACGCGCAATGCGTCCTCCACAATATCGCGCGCCTGGGCAGTCCAGGGAAACTCGCTGGCCCAGTGAGCAGTATCCACCACGGCTGGGCCCTCCGGCTCCGCCAAGTGCGCGGCGCGCAGGTGCTCATCCACCGGGTGGTGGCGCAAATCGGAGGTGACGTAGACGTCCACTCCGAGCGCGGCCGCCTGGTCCAGGAAAGAGTCCCCCGAGCCGCTGGAGACGGCCACGCGCTTGACCATCCGCTCCGGGTCACCAGCCGCGCGCACTCCCCATTCAGTTTCCGGGAGGGCATCGGCCACGCGCTGGGTGAATTCGCGCAGAGTCACCGGCTCCTCCAACTCGCCCACGCGCCCCAACCCTAAGGCCTCATCGAGGTTCTCATAGGGCTCCACCGGGACGATGGGGCGCCCAGGCTTGATACCGACGAGCTCCGCCAGCTTGTCGTTGACACCCGGGCGTGCTTTATCCGCGTTGGTGTGCGCGGCCAACAGGGCCACGCCGTTGCGGATAAGAGTGTGAATGACCTTGCCCTTCGGGGTATCCGCCGCCACCGAGGTCACCCCGCGCAGAAGCAGCGGGTGATGCACCACGAGCATCTGCGCGCCGAGTTCCACAGCTTTGTCTGCTACCTCCTGGGTGCAGTCCAGAGCGAAAGCCACGGTGCTCACCTCATCCGTGGGGTCGCCGCATACCAGGCCAACGGCATCCCAGGGCTCGGCCAGCTGCGGCGGGTAGGCCTCGTGGATAACGCGGCGGATCTCGCCAACGGTCGTGTGTTCTGCCATCTCCTATGCTCCTTATACGGCTTCAGGTTTCACGTCAGTCGCGTCGCTGCTATATCCTAGCTTTCGTTCGCCAGCGCACCCCTCTAGCTTAAGGAGCCTTTGCATGACGCCTCCGGAGAACTCCAACCAGCTCCACATCGTCTTCGTATGCACGGGCAATATTTGCCGCTCACCAATGGCGGAAATCATTACCCGCGATGCCATGGAGACCGACATGCTCGATCTCCTCGCGCGCGTGGACTCCTGCGGCCTCGGCGGCTGGCACGTGGGCCAGGGCGCGGATGAGCGCGCCGTTGCTGAACTGCGCCGCGGCGGCCACGATGGTGCCGGCCACCAGGCTGCCCAGCTGGGCGAAGAGCACATGGACGCGGATCTCTTCGTGGCCATGGACACCGGCCACCGCGATGCCCTCCTGGAGCGCGGCATCCCGCAGGAGAAGGTGCGTCTCATGCGCAGCTTCGATCCGAATTCCCCGGAGGATGCCAGCGTAGAGGATCCGTTCTACGGCACGGAGGAGGATTTCGCCCGCACCCGCGAGGAGATTGATGCCGCCGTTCCCGGCCTACTCGAGTGGATTAAGACGAACCACGGCTAGATAATTCTTTGCGGCTACTAGACTGATCATCATGCTCAAGACATTCCTCAAGCCTGGGTGGGTGCTCTTTCTCATCTTCGTCGTCGCCTTTTCCTATTTCTCTTTCACGGTGCTGGCACCGTGGCAGCTAAATAAGGACGATCAGATTGTGGAGCGCAACCACCTCATTGAGGAGGCCTATGAGGCCGACCCCCAACCGGTCACCGAGGTTTTTTCGGCGGATGGTTCCTTGCACAAGGAGTGGGAGCGCGCGGAGCTAACTGGCCACTACCTCCCGGAGGATGAGGTTCTCCTGCGCTTGCGCCCGGTGGAGTCCGCCCCGGGCTTCCAGTCACTGGTTCCCTTTGAAACCGAATCCGGCGAGACCTTCCTGGTCAACCGCGGCTGGGTGCCTACGGATGAGGGTAATTCTGTGCCCCACATCGATCCGGCGCCCAGGGACAAGGTGACCATCGTGGGCATGGCGCGCTACAACGAGCGCGAGCACTCCTCCGCCCCCATTGAGGAGCAGGGATACACACAGGTCTACTCCATCAATACGGAGCAGATAGCAGAGCTTGTCGACGTCCCCCTCGCCCACGACTACCTCCAACTCTCCCCCGATCAGCCGGGTGAGCTTAATGCGCTGCCGGTGCCGAAGTTGGATCGCGGCAATCACCTCTCCTATGGCTACCAATGGATTGCCTTCGGCATCATGGCGCCGTTGGGCTTTGCGTATTTCGTGTGGTCCGAGATTCGGGAGCGCCGACGCGCCCGCGAGGAGGAAGCCCTGATGGCCGAGGCCACCGCGGCCGCCACCAGTGCTGGCTCCCCCGATGCGTCCGCAGACGTCGATATCTCCGAGCACGAGGAGCCTGCGAGCGAGCACCCCGAAGCCACAGCGCCTTCTGCCTCAGGACCAAGACCGGCGGCTGGAACGCAGCCTTCCCGCCGCTCCCGCTCGCGCTATGGCTCCGCCAAGCCGGACTTCTACGAGAAGATCCGCGAGCGCGGTCAGGAACGCTTCTAGCCTCGGCCCCCAAAGGGGACGATCATGAACGCGATTGCGTGGACGTGAGAAGCGACCGAAACCGAGATTTCCGAGATTGCCGGCTTTCTAAACATGGAGATTGCCGACAGTATTCTTGAAGCCGCTGGCTGCACCGCTGAGAACTGCATTCCCAACTGGGGCGAAGACATGGGCCTGACCCCGGAAAGTAGACACGTCGGGGGTTAGGCCCGATCGACACTCCCCACTAGAGCAAAAAGCATCTTTCACCCAAGCGCAAAGGCTTCCTTCTCATTCACGCGCGACCCTACTAAATATGGGTCAATGCGGATACCGATGCACCTTCCTGTGCTCGAACCAGGCCCAAATCAAAGAAGCCAAGAACAACAGTGGCGTAACCCACGCCAGACGATGCCACCAATGTGCTCCAAAGTATGATTCATCAGCACTTAGTCCTGCTAGATAATTGATTACAAGCGTTGCGATGAACAGCACTACAACGACAGTAACGCTCGACCAGTAGGCTGCGCTTTTCTGTTTACGCGTCAATGCCATCCTCCTCAATACATGTTTGCTGTTTTAGCGCGGGTTTGTGTGGTTAGTAGTCTCCCCCACCCGGATTACATCGTTCGGCCATTGTTCTAGGAAGCTTCACATTTGAGGTATACCCTAACCGAACACTAATTCCGGAACCATACCAAGTGTTCGCTAGGGTTAAACCCTGACCAAACCCCCGAACGCCAACACACCCAACTCAAAGCAGCCGGAGCAGTCCGCATCTACGCCGACCGCCAAAGCGGCCTTCGCCCTAGAGCACCCGCGGGCAACCGCCGAGCACGACGAAACCCCTCTCCGACTTAACGGAAAGGGGTTTCATTTGGTGCGGCCTGAGGGGATCGAACCCCCGACCTACTGGGTGTAAACCAGTTGCTCTTCCAGCTGAGCTAAAGCCGCAGTACACTTGGTGTGCTCGAACAAGATTAGCCCATAGGCACCCGCAGCAACAAATCAGGGTGTGATTCGACGCCGCGAATGCCGCCTGAGCAGGTATATCCTGCGGTTATTCTTTAGGGCTTCTTGGTGTAGCCGCGGGCCACGAGGCAGGAACCCTGCCACTCGCCGAGGCGCTCAGCCTTGGTCTGTACGAGGCCGGCCAGCTGTGCGGATTCGGAGATCTCGCCCGGCTCCAGGTTGCCCGGCTTTCCAGCACCCGGGGTCAGCAGCCAGATACGGCCGGAATCACCCAGGGGACGGGTGGCATCCACCAGCCCATCGACCAAGTCGCCGTCCTCCGCGCGCCACCACAGCAGCACGAGGTCACACAGTTCGTCGGTCTCTTCCTCGAGGAAGTCCTCCCCCAACACGTCCTCGATGGACTCAGAAATCGTGGAGTCACAGTCCTCGTCCCAGCCAAGTTCCAGGGCAATCTGGCCCTCCTCGACGCCGAGCTTGGCTGCAAATCCCGTCACTCGCTGAGTTCCTTCCGATGAAGTAGTTGATGTCATGCAGAGTATTTTAACGTCTACGGTGCACTTTTTCGCGTCAAACCTCCCCCATTCTTGCCCCAAGGTGGACATTTTCCCTCATAAAACCACCCGTGGGGGCCTCCGAGTGCCCCACCGTGAACGAGGCGCGTATCCTAGAGCAAGATCTGTGTACTACGACCCAGGAGGATTTAATGGCCGACTTGGACGCCCACAACGGCGACTCCAACTTTCCCATCGTTCGCGATGGCGTGGCAGCATACCTGCATGACTCCGACCCGGAGGAGACCCGCGAGTGGATGGACTCCCTCGATGGTCTTCTAGATTCTTCCGATCCGGAGCGCGCCCGCTACCTCATGCTGCGTCTTCTTGAGCGCGCTACCGCTAAGCGCGTGCCGTTGCCGTCCCTGACGTCCTCGGATTTTGTTAACACCATCCCCACCTCCCTCGAGCCGGAGTTCCCGGGCGATGAGGAGTTGGAGAAGCGCTACCGCCGCTGGATCCGCTGGAACGCGGCCATCATGGTACACCGCGCGCAGCGCCCAGGCATTGGCGTCGGCGGACACATCTCGACCTACGCTGGCGCTGCCCCGCTGTATGAGGTGGGTCTGAACCACTTCTTCAAGGGCAAGGATGATCCCTCCGGCGGTGACCAGGTCTTCTTCCAGGGTCACGCTTCCCCGGGTGTCTACGCCCGCGCCTTCATGGAGGGCCGCCTGAGCGAGGAGGACCTCGACGGCTTCCGCCAGGAGCACTCCCGCGGCGAGGGCAATGGCCTGCCTTCTTACCCGCACCCGCGCCTGATGCCGGACTTCTGGGAATTCCCCACTGTGTCCATGGGCCTTGGCCCGATCAACGCCATTTACCAGGCACGCTTCAACAAGTACCTGGAGAAGCGCGGCATTAAGGACACTTCCAAGCAGCACGTCTGGGCCTTCCTGGGTGACGGCGAGATGGATGAGCCGGAGTCCCGCGGTCTGCTGCAGATGGCTTCCCTCTATGAGCTGGATAACCTGACCTTCGTGGTCAACTGCAACCTGCAGCGTCTCGATGGTCCGGTGCGCGGTAACACCCAGATCATTCAGGAGCTGGAGTCCTTCTTCCGCGGTGCCGGCTGGTCCGTCATCAAGATTGTCTGGGGCCGTGGCTGGGACAAGCTGCTAGAAGCCGATAAGGACGGCGCCCTGGTCAACATCATGAACACCACCTCCGATGGTGACTACCAGACCTTCAAGGCGAACGACGGTGCTTACGTGCGCGAGCACTTCTTCGGCCGCGATGAGCGCACGCTCAAGCTGGTGGTGGACATGTCCGATGATGAGATTTGGGCACTACGCCGCGGTGGCCACGACTACCGCAAGATCTACGCTGCATACGACAAGGCGTTGAGCTACGCGGGCACCGGCCGCCCGACGGTCATCCTGGCCCACACCATTAAGGGCTACGGCTTGGGCCACAACTTCGAGGGCCGCAACGCTACCCACCAGATGAAGAAGCTGACGCTGGAGGATCTCAAGCTCTTCCGCGATAAGCAGGGCATCCCGATCAGCGATGAGCAGCTCGAGGCCGATCCGTACCTGCCGCCGTACTACCACCCGGGCAAAGATGCTCCGGAGATCAAGTACATGCTGGAGCGTCGTAAAGAGCTGGGCGGCTTCCTGCCGGAGCGCCGTGAGAACTTCGAGACTCTGACAACCCCAGACCTGTCCAAGCTGCGCTCGGTACGCAAGGGTTCCGGCAAGCAGGACGTGGCCACGACCATGGCGCTGGTGCGTACCTTCAAGGAGCTCATGCGCGACAAGGAGCTGGGCAAGCGCGTCGTGCCGATCATCCCGGATGAGGCCCGCACCTTCGGTATGGACTCGTGGTTCCCCACCCTGAAGATCTGGAACCCGCGCGGCCAGAACTACGTTCCGGTGGACCACGACCTCATGCTCTCCTACCGCGAGGCCACGGACGGCCAGATTCTGCACGAGGGCATTTCTGAGGCCGGTGCCGCAGCGTCCTTCACTGCGGCGGCTACTTCCTACGCCACCCAGGGCGAGGCGATGATCCCGCTGTACATCTTCTACTCGATGTTCGGCTTCCAGCGCACCGGTGATGCCTTCTGGGCTGCTGGCGACCAGCTGGGCCGCGGTTTCATCATCGGCGCTACCGCCGGCCGCACCACCCTGACCGGTGAGGGCCTGCAGCACATGGACGGCCACTCCCCAATCTTGGCGTCGACCAACCCGGCTGTGGAGGTCTACGACCCAGCCTTCGGCTACGAGATTGCGCACCTGGTCCCCCGCGGTATCGAGCGCATGTACGGCGAGGACAACGAGCCAATCATGTACTACATCACCGTGTACAACGAGCCGGTCAAGCAGCCTGCCGAGCCGGAGAACCTCGATGTCGAGGGCCTGCACAAGGGCATCTACCACTACAACACCGCTGAGTCCGGCTCCATCCCTGCCAACATCCTGGCCTCCGGTGTGGGTATGTACGAGGCTCTGCGCGCCCAGGAGATCCTGGCTGAGAACTACGACGTCAAGGCTTCGCTGTTCTCCGTCACGTCCTGGGTCAAGCTGGCTCGCGACGGTGCTGCCCGCAACCAGGAGGCGCTGCGCAAGGGCACGGAGCCGACCGAGGCTTTCGCTACCTCCCAGCTCAAGAGCTTCGAGGGACCGTTCGTCGGCGTCTCCGACTTTGCCACGGACCTGCAGGAGCAGATTCGCCCCTACGTCCCGGGTGAGTACATCGTCCTGGGCGCAGACGGCTTCGGCTTCTCCGACACCCGTGAGGGTGCTCGCCGCTACTTCAACATCGACGCCGAGTCCATCGTCGTCGGCGTCCTCGAGGGCCTCGCCCGCGAAGGCAAGGTGGAGCGCAGCACCGTAGAGAAGGCGGCCCGCGAGCTGAAGCTCGACGACCCGACCGCCACCGTCTCCACGTCCTCCGATGAGGACTAAGGCTAGAGCTTAAGGCCTCAAGCCCCTTCTGCCTGAGCAGGAGGGGCTTTCTCATGCTCAACTCATGTTCCAGCCCAGGGGCAACTGCCCTTGTTGCCAAAGTTCTGGCCAGATCTTGAATCAGAGGCTATAACTTTGGCAGAACGGGCAGTTCGACCACCACAGGAGCCCCAGCCAACGGCAATACAAAGCCCAACCGCCACCAGCAGCGGGGACTAGCTGCCTAGCACGCGATCGAGGACCCGGCCTAAAGCCTGGGAGACCTCGCTAGGCTCTTCCAGGATGACCATGTGGCCGGCGCCATCGATGACGGTCAGGGTAGAGTCCGGCCAGTGGCGGGCAATGACCTCCGATTGGCGGCGCGGGGTCACAATGTCATGCTGGCCCACCACGATTTCCCCCGGCACGCTGCGCAGCCGCGCCGTTGCACCGAACTCGGAGTGCTCTACCAAGTCATCGAAGAAGCCCGCGTAGCTCGACATCGGAGTATCCAGCAGCATCGCCACGTGGAATTGCAGCTTGTCCATCTGCGGGAAGCCCTGCAACAGCGCCGCAAACACCGGGGCGATGAGTGCTGCTGCCTCGAAGCGCACGCGGTTGAGCCGGTTCGGCAGCTTCAGGCAAGCGCGGTAGACCATGCCCAGCGTCTTCGATTCCAAGATGCGAGCCACGCCAGCGGCGGCAAAACGCTGCATCGAGGTGGCCACCAGCGCCATTCCTTCGACGCGATCAAAGACATCCCGCGGGGCGCGGCGCAATAAATTCAGCGCGATCATCCCGCCCATGGAATGCCCGAGGAGGACCAAGGGCCCCTCGGTGGCGCGCTCGGAAATCACGGCCAGCACGTCATCGGCCGCGCCCCGCACCGTGCACTGCGCGGGGGCGACGTGGGTGGATTGGCCGTGGCCGTGGACATCGACAAGCAGGCAGCGCACCGTGGGATAGTTACGGCGCACGTCGTTGACCTGGGAGTAGAAGCTCTCAGCCGACAGACAATAGCCGTGGATGAAAACCGCGGTGACCTCCGCATCCTCAGGGCCCACCTCATACCAGGCCACGCGCACGCCGTCGTTATCCACGAAGCCCGAGTCGCTCACTCCTGTCAGCCCTGGCTTTGTTGTGAGATCATGCAGATCGTTGTGGACGGTGTGCTCGACGGCGCGCATGCGGGGGCGAACCCGGCGCGACCAGCTGCGGGCGATGGCGGAGGAACGTGCTCGAATAACCATGACATTTCAATACTAGACTGGGCCCCATGGCTAATGACCTTTCAGCGCAACTCCAAGCCCGCTTCGGCTCCGCGCCGGCAGAAGAGAAAGATACTGCACCCGCCGGCGACGCCTATAGTGAGCTCACCCGCCTCATCACAAAGGTGACCGGCGTGGAGGAAGGCCTGGAGCGCGAAGCGAAGTTGGAGGACCTGGGGGTTGAATCACTCGAGCGCATCGAATTAGCCGTGCGCCTCGAGGAAGCCTGCGGGGTCCGTCTTAATGAAGAAACCATGCTCTCCGTGACCACGGTGGGCGAACTTGCTGAGTATGTGGAGGAACACTCGTGATTTCTTATCTTTCGGACATGGACGGCGTCCTCATCAAGGAAGGGGAGATGATTCCCGGCGCGGATAAATTCATCCAAGCGCTGAAGGATAACAACATCGAGTACATGGTTCTGACTAATAACTCGATGTCCACCCCGCGGGACCTGTCCGCGCGCCTGCAGAACACCGGTTTGGATATTCCGGCGGAGCGCATCTGGACCTCCGCGACGGCCACGGCGGCTTTCCTCTCCAACCAGGCGGGGCTGTCCACGGCTTATGTCGTGGGCGAGTCTGGGCTGACCACCGCGCTGCACGAGGCCGGCTGGATTCTCAACGACCGGGACGCGGATTTCGTGGTCTTGGGTGAGACCCGCACGTATTCTTTTGAAGCCATCACCACGGCAATCAATCTCATCCGCGACGGCGCGCGGTTCATTGCCACCAACCCGGATGTTACGGGCCCGGCCCCGCAGGGCGTGCTGCCAGCCACGGGCGCTGTCGCGGCACTCATCACCGCAGCGACCAACCGCGAGCCTTATTACGTGGGCAAGCCCAACCCGGTCATGATGCGCAGCGCGTTGAATAACATTGGCGCGCACTCGGAGAACACCGTGATGATCGGTGACCGCATGGATACCGACGTCAAGTCTGGCCTGGAGGCCGGCATGCGCAGCATCCTGGTGCGCTCCGGCATCAGCGATGACCGCATCATCGAGCGCTATCCTTTCCGCCCAACACGCATCATTGATTCCGTGGCGGATCTGCCGGAGCGTATCCTCGATCCCTTCGCGGACTAGGGCTTAGACCGCGCGCTTGACGACGCCCCGGAAACCATACTCCCCCGCCAGCATCTCCACCGCGCGGCCCAGCGCTTCCAATTCGCTGGGCGTTCCGGTGAGCACTTGCTGGCAGCCGATTCCGGTGCAACCTGCGTTGGCGGTTTCCCCTTTAACTACGTTGTCGGCATCCGTCGTTATCGTGTTGTCGGCATTCATGCTGACAACGTCCCACAGTGGGTCGCGACGCCAGCGGGTGCACCACTGGGCGGTCAGCGGGTCATCCCCGGGCACGATGAATTCGCTTTCGCTGCGAATGCAGCGCGCCATGGCGCGCTCAATGGCGGGGCGCAGGCTGCGCGGCATGCCTGAGATCTCTAACACGGCTGTGCAGACCTCACCGCAGGCACGGTTGGGCCAACTATCCGCCGGGCTACCAAGTGGGGTGGCTGAAGCGGCCGGCGCGGCGGCACCGGCCAGCTGCGGGTGAACGCGTTGATTCACTCCTTAAACTCCTTTGACGTGCGAGTGATGGCACGCCGGCATGCGCCGACGCAAGACGAGCTTCGTCTTCCCCTACGAACTTGTCTTCATCACGTCACTCGCGCCGAGGCGCGAACACCGCCTGGTGTGGCCGCAGTATGTGGCCACGCGGTGCGTCGTTGTGTGACCACAATTTTCCCCTGCCACTTGGGCCACAACAACCCTCAACCTGCACTTAAGCCCCCATAGCCTCAACAAAGACTTGAGACTTCTACCCCGAAATTCGCCCCACGAATCACTTGAACCACACAAGTTAACGCGCGCACCAGGCGCGCGTTGTCGCCACAGCCCTCCCACTACCCCCGTCGCGGCGCACCGAAGGGCACCGCGACAACATGCGGGGGTCTTCGCACAACCGTGCCTAGCGCGCCTGGCACTCCTCCCAGATGGCCGTGTTGGACTCAGCCCACAGCGGCTTGCACCACTCACCAAAGTCACGGTCCGTGAGCGCCACCATGGCCCAATCACCCGCCACCCACAGGTAGGTTCCGCTCATGCCAAAGTGACCCACTGCATCAGCGGGCAAGCCACCCATCCATTGCTTCTTCTCGCCGTGGATTTCAAAGCCCAGCCCCCACGTACAGTCTTTGAAGCTGCCATAGCCGGGAACAATGCCGCGCAGCCCAGGGAACTGAGCGCTGCGCATTTCCTCCACCGTCGAAGGATCAAGCAGGCTGGGCGAATGTACCTCGGCAGCAAAGGCAGCGAGGTCCTCCACGCTAGAGACCAAGCCGTGTCCGGCCGAACCTTCCAGGATCGTCGCCTGCATGCCGACCGGGGCACACACGCCTTCAGCAAGGTATTCAGCAAAGGGAATCTCGGTGGCCTTTTCCACTTCCTCGGCGGCCCACTCATAGCCGGCTGAGGAGTAGATGCGGCGCTCCCCGAGGGGCTTTTGCTGCTTGCGAGTATCAAAGCCCACCCCCGAGGCATGGGCTAAAAGATGGCGCAATGTGGAGCCTTCAGGGCCTGCAGGCTGATCCAGCTCCACCGCCCCTTCTTCGACGGCCACCATCACCCCATAGGCGGCCACCAACTTGGTCACAGACGCCACCGGGAAGCGGCGGGAGGTATCTCCCAGCTGCTCTACCACCTCGCCGCGGTGCAGCAGGGCGGCAGCAACGGTATCGACTGGCCAGGACTCAAGAGAAGAAAAAGCGCTCATGCGCTCCAGCTTAACGAGGATCGCGCTCGCAGCCTACGCCATCACCATCGCGGTCGAACTTGGAGCGGAAACCCGGCTCACCCGCATAGATCGGGCGGCCGAGCGCGTTCCACACATCAGCACAACGAGTGAAGTATGCCGGAGCCGGCTTCGGTGCCGGGGCGGGAGCGGGCTTGGACGCAGACTTCGGAGCCGGTGCCGGTGCGGGAGCGGGAGCAGGCGCTGGTGCCGGAGCAGGCGCTGGTGCGGGAGCCGGGGCCGGCGCAGGGGCCGGCGGCGAAGGAATCAGACCTGGGAGCGGATTCGGGATGATGCGCTGCTGCACGGCCCAGTAGACGCCGCCAGCAATTGCCGCGAGAATGGCTGCGGAAATGCCCACGCCAAGAGCAATTTTCTCCCCCTGGGAAGACTGCTGGAACTCAGCATCATCTTCCTCGCTGGAAGAATCAGAGCTCTGATCAGAGGACAAATCTGCACCAGTATCAGCGGCGGAGGAGTCAGCGACAGGAGCCTCGGCTCCTTGACCAGCAGTCTCCGCCTGAGCAGGAACAACAGCGGATAAACAAAGAGAAACAGAGACAGAGGCGGCGAGAACCGCACGAGAGAACTTAGTCATAAAGATAAGTTATAGCCCGTGGTTCTTCCCCACAGGAAATTACGCAATGAGCTGGGGCTGGATTGCCCCGACACACGCTTCGTTAACGAATGACCCCGCCTTGGCGATACATAAGGCGTAGCGCATTGCGCCGCTGCACTTCCCTATCACTCATATCTCTGGTGCGCCCTCTCCAAGCGTTTCCCGGCAGCACCTCACGGTGCCACTCGCCCAGCCCTGCTGGACTTTTTGCAGGACCTACATCGCGCTGGAAGGCTCCGTGGCGTTCACGGTGGGCTGCTCATTAGCTGTTGGTGCAGCTGTTTCGGAGTATTGCTCCGCTGGGGTCTGCGTTGCAGGGGCCTGCGGATCCGCCGGGACATACGTGGCCTCGCTGTCCGGGGCGCTATCAGTCGGCGTCGCCGGCTGGCCTGCATCCGTCGGTTCTTGGCCCGTGGGCTCAGTAGCCGGGGCATCCTGCGGCGTGCTATTCGGTGCGGCCGAAGGCTCAGACGGTTCCGCGGACTCAGAAGCTGCTTCTGAGTCCCCCATCCAGCGCGAAGGCGAAAGCCACCCGGCATCCACCCCATCCGGGTTAGCGGAGAAAAGGAGCAGCAGGCCCACCACGCCGAGCGAGGCGAAGAGTCCCATAGTGGAGGCGCGCACGCGCCCGCCCAGCGTCCAGAAATACTGCCACTTAGTCTCCGGCTTATCGGCGCGCCAGATGCCGCCCTTGTAGTCGTCCTCTTCCTCGTCGTCGGATTCATCGGAGAACGCCGGGCGGCCTGGGCCGTCATCCATGTTCTCCTTAGGTTCCTCGGCGGCATCCGCCACAGCGTCCGTAGCGATGACCTCCGTCTGCGCCTCAGCCACGCTATCCGACGTCGCGCTGTGCTGCGAGATCGAAGCAGTACCTGCCGCCGGCATGACGGTGGTGGGGGTGGTGGTATCGGAGGCGTCGCCAAGCACCTGCAGGGCATCGCCCGGCAAGCCCTCCGCCGTGGGCAGCTTGTAGAGATCCCAGAAGGAAGACAGCAGGGCTGAGCGAATAGCGCGCTCCACCGCCCACTGGCGGGCGGGGTTTACCTGCACCAAGACGCGATACTGTACCTGCCAGGGCTGGCCAGCCGCAGTGGGTGCGGTAAGCCCGGTAGCGGGCAGGACGTCGAGCTCGCCAGCTACATCCTCGCGGATTTCCGGGGCACCGAGGGCGTGCTGAGAAATCTTTTCCACCTGCTCGGTGATCTCCGGCAAAGAATCGCCCTCATGAACCGGGATGGCAATATCCACCACCGCACGGGACCACTCTTGGGAGAAGTTCGTGACCACGCCCGCAGAACCATTGGGCACCATGACGACTTCGCCGGTGGGCGTGCGCACCGTCGTCGTACGCAGAGTCAGCGACACAACCGTGCCCTCCACACCCGTCACGCCGTCGAAGCTGACGTAATCCCCCACACCGAACTGCTTTTCCGACAGGATGAAGAAACCCGCGAGGAAATCACCGATGATGGACTGCGCACCGAAACCGACGGCAGCCGAGACGACGGTCGCCGGAATCGCCGCGCCGAGGGGTGGCACCCCAAGATTGGACAGCGCAGCCAGCACGAGCAGGAAATACACCACCGCCTGCGCCACATAGACCAGCGCCCCGGCGAGTGCTAGGCGCGCTTTGGTGGATTCTTGGTTCTCATCCAAACGGGACTCAATCACCCGCACGGCCAGCCGGCCGATACGCGGGATGAGAATGCCCAACAGAAGCATTCCCAACAGCGGCAAACCATGGTCCACGATGGCCTGCCAGATGGCGAACATGTAGTACTTCAGCATTTCGCCGAGATTACTCTTTCAGCCTGACAGAACCCTTGGAACTTTAAGCGCGGTGGATGAGATAGTAATTCGGGGTGGGCTTCCACGTGAAGCCGGCGGGGACGATATCTGCGCCGTAAGCGGTATAGGACTTTGTCGTCCACAGCGGGATGGCCGGCATCTTTTCCAGCAGCAAGCTCTGCGCTTCGGTGTAGTACTTCTGGGCTTCCTCGTGGTCTTGTGCCTTACCTGCCTTTTCCAGCAACTTATCGTATTCACGGCTGCTAAAGCCGGACTCGTTCTCTGAGGAGTAGGAGGCATACAAGGGAACCAAGAAGGTCGATTCCTCTGGAAACTCCGCCTGCCAGATCGTGCGGAAGGCCCCGGTGATGTGGCGGGCAGTAACCTCTTTGCGCAGGTCCTTCAAAGTCCCAAACTCTTGGCCCTCCGAGGGAACGCCGAGGGTATCCGTCAGCTGTTTCGCCACCGCGTCAATCCACGTCTTGTGGCCGCCATCGACGTTATAGCCAATGCTGAACGGGCCCTCGAAGGGTTTTAGCTCTTCCGCCTGCGCCCACAGCTCGCGGGCCTTGTCCGGCTGGTAGGTCAGCACGTCGGCTCCTTCCGGGGCGGGCGGGGTGGAGCCAAAGAGGGGCGCGACGAAACTGGTGGCCGGAACCACCATGTCGTGGAAGACTTCTTGAGCAATTTTTTCGCGGTCCACCGCCATGGACATAGCGCGGCGGCGCAAGCGCCCAGCCTCACCGCGGAAATTCGCGTCATTGGCGGGGATGGTGATTTCCATGATGGAGCCACCTGGCTTAGTCAGCGCACGCTCACCCAGGTCCTTTTCGAAGCTGCCGAGTCTCTCCGACGGGATGCGCGTGAGCACGTCCAGCTGGCCCTCCACAAGATCCTGGTAGGCCTTCTCTTCCGAGGAGTAGACAACGAACGTGATTCCCTCGTTTTGTGGCTTGCGCGGACCGTTATAGCGCGGGTTCGGCACGAGGGTTATTGCCTTCTCACGCTCCCAAGAGGCCAGCATGTACGGTCCGCTGCCGATGGGTTCCATTCCGCGCTCGCTCAACTTGTCTTGGTCTTCGGAACGCATGGGGAAAAAGACCGAATAGCCCAGCCTCTCCAGGAATCCCGCCGTGGGACGTGAGAGCTGAATGCGGAAGGACTTCTGCCCCGTGACCGTCAGGCCACGCATAGTCTTGCCGCCCTCGTGGAAACCTAGGATCGGTTCAAAATGGTGCGCAGACAGCAGCGACTGGTTTACCGCGGTATTCCACGTATCGACGAAGTCCTCAGCAGTAACGTTCGAGCCATCGGAGAACACCGCGTCCTCACGAATCACCACATCATAGGTGGTGTCATCGACCTGGGTGATGGATTCCGCCATGTCATAGTGAGCATCACCGTCTTCATCCAGATACATCAATCCCGAATACACCAGGTTGATGATGGTCTGTCCCGGCACATCGTTGGAATCAGCCGGGATGAGGGAGCGCTGCGGCTCTGAAATATCAGTGGTGATGAGGTCTAAGCCTGAGGTATCAACGCTGCCAGGCTGCGAAGCACAGCCCACCACCGCGGGTGCCACTGCCCCCGACACTGCCAGCATCCCCAGCAGACCCAGAAAAGAACGCCTCGACGTCACGCGCTCATCACCTCACTTTCACCCATACTTTAAAGCATCTAATCATCCCTCTTTTCATAGCGACGCATGAGCCTTTCCACCAGTTCATCGGTGAGCTGATCATCAGCCAAAATACGATCCAGAAGCTCGCGCGGTGAGGGCTCATCGGCGCTCGGGGTCTCATAGGAGTCACCGCTTAAGTCCACGCCGAAGTCAGAGGTTTCCGTCTCCGCAGTGGCAGGCTCAATCATCTCTGACATCTCCGCTACTTCCTCATTGAAGGAGTCGAGGAATTCGTTAGCATCGAGAGCCGCTTCCGCGCGCCGCTTGCCGGCTCGTACCTCGCGCTCAATACGGCGCTGCAGTGCCTTCTCCATTTGGTTGTGACGCCAGGAGCGCAGCTTCGTGGGCTCTAGGCGACGCCCCAC
Organism: Corynebacterium sp. HMSC072D12; assembly: GCF_001813925.1. Lineage (NCBI taxonomy): Bacteria > Bacillati > Actinomycetota > Actinomycetes > Mycobacteriales > Corynebacteriaceae > Corynebacterium > Corynebacterium sp. HMSC072D12. The sequence goes on from NZ_KV814415.1 coordinate 259,338, forward strand.
GGCCCTGCCCTTACTCTCCGCCTTGCGCGCCATCACCATGACGTAGGCCGCGGTGTCATTGACCGGCGCCCACTCCTGGCGGGCGGGCACGCGCCACCCGGCCCAAATACCCAGCATCGTCATCACGAAAGAGACGACGGGGCCCAGAATGACTCCCCAGGCCAAGTAACCGGCCGAGTCCGCGCCGAGCACCACCAGGGCGCAGGCCACCGCCGGGATCACGGTGGGGGTGTTATCGCCGAAGACGGCCGGCTCGCGGCCCATGGCGATATCACGAATCATGGATCCGCCCGTGGCCGTGAACACGCCCATCATGATGCAGGGAATCAGCGGCAAGCCATAGGCAATGGCCTTGAGCGCGCCTGTCGACGCCCACAGCGCCGAGACCACCGCATCCCCATGGGATTGCACATAGTCCCACGTCTTGCCCTTGAAGTAGACGAAGCGGGCGATGATGGCTCCGGTAAACGCCAGGTAGAGGTACTCCGGCTGGCTCATCGCGGCGACGGTTCCGCGGTTGATGAGCACGTCACGGATCATGCCGCCGCCGAGGGAAGAGAACATCGCGATGAAGAAGAAGCCCACGATGTCATAGCCGCGCTGCCGCGCCATCGTTCCGCCAATCATGCCCATGAGGAGGACACCAATGATGTCGGACCAGTAGTACAGCGACTCGATCAATGGGTCCATCTCGACAACGCTCATAGTGGTCATCGTAACGGGTAGCGAGCGGATTCTCGCATTAAGGAGCTATTCCTTGGAATGCTCCGCCTAAATGCTGACCTACGAGGGCTCAGAACAGGAGCTAATGCTCGTAGAGCTCGTTGTAGGCTTTCTCAATCCAAATGACGTAAAACACTTCCCCGTCTTTCCAGCCCGCAAAAGGGAGATTCCCTTTATGGCGGTAAACCCGGAATCTCTCGACATCCTGAAACTGCCGAGGAATCTGAGGAATAATCGCGCTTGCCGGAATAAACTCTGAGCCGAGTCCGTGCTTGGGATGCTGTGCCAGCTCTTTCCATGAAAGCACTGACCGTTTGTGCCATTTTTCTAGAAACTCTGCGCGCATCGAATCATCTAGTTCTTCGAATCCCCACCCTTCTGCAGGAATCGCGTTGACAGGAGCGGATAGTCAGCCCGCGAGCTACGAAGAGCATCCACGACGCTTGAGGCTGGGGCGCTCCTCACCCCTCTGGTTGGCCTACTCCCCCGTCGTTTACTTTTCTTGCTCACAGCTAGCAGAAATAGTTCTTCAGATCGGCATCCGTTATTTCCAACCCGCGTTTGCCTTCGACGAAGTTCTTCTTCCAAGGAGATTCGGTGTGGGTTTTATTCCGCAATGCCCATGCGGAATAAGGACCATATTTGTCCCACACTTCAATCAAATCCTGCTCAACGTCGCGGTAATCATCCCAGTTGAAATCATCCGAGATGAACTCATCGGGGTCGATGGGAAGCTTTCCGTAGTGCTTAACGTCATGGTAGACATCTACGACTACTGGGCCATGTGCCCATGCTTCCATTCGTTCAGGAAAAAGCGGCAGACCATCAGAATTGCGCATATGCAGCCCCTTGGCGTAGTAAAGAAGCTTTTGAAGCTTGAGCTGCGTAATTTCTGCATCGTCAGTTTCATCAGCCCACGCCACGAACCATTCAGCTATTTGCCGCGCCGTATATTGTTCCATGTCTGCCCTCCTTCCAGTTCCTGCCAAGAGTACAACAGGCCCGAGGCACGGCACCATCCCAACGCTCGAAAATGTAAAACGCCCTCAAAAAAGGGCAGTCTCAGGCCAAAAGACAGCACAAAGGCAGTGAGCAATGGAAGCTTGCGTTGTGGGGCCACCGGGGCTCGAACCCGGGACCAACGGATTATGAGTCCGTAGCTCTAACCGACTGAGCTATAGCCCCGCGTATTCCCTGCATGCTTTTGCGCACACAGCGAATCCGCTCCCAGCAACATTAATCGGCGGGCCCAGAAAACGACAATTTAGGCCCCTGAAATCGCTGTCTAAGCTTCAGCAGCGCTCTTCCGCCCTTTCACCGCCACGACGGAGCCAAGGCACGCTTCTGCTCACTTTTTGGCCGGGCTGAGTTTCAGGGCGCTGGGATAACGGCCAAGCCTATTCTTTCTTCTTCACTTTTCTGGCTTGTCTGCGCGCGCGGCGTCGCGCGCGCTTTGCTTTGCGGATGTCGACGACCCAACGCGGAACAAAAGGCCACGGAAGCGGAACCCCAATCGCCCCCGTAAATCCAATAACCCCGATGACGAAAGCTGCCACGAGCGGAACAAGCAACACCGTTTCGACGGACTCGGGAAGGTTCGCACTTGCCACCAACCCTGTGGCACCGGCCGCGCCCATAATGAGCGTGCCATAAGGATAAATGAAGAGGACGCCATCGCTTTCCGCACCTGTTGCATCGGCTGAGTCGTACCACGCTTCTGATTGGGGATTCCTCCGCACGTACCGGATATAAAAGGTCCAGTAGGCCACCATGACCAGCACTAAACCGGCGCACACGAGCAGACCAGTGATATCTCCGTCCATAGGATGCGGCCTCCTGTGGTTGCTGGTTGCGGTATGTAAACAGACGCTACCAGCGACTGCTGGAGTGAGTCCGAAATCCGGATGAGGGCACGCACCCGGTTCTGAAACAGCCTTCTATGATCCGGCATGCGTGAGCCTGTAGTGTCGCGACCATGAGGCTCCTTTCCTTTAGCGTGTCCAACTTCCGCAGCATCCGCGCCACGCAGACGCTTTCGCTGTACCACCATTGGCAGCACTCCACCGCGCCGGAGGAAGGTTGGGAGCAGGTCAGCGACCCCGTCACCGTCCTTATCGGCCCCACCGCCTCTGGCAAGAGCAGCGTCCTCAATGCCCTCGCCTTCGCCCTGCTTGCTATCGAATCCTCTGCCACCGCCTGGCTTGCCGACGCCCCACCCAACCAACTCCCCCACGCCCCTTACCGCCTCGACCCCCGCACGCAGCGCTTGCCCAGCACTTTTGAGCTGGAGTTCGAACTCGATGGCGTGCGCTATCTTTACGGCTTCCAGTGGAGCTTTACCGGCGTGCATGCCGAATGGCTCAGCCGCGTGCCATCGACCAGGTGGAGCCCCTGCTTCGTGCGCACCCGCGGTGAGGAGGTGCAGTGGACGCGCTCCTTTATGGATAAGGGGGATGTCGCTAAGCTCGGCCCCGTAACAGACACCGAGCTAATCCTCTCCGCCGGCCTGCGCGACGGGCACCCCGTGCTCGCCCCGTTGGCCCGCGCCTTGGTGCACGACGTGGCCTACCTGCCGCACGGGCACTCTTCCATCAGCACGGCCTCACGCATCACCACCCTCATCCGGACTGGCAAGCTGCACTTGCATGAGGCCGCCGCGCTGCTGCGCGCGGCCGATGCCGGAATCCACTCCGTACGGCTCAACCAGGATCACATCCCGGAGCACGTCTTCCGCCAGATGCGCCCGGTCATCGACGCGCTCAGCCGCAGTAGCGCAGGGCTCCGCCGCCCCGACGAGTTCAGCGCCTACTCCGATGCGGAGATTGAATCCCTGCTGCACGCCATCATCGTGGAGCACAAGGCCGATGATTCCTTTTACGAGCTGAAGCTGACCGACGAATCCGGCGGCACGCAGAACTGGATGGCCACCGCTCCCCTGGTGCTCGATACCCTGCGCCGCGGCGGGATCCTGGTTGCCGATGAGCTGGATTCCGCCCTGCGCCCAGCGCTCCTCGACTTCATCATCCACGCCTTCCGCGAGCCCAGAATCAACGTCAACGGCGCGCAGCTCATCTTTGCTTCCCACGCCTTCAGCGCCCTCGAACGCGCCGGCGAGCTGGGCCTGCGCCCGGAAAGCTTCTGGTCCGTGGAGAAGACCGCCGCCGGCGAATCAGAGCTGCACAACCTTAGCGACACTTCCATATCCTTGGACATCCCCGACGCCACCCACCACTTCCTGCGCAAGCGCTACGGCACCGCCTCCCGCGAGGCTCTCGATGCCCTCAAGGAGCTCGTCACGGACGGCACATAAAAGGCGCGGGCGCTTGGCGACGTCTCCCTCCGACCGCTCCACCCGATCCCAAAATCGAGGTTGTTCTCAATTCCGCCTACTGTCCCCCAAGGTTTGCGGCGATTGAGCAGCAATGGGTTCCATTTGCGCATGCCAGCGCGGCCATTTTAGGAGCACTCGGAACAACGTAGCGACACTGGTTCCCCCTAGCACACTAGAAAAATGACCCTCACCTGCCAGTAGCCTCGGTGAGGGTCGAGTAGCTGTACTCGTAGTAGGGCTACCCCTGCCAAGAATTATGCCGAACGAGCACGGCGCTGGTCAACGCCTGCCTCCAAGTAATGAGCCGGCAGGAGTCGCCTCGATGAAGAGAACATCAATCTACGAAACCATGCTCGCCGAGTTGATCAAGGTATGAGGACCAGCTGTTGAAAACATCAGCAAGTACGTGAATCGGAGTTTCATCGACTTCATCACATTGCCGGAAGTCCTTCATACTCAGTGCTGCCGCACCTACCACGATAGCGGCTCGGATACCCATCTCGTAGGTTTCAATTACATTGCCACGACTTCCAGTATCTGCTGACATCGCTATCTCAAATTGGCGGACTACATTGTGGTAAACCGATCGATTGAACTGGCTATACATTTCACCACCTTTAAAACCGTCAAAGTACGTCTTAACCAAATCCGTATAAGGCAATAGTCTGTGACGCTTACCGTACCCCTGCGATGCAAACGCTTGCCTAAATTCTTGATGTGCCTTCAAAGCGTCATGCAGCTTGGAATCGGGCCTTGCAGCGCCAGAGTTTTCGTACCCATTTATTACGACGTTTACCGGCTCTTCCGGTTTCGGGGTGCGTAG
>NZ_KV814416.1:0-128402 GCF_001813925.1 Corynebacterium sp. HMSC072D12
CTACGTGTCCACGATTTGGGGGCAACCCCAGTACGCAGGAAAACCTGCGAGCCTTATGCCAGCGCCACCCATCATCCAAAGCCAGACTAACGGGCAATCCGGCGACCCCAAGTCCGGCTTCACGTGCTGCCGGAAGCAGCAAGAGCTACGGGATCCTTAAGCCCTTAAAGAGCGAAACCTGCCAACCGGATGAAGGTTTACGGGCACTCCGTCGTTCCTGGAAGACGCGTCTCCCTTTCTATACAGGCCAACGGACACCGGGATATGCGGATGGTTTAACGTGTCGTGAGCATTCGAGTGGGCACGGCTAGCGCGGTGCGAAGGCCGTATAGTCAGCGGGACTGGCGCCTGCTCCAACGGCGCGCTCGGCGGCCTTAAGGAAATCGGACACTACCTTGCGGTCATCGAGGTTACGGCCGGAAATCGATAGGCGCACGGTGTTGCCGCGCTGCGCGGAGCGCTCGGCAGCGCGGATGATGTTGCGGCGCCACCACTTGGCCGAACCGAAACCCTCACCAAAGGACAAGTTGCGGGCTTGGTGGAGCTCGCCGGTGCGCAGGTCATGGATGCCGCGGGTGGATGCAGCAAAGTCAAAATCAAACTCAGGAAGAACTTCTAGAGTTCCCTCCGACATACGCCAGCGCGGCGGCGCAAAGATAGTGGGTTCAAAGCCGATTCTGGCCATCTGCCGCGTCGCCCCCTTGAGGCGCAGACGCGCCTCGTGTGCATCCAGGTTTGCGAATTCCGCACGGCGGCCCTGAACTGCTTGGTCGAAGCCGTTGAGAATGAGCACTCGGCCCGATTCGGCCTGCTCACGCAACCACGACTGTGTCGCCGAATCCTTAGCCAGGTGCCAATTGCCATCGATGTGTGGCGCTACGAGCAAGGACACCGGGATATCCGCTTTATCGAACTGCTCCAGCAGGTCAGCGGCCTGCCTTCGGGTGTCGTCGAAGATACTGGAAATCGAAACCAAAAGGTGGCCATGCATAAGGAAAATTATCGCACAGCCACCGTCCCGTCGCGCGCCGAGGGGAAGCCTCACTCCCCCACATGGGCGGCCTAGGACGCTGTGCGGCTCATTAGCCACACAGCTCAAGCGGGGAGCCTAAGACTCAACCCCCGTGGCCTGGTTAATCAACCACGCATACTCGAATGCCGCCTGCCGCCACTTGGCATAGCGGCCAGACACACCACCATGGCCGGCGGCCATCTCAGTCTTGAGGAGGAACTCGCCACCGGTGGCGACGTCACGAAGCTTGGCCACCCACTTCGCCGGCTCCACGTAGAGCACGCGGGTGTCGTTAAGCGAGGTCAGCGCCAGGATATTGGGATACTTCTGCGGCGCAATGTTCTCATACGGTGAGTAAGAAGCCATGTAGTCATAGACCTCCGGGTCGTGGTACGGGTCGCCCCATTCTTCCCACTCCACCACCGTAAGCGGCAGCTCCGGCATGAGAATCGAGGTCAGCGGATCCACGAAGGGCACGTTGGCCTCGATGGCCTTAAACCGATCTGGCGCCATGTTCGCCACCGCGCCCATGAGCAGTCCACCGGCGGAGCCGCCCTCAGCCACCAAGGTGTCCGGCGTGGTCACCCGGCGCGCGATGAGGTCATCGGCCACCGCGATGAAGTCCGTAAACGTGTTCTTCTTAGCCAGCATCTTGCCGTCGTCGTACCAGTTGCGGCCCATCTCACCACCACCGCGCACGTGCGCCATGGCAAAGATCATGCCGCGGTCCATGAGAGACAAACGGAAGACCGAGAAATACGGGTCCATGTTCGCCTCATAGGAGCCGTAGCCATACAGCAGCGTCGGGTTCGGCTGCGTGCGGTCGAGGTCCGCGCGGTGCACGATGGACACCGGCACCTTCGTCCCGTCAGGCGCTTCAGACCAGACGCGGTAAGCCACGTACTCATCCTTGTCATAGCCGCCAGGGACTTCCTGTTCCTTCAGCAGCGTGTACTCGCCGGTGGCCACGCGGTAATCAAAGAGCTGGGCTGGCTGGATGAAGGAGGTATAGCTCACGCGCAGCACCGGCGCATCCCACTCCGGGTTGACGGCCACGCCAACGGTGTAGAGCTCCTCGTTGAAGTTGAGCTCGTCGAAACGCGCCCACCCCTCCCGCACATCCATTACCGCGGCACGGCCAATGCCGCCGCGGCGGTAGCCCACGACGATCTGGTCGCGGTAACAATCCACGCCTTCAATGCGCACGGTGTCATCATGCGGCATGAGGACGGTGAGTTCGCGCAAGGCTGGAAGGTCATCGGAGACAGGACAGTAGCCTAAGGCAAAGTTGGGGCCGGTGGCATTGTGCGTGACAACCCAGTAGTCGGTGCCGTCCACCACCGCATGGTCGACGTCATAGTCCACGCCGGTCTCCCGCTCCCAGAGGCAGCGGAACTCCCCCTCGGGGTTGGACTGCTCGAGCACCCACGCCTCATTCGTCGTCTTCGAGCCGGACACAATCATGATGTACTTCTCGCTGCGGGTCGTCCCCACGCCAATGCCGAAACGCGAATCCTCCTCGCGCATGACCACGACGTCCTCTGACTGCGGGGTTCCCACACGGTGGCGCCACACGGTGTCCGGCCGCCAGGCGTCATCGACGGTGGTGTAGAAAATGAACTCCTCCCCGACCCACGTCGCACCATAAAAGATGCCTTCCAGGCGGTCCTCCAACAGCTCTCCTGTGCGCAGGTCCTTGATGAAGAGCTCAAAGCGCTCGTCGCCGGCCACGTCCACGGAATAGGCCAGCAGGTCACCGGAATCGCTCACCGTGGACGCGCCCAGGGCGAAGAAGTCGTGGTCTTCGGCGAGCGCGTTGACGTCGAGAAGCACCTGCTCCCCTTCCGGCGCCCCCTCCTCCGGGATGGTCGGCGGAGTCCACGGATCAGAACCTTCCGACACCGGGATGCGGCAGCTGTAGCCGTACTCCTGCCCCTCCTCGGTGCGCCCGTAGTACCAGTACTTACCGCGGCGCTGGGGCACGGACATGTCCGTCTGCTTAATGCGGGACTTGACCTCGGTGAAGATGTTCTCCGTCAGGGTCTCCAGGTGCGCGGTGCGCTCTTGGGTATAGGCGTTTTCAGCCTCCAAGTATTCGCGGGTCTCCGGGGAGTCTTTCTCACGCAGCCACTCGTAGTTATCGATGAAGCTGCGGCCATGGAACTCACGGGTGACCGGGCGTTTCGCTGCGTGTGGTGCGTTCATTCAGCCTCCTTAAAAAGTGGTCCCGGACAGGCGTTCAAAGGCCTCAACATAACGCGCGCGGGTGGCCTGGACAACGTCATCCGGCAGGCGCGGCGGCGTGGACTCCTTGTCCCAGCCGGAGTCGGTGAGCCAATCGCGCACGTACTGCTTATCAAAGGAAGGCTGGACCTTGCCTTCCTCGTAGGTATCGGCCGGCCAGTAGCGCGAGGAGTCCGGGGTGAGGACCTCATCAGCTAAGACCAAAGTGCCGTGCTTATCGACGCCAAACTCGAACTTCGTATCCGCCAAAATAATGCCCTTCTCCTCCGCCAGCGCGGCGGCCGTGGCATAAATGCGCAGGGTGGCTTCGCGCAGCTGCTCAGCTCGCTCGCGGCCTAGCTTCTCCACAACGACGTCGAAGGAGACGTTCTCATCGTGGTCGCCCTGCTCCGCCTTGGTGGCCGGGGTGAAAATGGGCTCGGGCAGGCGGGAGGCCTCGGTCAGCCCCTCCGGCAGCCCGACGCCGCATACGCTGCCGGATGCCTTGTATTCCTTCAGCCCGGAGCCGGTGAGGTAACCGCGGGCGACGCACTCGAAGGGCAGCATGTCGAGCTTCTGCACCACCATGGCGCGGCCGAGTACCTCTTCGGGGATGCGCTCATCATCGAGCGGGCCGGCGAGGTGGTTAGGGAAATCAATGACGTCGAAGAAGAACTTCGAGGTCGCCGTAAGCACACGGCCCTTGTCCGGAATGGCGGGCTCCAGGGCGTGGTCGTAGGCGGAAATGCGGTCGGAGACGACCATGAGCAGGGTATTGTCGTCGATTTCGTAGATATCGCGCACCTTGCCGGAGGCGATGTGGGCATAGGAAGAAAGTTCTGGACGCATGACATACATCCTAGACCCGTCTAGACTGCTTCAAGATACATCCCAAGCATGAGGAGTTAAGCCTGTGCACTCTCGCATGATCTCCCTTTTGACCTCCGCTGCACTGGTGGGCGGTGCCCTGAGCGTGCCGGCGGCGCAGGCTGCCGATATCTCCGTGCGCGAATCTGACCACGGCCAATGGCTGTGCACGATGTCGGCCTCGGCCACGGATCGCGAGCTAGCCCGGGACGTCCGCGCTGGATATATCGCGACGATTAAGGCGACTTCCGAGCAGATTCAAGCGCAGTTCCCGAAGCTGGATTTCTCCGCGTATACCTCGCGCGATATCAGCAAGGCTCCGGGCTATGCGGCGACGGTGGCCGCGCTGGCCAAGGCCGGCTACACGGGCGCGGATATGGTCATCATCATGGTCGGCGCCGCCGCTCCGGAGGCGCTCGTAGCGGATGAGTCGGTGCTGCTGCCGCAGGACGCCGAGTACTCCATCAATGCTGCTGCCGCCCGCGCAAAGAAGGGACCGGCGCCACTACTGTCGACGGGTAGCGATTTCAGCCCCAAGCTGCGCGCCGCTCTGGCAGAAAACCAGGCACAGGAGAAAGAAGCCGTTGACGCCTTCAACGCAGCGCAGGTGCAGTCTTTCGCTGAGTGCGTCGAGGAACTGCGCAGCCGCGGTGCGCAAGAAGGCATCCAGCCGGTGCCGGAGCTGCCCATTCCGGGCAAGACGACGCAGCAGCAAACCTCGTCCACGGGTGCTGCGGTTCTCGGCATCATGGCGGTACTCACCGCGCTGATGATCGGCGGCTACCTCGCCTCCAACGGGAAATCCCTCGGCGGCTTCGAGTTGCCGGTGCTGCGCATCCCCGGGATGGCCTAAAAGCTAGTGCCGGGTGGCCCGGGACGTCGATAGAAGGTCGTTTCGATCAAATAGGGACCAGAAAATTCGGGCAACCTTAATTGATCGAAACGTACATGGACCGGGCCAGCGCGGTACGTTTTCGTAAATAGAGCCTCAAAAACTCGCGTTTGAGAGGGCTTGTCTGCGAAAACGTACCGCGCCGGGTCGTCCCTTCACAGGGGATCCCCCGGCCGCGTGAGCTAGAGGATTTCGCCCGGGGTGTAGGCCGCGGCCTGCGGGTGCTGGTCAGCAATCGCCTTGATGCGGCCCAGAATCTGGCTCACCTGCGACTCGGCAGCACCGATGAAGGCGTGCTTATCCGACAGCGCGGCCTCGAGAGCGGCGGCATCGAGCGGCAGGCGCTCGTCGGCAGCCAGGCGCTCAATCAGGTCCTGCTCCCCGCCATTCTCGCGCATGTTGAGTGCTACAGCGACGGCGTTTTCCTTGATGACCTCGTGCGCGGTCTCACGGCCCACGCCCGCGCGCACCGCCGCCATGAGGATGCGGGTGGTGGCGAGGAAGGGCAGGTAGCGCTCTAGCTCACGGTCGATCATCGCCGGGAAAGCACCGAATTCTGCCAGCACGGTGAGGAAGGTTTCGAACATGCCGTCAATGGCAAAGAAAGCATCCGGCAAGGCAACGCGGCGCACCACCGAGCAGAAGACGTCGCCCTCGTTCCACTGCTGGCCGGACAGGTCCGCCACCATCGTCAGGTAGCCGCGCAGAATGACCTGGAAACCGCCGACGCGCTCGCAGGAGCGGGCATTCATCTTGTGCGGCATCGCGGAGGAACCAACCTGGCCCTCCTTGAAGCCTTCAGTCACGGTTTCGTTGCCGGCCATGAGGCGGATGGTCGTCGCCAGTGAGGAGGGCGCAGCACCAAGCTCCACCAGCGCGGAAACAGCATCGAAGTCGAGGGAGCGCGGGTAAACCTGGCCCACCGAGTTGAATACGCGGGAGAAGCCCAGGTGATCCGCAATGCGCGTTTCTAGCGCCGCGAGCTTGTCCTCGGATCCGCCCATGAGGTCAAGCATGTCCTGCGAGGTACCCATCGGGCCCTTGATGCCGCGCAGCGGGTAACGGCTCAGCAGAGACTCCACGCGCTCGATGCCGAGCAGGAGCTCGTCGGCAGCCGAAGCGAAACGCTTGCCCAGGGTCGTGGCCTGGGCGGCGACGTTGTGGGAGCGGCCCGCCATCACCAGAGTCTGGTACTGCGCGGCGCGCTCACCGATGCGGGAGACCACCGCGATGGCTTTATCGCGGGTCAGCTCCAAAGAACGCAGGATCTGCAGCTGTTCCACGTTCTCCGTCAGATCACGCGAGGTCATTCCCTTGTGAATGTGCTCGCAGCCGGCCAGGGCGTTGAACTCTTCGATGCGAGCTTTAACGTCGTGGCGCGTGACGCGCTCACGCTCCGCGATGGAGGCGAGGTCGACGTTCTCAACCTGCGCCTCGTAAGCGGCGATAGCCGCAGCTGGGATGTCTACGCCGAGATCCTTCTGCGCCTTCATCACCGCAATCCACAGCTGGCGCTCCAGGATGATCTTGTGTTCTGGGGACCAGATTTCAGCCATCTCGGGGGAGGCGTATCGAGCGGACAGGACGTTGGAAATGTTCTTCTTTTCAGCCACGTCGCTCATTATTCCACGCCTCGCCCCAAAGGAGGCATTATCAGCGGATTAGATGCTGATCTGGCCCTTCTCCGCTGGCAGTGCGATGTCTGTGCGGAAGAAGCTGCCCTCCAGCTCGATGCCGCCGAGAATCTCGTAGGCGGCAGCACGGGCATCGGCGAGGGTGGCGCCGCGACCGAGGACGTTGAGGACGCGCCCACCGTTGGAGACGTAGCCGCCCTCCCCCGTGGTGGTGCCAGCATGGAGGACGCGGGTGGGATCGTCAAGATCCGGCGAGGTGATCGAATCACCCTTGCGCGGGGAAGCCGGGTAACCCTCGGCAGCCAGCACCACGGTAACGGCGTAGCCTTCCTCCCACTCCAGCGGCGCAAGTTCCGCCAGCTGTCCGGTGGCAGTGGCATTCAAAACCTTACCCAGCGGAGACTTCAGCAAAGCGAGCACCGCCTGTGTCTCCGGGTCTCCAAAGCGGGCATTGAATTCCACCACGGCTGGGCCTTCCTTGCCCCACGCCAGGCCGGCGTAGAGCAAGCCAGAGTAGGGAGTGCCACGCTTGACCATTTCCTTGGCCACGGGAACACAGACTTCGTCGACGATGCGCTGGACCCCGTCGGCAGGCAGCCACGGCAGCGGGGTGTAGGCACCCATGCCGCCGGTGTTGGGGCCTTCATCGTTGTCATAGGCGCGCTTGTGGTCCTGTGCCGGGAGCAGCGGGACGACAGTTTCGCCGTCCACCAAGCAGAACAGGGACACTTCGGGGCCGTCGAGGAAGGACTCGAGCAGCACTGGGTTGCCCACGGCATGAACCGCATCGACGTGCGCGCGGGCCGCGTCGCGGGACTCGGTCACCACGACGCCCTTGCCGCCGGCCAGGCCATCATCCTTAACCACGAAGTGCGGGCCGAAACGATCGAGGGCGGCCTCGATGTCCTCATCGCTGGTGCCGGGGGCGAGCTGCTCCGCGCGTGCGGTGCGCACGCCGGCGGCCGCCATGACATCCTTGGCAAAGGCCTTGGATCCCTCGATCTGTGCCGCGCTTGCCGACGGCCCGAAGACCGCAATGCCGCGCTCACGCAAAGCGTCCGCCACGCCTTTCACCAGCGGCACCTCCGGCCCGATGACCACCAGATCCGCGTCAATATCAACCGCCAGCTCCGTCATACGCGCAGGATCGTCCACCTGGGAATACTCCGGGTGAATGGTGGCTTGCTTGGCATGTGCCGGGGAACCCGGGGCGATGTGCAAATCGGTAACAGAGGGATCAGATTTAAGGCCAGTGAGCAGGGCGTGTTCGCGGCCGCCCGAGCCAATAACGAGAATGCGCATGCCGTCTATCTTAACTGGCGGTAGCCTAGGGGCCATGTCTTCCGTATTTACAAAGATCATCGAGGGCGAGCTGCCAGCTCGCTTTGTCTACCGCGACGAGAAATGCGTGGCATTTTTGTCCATCGAGCCGCTACGTTATGGCCACACCTTGGTCGTGCCAGTCGAGGAGGTCGATAAGTGGACTGACCTCGATTCTCAGACTTGGGCGCACCTCAACGAGATTGCTCTAGAGATCGGTGGCGCCATTAAAACGGCCTTTGATACCCCACGTACCGGCTACATCATCGCCGGCTTCGACGTGCCGCATACCCACATCCACCTCTTCCCCACCGAGAAGATGGAAGACTACGACTTCGCCAAGGCCTTCGCTGCCGACGCCACCGACCCCGCCGCCATGGACGAGGCCGCCGCGCGCATCCGCCAGCACCTCGGCACGGATGAGGACGGCCGCCGCAGCAACTAGGCGCTAGCTCCCGCTCGTCGGCGCCTTGGGGAGGCGGACGGTAAAGACCGATCCGCTGCCCAGCTCAGAGTCCACAGAGATCGAACCGCCGTGCTGTTCCACGAGGGACTTCACAATGGCCAAGCCCAAGCCCGAGCCACCCGTATCGCGGGTTCGTGAAGTATCCGCACGGTAGAAGCGCTCAAAGATATGGGCTGCATCTTCGGGGGAGATGCCCTTGCCGTCATCGGCGACGTCGATAAGCACGTTCTCCTCATCATCCCGCAAAGTCAGCGTCACCGATGCCTCTTCACCACCGTGACGGATACCGTTAGATACCAAGTTGAGCAACACTTGGTGCAGGCGGTCCGCGTCACCGTTGACTATCGGAATCTCGGAGGCTTCATTGTTGACGTTGATCGTGCGGCCAGAAAAGGCCGCGCGTGCCGAAGAGCCCACGGAAAGCACGAGCTCCAGCATGTCTACCTCGCGCATATCGAGGCGCGATCCCTCCGCACGCGTCAGGGCTAGCAAGTCCTCCACCAGCAGCGACATGCGCTGCGACTCGGCATCGATCTTGCTGAAGACAAATTCCGGATCTTTAGTCGCCCCCGAACGGTACAGCTCCGTGTAGCCGCGCAGGCTGGTCAGCGGCGTGCGCAGCTCGTGGGAGGCATCGCCGACGAAGCGGCGCATCTGCTGCTCCTTTTCCTGCGCATGGACGACGGAGTTCTGCAACTGTCCCAGCATGACGTTAAGCGCCGCGGCGAGCTGGCCTACCTCGGTATGTAGTGGCCACTCTGGCACGCGTTTGTCCAGGTTGCCGGCCGCGATTTGGGAGGCCGTTTTCTCGACCACGCGCAGCGGCCGCAGCGCCCGGTGGATCAGCCACATACCCACGAGCGCGATAATGAGCATGACCAGCGCCGCGATGATGACCTGGACTATAGCGAGGCCTTTCAGAATGGAGTTTTCCGTCGTCATGTCTTTAGCGACGACCACCACGGAGCCATCCGTCTTGAGCTGCGCCACGGCACGCCATTCGGTTTCGCCTTGAATTGAGCGAACGGTGCTAGGTTCACCACCAACGACCACCGAACGAGCATCCGGCAACGCCGCCGTCGGCCGCGTGGTTACCACGGAGCCATCGGGATAATACGCCAGTGCTACATAGTCCGTCGGGGGTCGGCGGCTCCCGTCCTGCGGCGTGTAGAAAGTCGCGTCGAGATTGCTGGCCCAAGAACTCAGGGCATCATTCAGCTCGGTGTCCACGCGGGTGTAGAGCACGTTGCGCATGATCGACGAGACCGCCAAGGAGGACATAGCCAGGCCCAGGCCCGAAACCAGCACCATCAAGACGAGCAGCCACGTGCGCAAGGGCAGCGCTTTAGGGCGCTGCATGCGCCGGCGCAAGGCGCTATTGCGCACCGGCGTGGATCCGGAATCCGAGCCCTGAGTGTTCGCGGGGGATTCGCTCATAGTGGATGAGCCTACGTGCGCGGTGTGCGCAGCACATAACCAACGCCGCGGACGGTGTGGATGAGCGGTGTATCGCCGGTATCAATCTTGCGGCGCAGGTAGGAGATGTAGGACTCGACCACGTTGCCATCGCCGCCGAAGTCGTAGTGCCAGACGTTATCCAGAATCTTGGACTTGGACAGCACCACCTCGCGGTTCTGCATGAGGTAGCGCAGCAGGTTGAACTCGGTGGGCGAAAGCTCCACGATCTCCCCTGCCTTGGTGACCTCGTGGGTGTCATCGTTGAGGGTGAGGTCGGCATAGGTCATGGTGGCGTCACCGTTCTGGTCATCCACCGTGCTGCCGCGGCGCAGGATCACGCGCAGGCGGGTGATGACCTCTTCCAAGCTGAAGGGCTTGGTGACGTAATCATCCGCCCCAATGGTCAGGCCATGGATTCGCTGATCCACGCTGTCTTTGGCGGTGAGGTAGAGGACGGGGCCGTCGAGGCCTTCCGCGCGCAGCTTGCCCAGCAACTCAAAACCATCCATGCCCGGCATCATGACGTCCATGATGTAGGCATCAGGGTTGATCTCCCGCGCGATGCGCAGGGCTTCGTTGCCGGAGTTGGCGCTGTGCACGTCGAAACCTTGAAACTTCAGGGAAACAGTAAGTAGTTCAACGATATTGGGCTCGTCATCGACGACAAGTACCTTGACGTCCTTTGAATCATCCATGGTCCCGCTTTGGTCCTTTCTCCGCTGTTCCTATGACTAGGTGGCGTGGGGGTTTCTCATTCAAAGTGAGAAGTATTGCACTACGCCTTCCCAGGGTACTGAGCGGAGTCTGGACGTGCGCTGTGAACAAATCAGTCCCACACGAGATTACCCAGATCCAGCCCTTCTGCCTGGGCTTGTGCTTCAATCAGCTGACGCAAGTAGCCGGCATTACCGCGATAGGTCTCATCGAAGCGCGGATCCTCGCAGTACATGCGAGCCAAGATCACTTGCTTGGACCTCGACACTGGGTACCACTGAGCAATGAGGTCGCGGTGCTTGTCAACGATTTCCTTCGCCCCCTCGCTGCCCGGTTCAAGCCCTGCGTTCGCGGACTCCTCTAGCTCGGCCGCAAAGTTTTCATGATCCACGGAGAATCCTTCCCAATCCTTCTTCCCCATCGATTCCGCAGCGGCCGCACTCGCCGCCCATTCTTTGCTGTCTCCCCACTTCTCGCGGGCTTCTTCCTGCAGTTGGGGCCATGCATCACCCAGATTGCGCACTTTTTGGCTGGGGCTTAGGTTCTTATCCATTTCGGTCTCCTCAATCAGTCTTTCCACTGCGTACAACATCGCATCGACGTCGGCTCGCCGCTTCTGTAAAGCCTCGTGTTGGCCTCGGAGGCGGGCCAGAGTGGCGGAGGAAGGGGCATCGAGAAGCACTGCGATGTCCTTCAGCTCAATTCCCACGCTGCGATATATCAGGATGTCCATCCCGCGCTGCACGTCATCTTCGGTGTACAGGCGGTGATCACCCCCAGTGCGCCACTGTGGGCTGAGCAACCCAATGTCATCCCAGTGCCGCAACGTGCGGGTGGTGACTTTGAGGATTTCGGCAACGTCGCCGATGCTGTAGTCATTACGCATGACGTTGAGCCTAAAAGTTGACGTCGCGTTAAGTGCAACTCCTACCACTCAGCACATATTTTTGCCTACGATAATGAAGCATGACGCAAGCCTCGAAACGCACTGACCGCCTCACCGTGGCTGCTTGGGCCCTGTGGGACTGGGGTTCGGCTGCCTTCAACGCGGTTCTCGTGACGTTTATTTTCTCGGTCTATCTCACCGACTCGGTGGGCCAACACATTGACTCGCAGTTCACCCCGGCGCAGTGGTTGTCCTGGTCCATGACGGTGGCGGGTCTGGTGATTTTTGCGGTCACCCCCGTGATGGGCCAGCGTTCCGACCGGTTGGGCACGCGGCGGCGCGCGCTGGGCTTCTGGTCGCTGCTGACCTTCCTGGTCATGGCCAGCCTGTTTTTCATTCGCAACGATGCGCCCGCGTATTTCTGGCTGGGTCTTATCGGCTTGGCGGTAGGTTCGGTGACCATCCAATTCGCCGAAGTCAATTATTTTGCCCAGCTCAACCAGGTGGCCACCGAGGACAAGGTGGGCCGGGTATCTGGCCTGGGCTGGTCGGCGGGTTATTTCGGTGGCATCGTGCTGCTGCTCATCTGCTACTTCGGCTTCGTCTCCGGAGAGGGAGGCGGACTTGGGCTATCCACGGAGGGCGGCTGGAATATTCGGCTCGTGGCACTGCTCGCCGCGGCGTGGTTTGGGCTATCTGCCATTCCCGTGCTGCTGCGCGTGCCGGAGATTGCACCGTCGGGTGAAGCAGCGGGCGGCGTTGCGGCGTCGTACCGCGAGCTGTGGCGCACGGTGCACACGCTGTGGCGAGAGGATCGCAACGCCTTTGCCTTCCTTTTCGCTTCTGCCATCTTCCGTGATGGGCTCTCGGCCGTATTCAGCTTCGGGGCGGTGTTGGGCGTATCCGTCTATGGGCTTTCGCCTGGCGACGTCCTCATCTTCGGCGTTGCCGCCAACGTTGCGGCCGCACTGGGCGCGGTTGCGGGCGGGCTGATCGACGACCACGTGGGCCCCAAAGCCATCATCCTCACCTGCCTGACAATTCTGACGTTGATGGCGGGCATCATGTTCTTCGCGCAAGGCCCGACGGCCTTCTGGATCTGCGGGCTCATCCTGTGCCTGTGCGTGGGACCAGCCCAGGCTTCCGCCCGCGGCTTCTTGGCGCGCGTTGCCCCGCCAGGACGTGAAGGCGAGATGTTTGGCCTCTACGCCACAACCGGGCGTGCCGTAGCGTGGTTGACGCCTTTCCTGTTCGGCGTCTTCGTCTCCCTGATGGGCCAAGGAGACCGGGGAGGCGTGCTCGCCATAGGGCTAGTCCTCCTCGTCGGAGCGATCGTGCTCATCCCAGTCAAAGACCCCGCGAAAGCATAACGCTGTCGCGGGGTGGAGCCGCAGGGCGTGGGTTCCTTGTGGTGCGTAGGTCCCTTCTAGCGTGAGAGCGAAGCGCTCACGCTAGAAGTCCTGTGGACGCGGAATGTTGCGCAGGTTGGACTTCGCCATGGAGAGCATCTGGCCCACGCCGCCACCGAAGACGGTGCGGGTTGCTGCCTTGGAGAAGCCGAGCAGCTGCTCGAAGGTGAGTGTCGGCGGCAGGGAGAGGGCGTTCGGGTCCGTGACGACGTCGATAAGCGCAGGGCCGTCGTAGGCCAAGGCCTCCTTGATAAGGCGCGGCGCGTCCTTCGGATCCTCGATGCGGAAGTGCTTGATGCCTGCGCCTTCCGCGATCTTGGCGTAGTTCACGTGCTCGTGGTCGGTCTCATGCTCCGGCAGGCCCTGGACCAGCATCTCCAGCTTGACCATGCCGAGGGAAGAGTTGTTGAACACGAACATCTTCACCGGCAGGTTGTGCAGCTTCACCGTGAGCAGCTCGCCCATGAGCATGGAGAGCCCGCCGTCACCGGAGAAGGTGATGACCTGGCGGTCTGGGTGCGCCGCCTGCGCACCGATGGCCATCGGCAGCGCGTTGGCCATAGTGCCGTGACGGAAGGAGCCAATCTGCTCGCGCTTGCCATTCGCAGTGATGTAGCGCGCGCCCCAGACATTGCACATGCCGGTATCGACGGTGAAGATAGCGTCTTCATCGGCCTGCTGGTCAATGAGGTCTGCGATGTACTCCGGGTGGATTGGCGTGTGCTTCTCCACGCCAGAGGTGTAGGCCTCAACGACGTGGTGCAGCTTGTCGTAGTGATTCTTGAGCATCTTGTCGAGGAAGGAGCGGTCCTTCTTTTCATCGACGTGCGGCAGGATGTTCTCAATGGTGGCGGCGACATCACCCGTCACCGGGTACTTAATGCGGGTCCGGCGACCGATGTGGGAGCCATCGATATCGACCTGGGCCACGTTGGCATCCGGCAGGAAGTCGTTATAGGGGAAGTCCGTGCCCAGCAGGATAAGCAAGTCCGCCTCATGGGTAGCCTCGTGGGCTGCGCCATAGCCGAGCAGTCCGGACATGCCGACGTCGAAGGGGTTGTCGTACTGGATGTACATCTTGCCACCCAGGGCGTGGCCGATGGGAGCCTTGATCTTCTCGGCCAACGCAAGAACCTGCTCGCGCGCATCCTTGACGCCGGCACCGACGAAGAGAGCGACGTTCTTAGCCTCATTAATGGCCTGGGTCAGCGCAGCGGCCTCTGCCGGGTCTGGGTAGACAACCGGGCGGCCGGAGGAAATAACGGAGGAGGTGAAGGTGTCCTCTTCCGCCTCTTGAGTGGAGACATCGCCCGGAATGACGAGGACGGACACGCCCTTGCCGGCCATGGTGCTCTGGATGGCATGGTGCAGAACCACGCCTCCCTGCTCAGCAGAGTTGACCATCTCGCAGTAGCCGGAGCACTCCTGGAAGATGGCCTCCGGGTGGGTTTCCTGGAAGAACTTCGAGCCGATCTGGCGGGAAGGAATGTGGCTAGCTAGGGCGAGGACCTTGGCGCCGTTGCGGTGGGCGTCGTAAAGCCCCTGAATAAGGTGCGTATTGCCCGGACCGCAGGAGGCGGCGCACACGGCAAGGTTGCCAGTGGTGAGGGAATCGGCCTCAGCGGCGAAAGCCGCGGCCTCTTCGTTACGGACGTGAACCCACTCGATGGAGGATTGACGCACCGCATCCACGATGGGGTTGAGGGAATCACCAACGAGACCATAGATGCGCTTGACCCCTTGGGCTTCCAGAGTTTCCACGAGCTGCGTGGCGTAATTGCGTGCCATGTTGTACCTCTCTAACTTTTATCGCTAACGGCCCCCAGTGTCCCCGCGCCGGGCACATTTCGCCACCTTAAAGCTGCCTTCTCACGTAGTAGAGGCTTTGTGACTTCGACAACAAACACGCTTCTTGAGCTTTGAAACTGTAACGACCGTTCGCTATAGTTTCGCAGCATGACAGATGCACGAACGGAAACCTCGGCAGAGATGCTTCGGACCTCAGCGACCCGCCGGTGGACCTTCTTTGGCGTGGTCTCTTTAGGCCTGCTCATGATCGGCTTGGATAACTCAATCCTCTACACAGCCCTGCCGGAGCTCTCCGAGCAGCTCCACGCCACTTCGCTGCAGCAACTATGGATCATCAACGCCTATGCACTCATGCTTGCCGGTCTCCTGCTGGGCACCGGAACTCTGGGCGATAAAATTGGCCACCGCCGCATGTTCGTCATCGGCCTGTGGATTTTCGGCATCGCGTCTCTGACCGCAGCGCTAGCGCCCGGCGCGTGGGAGCTCGTCGCTGCCCGCGCCTTCTTGGGTCTTGGCGCCTCCATCATGATGCCCGCTACCCTGGCTCTGATTCGTCTGACCTTTGAAGATGAGATTGAGCGCAACACGGCCATCGGCATTTGGGGCTCCATTGCCGTCGTTGGCGCGGCCGCAGGCCCCACGGTGGGCGGCTTTTTGCTTGAGCACTTCTGGTGGGGATCGGTCTTTTTGGTCAACGTGCCCATCGTGATCATCGCCCTCATCCTCACTGCCTTCCTCGCCCCACCGAACGTGGCGAACCCAGCGAAGCATTGGGATTTCTTGTCTTCCCTTTACGCACTGATCACGCTGGCCTCTCTAGTGCTCGTCATCAAGTCCGTAGCCAGCTCCCACCTCAACGCCATGCTTATTGGTGGCGCGCTGGCCGCCTGCCTCATAGGCGCTGTCCTCTTTACACGCCGCCAGCACACACTGGAAGAGCCGCTTCTCACCTTCGATATCTTCCGCTCGCCCATCTTCAGCGGCGGCGTGTTGGCCGCAGCCGGCGCCATGTTTGGCATGGCCGGGCTGGAAATGACCACCACGCAGAAGCTGCAGTTGGTGGACCTCTACTCCCCACTGCACGCTGGGCTCATCATTTCCCTCATCGCGCTGGCCGCGCTGCCGATGTCCGCGCTGGGCGGGGCTAACCTGCACCGCTGGGGCTTCTTGCCCATCATCGCCGGCGGCTTCCTCGCTATGGCAGCGGGCATTGGCTGCGTGGTGTGGGGCGGCACGCACGACGTGTTCCCCGCATACCTGGTTGGCCTGTTCATCACCGGCCTCGGCGCGGGGTTCGTGATGTCGGTATCCTCCACCGCCATCATCGGCGCCGCGCCTGCCTCGCGTTCCGGTATGGCCGCGGGTGTGGAGGAAGTTTCCTATGAATTCGGCACGCTGCTGTCCATTGCGGTCACCGGTTCGGTGCTGCCCATGCTCTATAAGAGCGGGCTGCCAGAGGACATCCGGGACCTAGGCATGGATGCACTCCACGACCCCGCGCTCGCGGAGGCCGCCGGCCCCGCATACACCGATGCTTACTTGGCCACCGCCGCCGGACTTGGCGTAGTCATGCTCATTTTTGCTGCGGTCACCGGCTGGTGCTTCCGCAGCAACCCAACCTCCGGAGGTGCCGATGCCACGCATTAGTAAAAAGGTTGAGGCGCTCGAAAAGGCGCTCGCCATCATCGAGAAGGATGGCGTTCACGCCCTCACCTACGATTCCCTGGCCACTGCCACGGGCATGAGTAAGTCGGGGCTCATCTACCACTTTCCTACCCGGCACGAGCTGCTCATTGATTGCCATAAGCTGTGCGCGGAGCGCTGGGAGGAAGAGCTCATCGGTCTCTCCGGTGGCAAAACGGCGGAGCAGTTGAGTCCTCGCCAGCGCTACCGCGCCACCTTGGAGTCGATGGGCAAGAATGACCCGCTCATTGAATTGCTCATGTCCATCCACTCGCAGTCCCATCCGGACTTCCAAAAGGTGTGGAGGGACGTCGATGGGCGCTGGCTGCCTGATCCTGCCGCGGAGGATGAATCCGTCGTGCTGGCATCAATCATCGCAGACGGCCTGTGGGTGCACGATCACCTCACCGACCGCCCCCTGCCGCCGCAGAGACGCCGCGCGCTTATCGACGTCGCCTTAGGCCACCTCGCCGAATAACCCCCAGAATGAAAAAAGGGCCTTGAAAAGGCCCTTTTGAGCTGGAGACGAGACTTGAACTCGCAACCTACGCTTACGTTTTTGCGATATTGACTAGAACGCGGAGTGTTGAGGTTTCCTGTCGTTACTGGCAGACGAGTTAATGATTCCTAACACACTCGAACATTCCCGATGTTTTCACTGACTATTTGGACACTTTTTGGACACTCTTAGAACGCATCCGTGTA
Source organism: Corynebacterium sp. HMSC072D12 (assembly GCF_001813925.1). NCBI lineage: Bacteria > Bacillati > Actinomycetota > Actinomycetes > Mycobacteriales > Corynebacteriaceae > Corynebacterium > Corynebacterium sp. HMSC072D12. The sequence continues at coordinate 17,079 of NZ_KV814416.1, forward strand.
GTCAGGTAGTACCGAAGGCCGCGCCAGATAGGACTGTTCCGTGACGCTCGTTGAGGAGTGTCCTAGGTACCTCGACGCCGCCATCACTCCATGCTTCTCCTCAATCCGAGTCGCTGCAGTCTTCCTGAAATCATGAGCGTGAATATCTAAGTCGCCCCGCGCCTTCTTGAGGTCTCCTGACACATTGGGAACTGTCCTATACGTACCGTTACGAGTGGGAAACACTATCTCACCAAAGTAGGGCCGGTACTCCTTGGCCCACTGTCGTTCTAGCGCCTGGAGCGCGCACTTCTTCACTGGGATAGTGCGCCGTGAGGTTTCGGTCTTGGGGAACGACTTACGCCCGCCCTTGTTGTCGACCGTGCCCCTGATAGTCAGCATCCCAGCATCAAGGTCTACGTCTTTCCAGCGAAGCGCTAAGACCTCTCCAATCCGCATCCCGCTACCTCGGAGCACATCAACGATCTCTAGAAGAGACTCACCGCGCTTGGTTCCCGAGGTGTTGCCGCCACACCACTTCTCGACGGCATCGCGATACTCTTGAGCCTCTTCGTCTGTCAGAACGCGAACCTCGTTGCGTCGCTTCTTCTTGAGCTTCGTGTCACGTACTGGGTTTCGTGGCATCACTCCCCACCGAACCGCCAAGCCACATGCACTACCTAGCGCAGCCCGCGCAGTTCGTGCTGTACCTGGAGTTAGAGACCCGAGGAAGTGCTGTGCTCGTTGTGCCGTGAACTCGTTGAGGCGCAGGTTTCCGATACCGGGATTAATGTGCATGTCGATGCACTTTTGATAGGTCTCCTTGGAGGATTCCGTGACGTCGTGTTGTGCTATCCAGAGCTTCATGAGCGACGAGAGTGTTGAGGTGACGCGAAGCTCGTCATTGTCGTCGCCCTGGAGCCTGGCAGTACATCGTTCCTTGAGCGCTTGTTCTGCCTTGGTTGGTGTCTTTCCGGTGGCCCTAACGCGCACTGTCTTGCCGTTGAAGAGTCTCAATCTTGTTGAGGCTTGGTACATCCCGTTCGGCAGTTGCTTCGGTTTAGAGATAGCGCCGTAGGTGCCTGGTGGGGTTGCTGGCCTACCGCGTGCCATCGTTACGCGTCGTTTCTTCAAACTCTCCAGAGCCTCCAAGCTTCGACTCTAGCCTTCGCGCATCTTCTACAAATGCCGAATCATGTTTTAAGAGAGCACGGAAAGAACGATGCGATTCCCGAGTGATCGCTTGCAATTCCTCATTGTCATCACTTTCTGCCACATAGTCCTCGCGATATTTTTCCGTGCATACTTCATGCCAAGCAGCCCATGCGCCCAACTCCAACCCCAGCGAGTAGCGACGAGAGTAATAAGTCTTCAAGTCAGCTTGAATTTCGGTATACGAATGTCCAATTGGAGCTTCGATAAAGGCGTTAATGGGGACGTCAAAAAAGTCAGCAAAGTACATCGCCTCATCGACTTTCATTGGCTGCTCCCCTTCTTCAATTCGTCTCAGGGAGGTCGAATGGAGAGTTAAACCATTCTTTTCTTTAAGCCCATCAATTAGTGCCTGCCTGGACATATTGGCCGCCGTACGCAGCGCTTTCAGGTTTATGGCTGCGTAAGATTTATCCACCATCGAGGTACACCTTTCCAAATAGTGTCAAATTGTGTTGCACACGTTGATAAGTGGTGTTAGTGTCAGATTGTGTAACACAGCTTGATAGTTCATTTCATACTGTGTTGACATCCTAACCGCTACTGACACTAGGAGATCGAAATGGACATACTTCCTCCATCTCTTTCCGTATCCCAAGCACTTCTCTTCCTCGGCAACGTAAGCAAGAGCACGTTCTACGCTTCGATCCGAAACAACACGTTCCCGTCCCGTGTTCTTCACATCAACAACCGCATCGTCATTCCAACAATGCCTCTTCTTGAGGCTGTCGGTATGCCCGCCGATAAAGCCCTCGAATTGCTCAACCAAGCCGTTGCCAACGCCGAGAAGGACGCAGCATGAGTGATCGAATTGAAGTGAAGGTCACTCAGAGCATTCGCCCGACTGTAAATGACGAATTGCTTCTCGCCGGCACCCGCGCAGAAATCAGCGCCGAAGTGCTCAGCAACTTTCCCGAAGCCTTCGCCGTGGCTGAGTCTCCCGAGCACCACCAGGAGCATGAGGAACCAGCACTACCGGCCAAGCCCCTCGACGAACACACCGAAGAACCAGAGGTTCAACGACCGGCCAAGGCCGCAAGCATCACTGAGTGGCGCAAGTTCGCTGAAAGCCTAGGCATCGTCACAACAGGCCTGGCCAAGAAAGACATCATCGCCGCTACTCAATCCGATTAGGAGGAATCATCATGAAGAAATACCACGCCGAAGACTCACTGGCTTATCTCGCTGACAGTGTGCTCGCTTCGCTCGACGCCGCTAACACAGAGATTCAGGACATCAACGGTCGCTGTCCTGAGTTCGACGAGCTGCCTGACAACCTGCAGAACGCGATCTACATCCTCGACGGTATCCGCGACGCCGTCCGCAAGGAGGCTATGTATCACAACGTGCACCGCGCCACTCACTACAGCAACGGCCTTCCGGTTCGCTTGCACTACAAGGGCGAAGTCGTTACCGACCCCGAAGGCGTGCGTTACCGCCCGGACAACATCACCACGATGCACCCGAACGGCACACCTGACGCCACCATCCCGAACCAGAACACCGCCGCATAAGGAGGCCAACCAAAGTGACCATCAAAAATGAGAAGACCCTCGCTGGTGCTGCGAACACCAACGAGGGAAAGAACGAGGTTGATATGAACTCGAATACACATGAGTCTAGCAGCATTGAGCTTCGCCGGGCTATCCACAAGGTTGAGGCCGCTATCACCAACAACAACTGGAAACTCCAGCGCATCGACGAGAAAGCAATCAACGCCACCCCGGAGGAGTACCGCGAACTCGACGAGCAGTTTGGAGAAATCCAGAAGCTCAACACCGCGCTGATTAAGAAGCTTCGTGCTCTCGTTGAAGAGTGCTACGAAGCCACTCAACGAGAGTGGCGCGCCGCGAAGAAGCGCCGGGAAGAAGCGGAGCGTCACGAAGCCCGCAAGCATGAGGAAATCATTCGTGTGACCGGACAGAACGACTTGTTTCCGACTGACCTGCAATACGAACTTGTAGACCGCTACCGCGAAGGCGGCGATTACATGACCATCCTGGACGCGATGAAGGCCGTCGACGACCTGGACTTAGAGCGCGCTGGCCTCACGTCTTGGGGAGAAGGTGACGACGAATGATCGTTAACGCTGACGCGCTTCTCTCAGTAGCGGATCTCCTTCTCGTTGCTGACGCCGAAGACCTACTCCAACACCTCGACCTCCCCAACCCCCTCGCAGCATAAGGAGCACACTGTGACCAAATACCAGCTCAAGGAACTTGACTATTCAGCGCACGCAGACGACTTCGATTCCGACGACCCTAACGTCAGAACTTTTCAGGTCATCTACCACGGAATGACAATCGGAATCTTCATCAAGTACCCCAACGCAGTGCTGAGTGGACAGTTTGACTACCTCGCCGCACCACCGCGACAAATGGTGTCTTTCAGACCCGGCGATGGAGATTGGCACGTCAAAGAGCTTTCAGGTGAGGACTTCTACGTCTTCTCAACTGAGCTTGAGGCATGTGACTACCTCAACGACTGCTATCAGTCCTACCTCGACCTAATCGCAAGCTAGCCCAACCCAATTAGCCCTACTGGCAGGCGCCAGCGTTCGAGCCGCTGGAGGGCACCAGGCCCACACACAGTGTCAACGATGTGGGCACCCCGACAAATGCAACTCCATTTCGTCTCTCCTCCTGTCACCCCATGAAAGAAAGATTCTCGAAGTGCATAGCGCTGACAACTCTTATCAACGATTCATTGAAGCCGTAGAACGAAGCGGCCTGAATTACCGCGAACTTGAATCCGGTAAACGCGCCCAGGTGCAAACACCCGGCCACAGTGACCAAGACCGAGGAACGAGCATCACTTACAACGGGAACCAACTTCTTGTCTACTGCCACAATGGCGACACTGACGAAGTTCTCGACGCCCTGGGAATGACCACACGAGATCTCTTCGATAGCCCGAAGGGTGTTCGCTATGACTATGGTGATGGTCGCTTCGTGCACCGCTCGCCAGAGAAGTTGTTTAAACAGTCTGGCAACACGAAGGGCACGAACCTTTACGGCCTGGCCTCGTTGGCCACACCTGGCCCGGTCTACGTAGTGGAAGGCGAGAAGGACGCCACCACCGCCGCTACCGTGTGGCAAGCCGCCGCCGTATCCCAAGCACAAGGCGCAAGCACTAGCCCCGCTAAGGCCGACTGGACGCCGCTTAAAGGCCGTGAGGTCATCATCGTTGCCGACAAGGACAGCCAAGGCGAGAAGCGCGCCTACAACGTTCTAACCCACCTCACCGGCATGGAGTCCCGCCCCGAATCTGTGCGTATCGTTCACGCCGCCGAAGGTAAGGATCTCTCCGACCATATCGCCGCCGGGCACACCTCCGACGACCTCGTTGCGGTTGGTGAGAAGGTTGGTCGCCGCCGCGTGAAGCTCGTCAAAGCTAGCAGCGTGAAAACCGAGAAAGTTGATTGGCTCATTCCTGAGTGGATTCCCGCCAACATGCTTACTCTTCTCGCAGGGCGTGAAGGTATCGGAAAATCAACTATCGCATGTAGTTGGGTAGCTGAGTTCAGCCGCGCTGGCATGAAATGCGCCTACCTCAACTCCGAAGATTCCCGCTCCTTCACCGTTAAACCTCGTCTGCAGGCTGCAGGGGCCAACCTCGACAACGTCTTCTTTATCGACGTGGAAACAGAGACCGGGGCCGAAGGTCACCTCCGCCTACCTCAGGACACCGACCTTCTCTTTCGTGAGCTTTCCGACCAGGGCGTGAAGTTCGTCATCCTCGACGCCGCGAAGTCATCAATGGATCCGAAACTCGACGGCTACAAGGATGACCATGTTCGCCAGTTCCTTGAACCGCTCGCAGCTGGCGCGGACAAGTACGCCATCACCATTGTTGGGCTGGCGCACTTCGGCAAAAAAGAAGGCAGCGACACGGGTCGACTTCTTCTAGGTTCCATCGCCTGGAGTCAGATTGCCCGTAGTGTACTCGCCGCCGCCATAGACAACGATGGCAGGCTTATCGTCACCAATACGAAAGCCAACCTAGCCCGTGGCATTGTTTCGCGCGAAGCGTCCATCGTGTCCCGCCCAGTTCAGCTCGACGGTGGAGAACTCACCGAGCTTGGTGTCATCGAGTGGGGCGAGTTCACTGACACGCCCGCCACTGAGCTTCTTGAACGAAACGACAGTGACGAGACCCCTGACGACCGCACTGACGCCGAAGTGTGGCTAGAAGATTACCTCACCGAACGCGGCCCTACCCCGCGTGCCGAAGTTCTGAAAGCCGCGAAGAAAGCCGACGTAGCAGCAGAGCGCACCATCAAACGAGCCTTCAAGAATCTTGGTGGCAAGTCCGATAAGGCGGGGTTCCCAAGGGTAGCAACTTGGTCGCTGCCCAGTCGGGACAGTCGGGCCAACGCCTCCCTAGGGGTAAATAATCGTGGCCCAACTGGCCCAACTGGCGATATGCAGGCAAAACACAATGGCCCAACTGGGCAAAAATCACAGTCGGGCCACGGGCCACACACTGGCCCAACTGGAGAACTTTTCACCCTCAACACGCCTCAAGAAGACGACCTTGAGGCCACTGTCCTCGACGCCCTCGACACCACCCGAGGACAGTCCACCGACCAAATTCAGAAACACCTCACCAAGCAACAGCTCGACCAAGCGGGCGACTTCTACACCATCATCGAACGCCTTCAGATGAAGGGACTTATCCGCATCAACGAGCGCGGCCTGTACGTACGCAAGGAGACAGCATGAGAACACGATTCAGAGCACCAGGCCTCACGTGGCGAACCGGGAAACTCAGCATCAACGACGTCAGAGACGACAAGCGGCACCGCTGCATGAGCTTCATCATCACCACGCACGATGGGAAATCAATTGCGTTCGAAATCAAGGACAAAGACATCTATCGCTTCGCTGACAGCATCGTCGACCACATTGAAGCATTCGAAATGGGAAAGAAGGCCCAACAATGAGTAAGCCGTTCTTCATCTCAGGAGACTTCATGATTCTTGGCTACAGCGACGCCCGCCGCCTGTCCACCGCTGTTCTTGCCGCCGCTGACCTAGCTCAACGGCACGGGGCGAACCTCAACCCGAAGATTCTTCACCTAGCGGCCCAGATTCATTCCGCAACAGGACATTCGGAACCAGTACGCCCCACCTTCGAAGACACTGCAGAGTATGAGCAAATCACCACAGCTAGCGCCGCCGAAATCCTCGGGTGCTCAGAACGCAACGTTCGCCGCCTGGCGCAACGAGGCAGACTCCCCGGAGTTCGAAACGGCAAACCTTGGTACTTCAACCGCGAAGACGTTGAGGCCTATCGCGACTACAGGTGACGTGCTCACAACCAACAACAACTATGAAGGGAGACTCATGTCTTACTCAATCCCGCTGGACTTTCGGCAAATCATGAATTGCTGCCCAGTTGACCGAAACCTCAAGCCCGCCGACGGCGTCAACCGCGAAGTCACGTTCACCGTCGCCCCGCACATCGTTGACTCGCCGTCAGTTCCCGCCTACTCGAATCCGTCCTACCTGGCGACCTGGCTTCTCGGGTACTGGGCAGGCCAAGACGAGGCGACCAACAACACCGAAGGAGATAAGTAAATGAGTTTCTACCCTGCACGCGCAGACTACAACGATGGCGTTATCAGCATTGATGAAGCGCTTGCCAACCCAACGGTAATCGCATCACGGGTGGCTGAAATTGCCTCCGCCAACCTTCTCGTTGACACCATCTTCTCCAACGACGCTGGCCCGGTTGAAGGTGGCACTGTCATCTACTCCAAGACCACCGAGAAGAACTTCTACACCGACAACGACGTCACCGCCCGCCAACCCGGCGACGAGTACGCCATCGTCTACCGTGAGCGCCCCGAAGCTGAACTCGCCCGCGTAGAAGACTACGGTGGCAAGTTCGCTATCTCCGACGAGGCCCGCAAACGTAACCTCACCGTCGACTTCGACAACGACGTCACCGCACTGTCCAACACAATTCGCCGCAAGCTCAATCAGCGCGCCATGGAAACCATCGCCGCCGCTGACGAATCTGGCGAAACCAACTCCATCGCCCATACCGGCACCAAGTGGAGTGACCTTGTTCTCGAAGGCGACCCGGCGACCATCACCGCCCCGAACGAGCGCCCCACCTCGTCTATCGCTGACGCCTTCGCCATCGCAGAGACCAAGGAGCTGGGCATCACCTACTCGAAGATGTTGGTCAACCCGCTCACCAAGTCCCGAATCCTCGCAGCATACGGCCCCAACATGAAGGCCATGCTCGACACCTTCGGACTGGAACTTATCTCGTCGAACTACGTCCCGAAGGAGAAGACCTACCTCGTCGACCCCGGTAAGGCAGGCTTCGTGCGCTACGAAGAATCACTCACCGTGACCACCTGGCGCGACGAACACCACCGCCAAACCTGGGTACAGGGCTACGCCATGCCAGTCATGGGCATCACCCTTCCCGCCGCCATCGCAACCATCACCAACGTCTAGGAGGCCACGATGTACACCAACCAAATGAAAGAACGCTTCAATCCCGGAACCGACCTCACCGCCAACGTCGACGAGGCCGTCACTGGTAAGACCTTCCTCGGCTACGCCGCCGCCATGAAGAACGGACTCATCACCGTCGCCCCGGCCAAGCCTGGCGAAGCCGTCGCCGGTGTATGCAAGTACGACGCCAAGCCCGGCGACCTCGTAGGAGTCGCACGCGGATCCGGCCGCATCGTCACCGTCACCGCCGCCGCAGCTCTTACCGCTGGTGCCGCCGTATCCGTAGGAGCCAACGGCAAGGCCGCCCCGGCTGGCGACGGCATCACTGTTGGTTGGGCTGTCGACGACGCTGACGAAGGCGACGACGCCCTCATTAGCCTGGCTCACTAGCCCCAAGGAGTGGACAGCAAGATGAACGAGATACTTATCTACGACGTCATCGGAGAAGGCGACAGCACCGCACACAGTGTCCGCAAGCAACTGTCCACCATGACCGGCAAGGTCACTGTCCGAATCTCAAGCCCAGGAGGCGACGCCTACCAAGGAGTCGCCATCATGAACGCCCTGAGAAACTACCCCGGCCACGTGACCACCATCGTCGACGGAGTCGCCGCCAGCGCCGCAAGCTACATCGCTATCGGTGGCGGCAACACCGTACTCATGGCACCCAACAGCGAACTCATGATTCATGAAGCTTTCCGCACTGCTAACGGCAATGCCACGCAGCTAGAGAAGCTCGCCGCTGACCTCGACCGCGTATCGGCAAACATCGCCTCAATCTACGCAGAGAAAGCCGGTGGCACCCTCGACCAGTGGCGAGCACTCATGAGGGAAGAAACATGGTTCAGTGCTCGCGAAGCTGTTGAAGCTGGACTCGCTAACGGCATCAACCAACACGCAACACCCGTCGCTCACAACGACGCGAAGGTCTACGCCCTGGCGCAGAACTACCGATACACAGGTCGCGACAACGCGCCCAAACCAAACCTGACACAACTCCGAAGGAGCCGAACAATGGGAATCTTCGATAACTTTTCCCGCAACGAAACCACGCCCGAGACTACAGCGCCGTCGTTTGAAGAAGGACAGTGGGAAGAACTCGCCAGCCTACTCAACCTTGACGTTGAGTCAGCCACCATCAACGACGTCATCACCACCATCAAGGACATCATCGCCGCCGGTAAGAAGCTCTCCGAAAGCACTCAAGAAGAAGCGGCCCTAAACATCCTCAACCACGCCGCCGAAGCACCCGTCACCGTCGACCGACGAGTCTGGCGAGAGATGCAAGAAGCGATCCATCGTGGTGTGACAGCACGCGACCAAGACGACCGCCTGGCCGCTGAACAAGTCGTTAACCAAGCAATCCGAATCGGCAAGGTCTCACCCACCCAACGAGAAGACTGGATTAAAAGCTACCTCAACGACCCCGATAACACGGTTCGCGCCATAAACCGGCGTGAGGAAATCCCCCGCGTTGAGACTGGTCATGGCCGCTCACCTGACTGGGAGAACAACGACACTCCGCAAGGTTGGGTTCGCTAACGACAGTCACCTTCCCTGAGCTCTCGCGCCTCACCGGCACGGGAGCTCTTTTTAATCCCCTGCGCCCCGCGACCGACAGAACGACACCACCGCGGCGTTTATTTGGAAATAGACCGGGTGGCCAGAATCTTAGGCCGTATCCCCAGCGTGCCCCTACCCTCATGACGCCGAGCACGAGGATTTTTTACACACAGGCCAAAAGTTTGCGTGACCTCGTTGAACACAGTCACAGGAAGGTGGGCTAGTGAAGGGCAGGGAATCTTTCCCACCCCTACCCGCTGGCACCGCCGGAAGGCGTTGTTGCTCCCCTCGTGTACAGGTCGGGGGATTATAGGAAACGGCACCCTGGGGGATGCCCTCCCCGCCTCGATGTGGTGGGCCGGAAGGCATAGGGGCCGGGCCTGTGTACGAGTTCCAGCATTCCGGTGCCGCCTGTTTTCTTAAGCGGGTTGGTCACCTGACTCCCCGCCCCGTTCGCCTGAGTCAGCGCGTCTCTCTCCGCACACTGTTGACAGATTTTCAGGAGCCATTGAGTGTGAGATATTTCTTGGACATTTTTTGGACACTTTGAGAAAAATACTCAAGTGTTACTCTTCCATAAATCGCTCTTGAGCTGGGACTATTTGAGCTGGAGACGAGACTTGAACTCGCAACCTACGCATTACAAGTGCGTTGCGCTACCAATTGCGCCACTCCAGCACCGCGGCTCATCCGCTAGGGGAATCGTACCTGAGCCCACCCCATACAGAGAAAGTCAGGGTGCTTGCGCTGCGAAAAAGTGAACGTAAAAGCCGCGAAAAGCACTGGCAGGTGCATAAATCGACGGCAGTTACTAAAGTGCTGACTTACCGAACCCAGAAGTGTTGTTGAGGTCTATCTTTTCCGTGTCTGTTCTTTCTTCCTTGCGCCAGCGCCTGCTGTACCGTTCGGCCTCCGTCGCCACCATCGACGCTGCAAAGGCCGCACCACCGCCCTCCCCTCTAGCCCCTGTCGATCTCACCGATCCGGCCCAGGTCACAGGCGTCATGGAAATCGCCGCACGCGTTGGTGAAATCCTCATTGCGGCGGGCTCAGCCAATACCGACGTGCAAGCGCAGATTCACCTCGTCGCTTCCTCCTATGGTCTGCACTACTGCCACGTGTCGATTCTGATGAACACCATCACCATCCACACCTCCATCGGCACCGGACCGGAGCGGCACAACCTCCATGTCTTCCGCGTGGCACCGAGCATCGCCGTGGACTTCACTAAACTCTCCGCCGTCGACCGGCTCATCCGCTCCATCCACTCCGGTGCTACCCCGCCGGCAATGGCGGAGAAAATCCTGGATGACATCGACGCGATGAAGAACCCTTATTCCAAGACCACCATCGTCAGCGCGTGGGGTGCCATGGGTGGATTCATCGCCGTGATGCTGGGCGGCGACCTTCTCGTCGGGGTTGTCACCTTCCTCATTTCGGCACTCATTATGGGCACGAACATGTTCCTGGCGGACTATCGCTTGCCGCCCTTTTATCAGAACCTCGTCGGCGGCCTACTCGCCGTTGTCCCCGCGGCCATCCTCTACAACATCTTCGCGGGATTTGGCATCCAGATGCTACCTTCCCAAATCATCGGTTCCGGAATCATCATCCTGGTGGCGGGCCTGACCTTGGTGCAGTGTTTGGTGGACGGGATCACCCGCGCGCCCGTGACCTCCTCCGCCAAGTTCTTTGAGGCTTTGATGTCCACCGGCGCTATCATCGCCGGCGTCGGTCTAGGTATCCAGGTGGCTTCGTGGTTGGGCTTCAGCCTGCCGCCACTGGCGACACTCGCCCCGCCCGTCTATCACCAGATCCCCCTTCTGGTGCTGTGCGGTGGAATCGGTTCTGCCGCCTTCGCACTAGCGCTGGGAGCGTCGTGGTCCGAGGTCACCATCTCCGGGCTCACCGCAGCCGCCGGTATGATTTTCTACTATTTCCTCGTCGTCTTATTAGGCGTTGGAGCTGTCGTCGCCTCTGGCATTTCGGCCGTGGCGGTCGGCCTCGCCGGTGGTCTCCTCTCCCGCCGCTACATGATGCCGCCGCTCATCACCATGATCGTGGGCTATACCCCCATGCTGCCGGGTCTGACTTTGTACCGCGGCATGTACGCCATGCTCAACGAACAGCTCATTACCGGCCTGACCAACCTGGCCAGCGCCCTCGCCATTTCCGGTGCACTAGCCGCTGGCGTGGTCTTCGGCGAGCGAGTGGCCCGCCGCCTGCGCCGCCCGCAATACTTCCGGCCTTATAACTCGATCAAGCGCTTGGGCACGTTCTCCTTCTCGCGTGCCACCCGCTTGGCCCAGCGCGCCCGCATTCCGCGCGTTCCCCTATCGCCCTTCGCTCCGCGTCACAACCTGCCAGCCCCACCGCCGCAGTTCGGCCCCAAACCGCCGACGCCTGCACAGCAGGCGCGCTTCCAGCAGGGCGATGCCGTCACGGACATGTGGCCCGTCACCACGCAATTTCCAGCGCAGCGCCCCACCTACACAGTGCCCGGCAAAGATGACCCGAGCGCCCCAACGGACTCGCAATAGCGTAGAATAGCCGGTCTGAAAGCTTTCACACTTCATCCCAGGAGGACTCCGTGCCACCAAAGGTCACAGATACTCAGCCCGCCGCTGATCAGACTCATGCAGTAGAGGAAGAGACCGCCCGCGCCGCGCGTCGCGTCGTCGCCACCTATGCGGAGGATTTCCTCGACGGCGTGACCCTCATGTCGATGCTGGGCGTCGAACCAGAAGGCTTAGTCCACCGCAAGGTTTTGGCTGAGCAAGCCGATGCCGCTCCGAAGAAGAGCAGCAAGAAGGCCTCCAAGAAGTCCACCAAGAAGACGACAAAGAAGGCTACGAAGAAAGCCACCAAGAAGGCCACTAAGAAGTCGAGCAAAAAAGCTACCAAGAAGGCAACTAAAAAGGCCACGAAGAAGGCCTAGTTATGTCCGGGCGCAGCAATAGCTTCGTAGTCGTGGCCAACCGGCTGCCGGTGGACCTCGAAACCGCCGCCGACGGCACCCGTGAGTGGAAGGCCTCCCCGGGCGGCCTCGTCACCGCGCTCTCCCCTGTCCTAGAAGAGCACCAGGGCTGCTGGGTGGGCTGGCCGGGCGTGGCCGACGAAGCCCCCGAGCCTTTCACCACCGACAACGGCGTTCTGCTTCACCCGGTACGCCTCACGAATGAGGATTTTGAGGCCTTTTACGAGGGTTTTTCCAACGCCACCCTGTGGCCGCTCTATCACGATCTCATCGTCACCCCCATCTATAACCGCGATTGGTGGGACACCTACCGCGAGGTCAACCTGCGCTTTGCCAACGAGGTAGCGGCCGTCGCTGCGGAGAATGCCACGGTGTGGGTGCAGGACTATCAGCTGCAGCTGGTGCCTGGCATCCTGCGCCAACTGCGCCCCGATCTCACTATCGGTTTCTTCCTCCACATCCCCTTCCCTTCCCCGGATCTCTTCCGCCAGTTGCCGTGGCGTGAAGAGTTGGTGCGGGGGCTTCTCGACGCCAACCTGATCGGCTTCCACCTCGAATCCAACGCCCGCAACTTCGTGGAGCTGGCTCGCACCCAGGGCCTCACAGTAGAAGGTGAGGTCAGCACCCGCGAGGTGACCGCCCGCATCGTGACGAATAGCGGTCATTCCGTCGGGGTCGGCGCCTTTCCCATCTCCATTGCAGCGAGTGAGTTCGCTGAGGGTGGCGATGCAGAGGACGTCGCCCAGCTCCGCGCTGAGTTGGGCAACCCCGCACACGTCATTTTGGGGGTCGACCGCTTGGATTACACGAAGGGCATCCTGCAGCGCCTCACTGCCTTCGAGGAACTCCTCGAGACCGGGGCGCTGGACCCGGACGAGGTGACCTTCGTCCAACTAGCTACTCCCTCGCGCGAGCGCATCGATCACTACCGCGCCACGCGCTCGAAGGTGGAGGAAGCCGTGGGCCGCATCAATGGACGCTTTGGGCGCTTAGGAGCACCCGTGGTGCATTACCAGCACAGCTCAGTCCCGAAAGACGTACTACGGCGCTACTACCGGCTCGCAGACATCATGCTGGTCACACCATTCAAGGACGGTATGAATCTGGTGGCCAAGGAATACGTGGCTTCCCACAGCGATGGCTCCGGCGCGCTCGTGCTCTCCGAATTCGCGGGCGCTGCAGCAGAGCTTACCCAAGCCAACCTGTGCAATCCCTTCGACATCGAGTCCATCAAACGTGCTCTACTCTCCGCGGTCAAGGCACTGGAGGAATCTCCTGATACCATGCGCGAGCGCATGATTGCGATGAACGAGCAGGTGCGTCAGCACGATATCGCACTGTGGTCGCAGTCCTTCCTCGGCGCACTGAACCAGGAGGAAGCATGATGCGGCGCCGGCCCGCCGCAGCGCTCACCGCTGTGCTCGGCACGGCGCTGCTCACGCTTGGTCTGAGCGGGTGTGGCTCCGCCGAGGAGGAGCCTGCGCCGCGCGGCGATGAGCGCATCCTGGACAAGGATTGGCAGGTCATTAACCTCTATACATCTCCGGATGCTCCTTCCTCCCTGCCCGCCGATACTGCACACGTGCCGCACATGAGCTTCGGTGAACACACCGCTGTGGGCTCGACCGGCTGTGTTTCCTTCACTGCCGAGGTTTCCTTCCACAAGGATGACAAGGCCTCCACCATCTGGGAGGGCGACGTGATGCGGGTGGAGAAAGCCACTTATGAGAGCCCGCCGCGCAGTGCTGACTGCGAGGGCTCGATACAGTGGGCCGATTCACTCATGCGCAACCTCATTGCTGAGGGCCATGAATTCGATTTCGGGCTTAACCCGAACAACCAGCTGGTGTTGACGCTGCGCACTGACAAGGTGGACTCACCGATCATCCGGATGGCCTCGCTGTAGCCCTGAAGTTTCCAGCGCTAGGGTGGGAAGCATGATTGATGCTCTCGCCTCCGCAGAACACCTCGCGGTTGTTTCCGATTTTGATGGCACCTTAGCGGGCTTCGCACGCAACGCGTATGACGTAAAGCCGGAGCAGCGCTCGCTCGACGCCCTGGCCACCCTAGCGGAGCTCCCGAACACCACCGCCGCGGTGCTCTCCGGCCGGCACCTCGAGGGCCTAAAACAGGTATGCCCGCTGCGCGAACCGGTACTTTTGGGCGGTTCGCATGGCGCCGAGTCCTCGTGGGAGGATTCCGCCCTCACTCCGGAGATGGAAGCTCACCTGGCGAAGAAAGAAGCAGAGCTCAGAGAAATCATCGCGCGCCACCCCGGCGCGGAACTGGAGGTCAAACCCTTCCAGCGCGTGCTGCACCTGCGGACACTAGAATTGCAGGATCCTGACGCGGCGGCCGCGGCGTATGCAGAAGGCGAGGCTCTCAGCGCCGATGGTTTCCCCAAGACAGCGGGCAAGTGCGTCGTCGAGTTTTCTGCTACACAGGCCACGAAAGGCACGTGGCTTGAGAAGCTTCGCCAGCGCGTCGGCGCCACGGCAGTGGTCTTCTTGGGGGATGACACCACCGATGAAGACGGCTTCGCCCTGCTCAACCAACCGCCGGACCTCGGCGTCAAGGTCGGTGAGGGCGCAACGCAAGCGGCGCTGCGCGTGCCCGATATCGCGGCGGTGACGGAGTTCCTCGAAGAACTCGCCGCCGCCCGCGCGCAGCACAGCGCTTAAGCCCCAGCCGGGGCCACGGTCCGCCCGGGATGGAAGGTGGTCTCCAACAACGCGCGCGGCACCTCTCCGCGCCCATCGATGAGGCTGGCCAGCATGCGCCCCGCCGCCGCTCCCTTCTCCTTATTCGGCTGCACGACGGTGCTCAGCCCCAGCGCCAAGGCGGGCGCAATGCCGTCGAAGCCGGTAACAGAAAGCTGCTCGGGAACCGCGATTCCATGATCGCGTGCATACGCGATTACACCGAGCGCCATCGAGTCCGTCGTACACAACACCGCGGTGAGATCCGGGTGCCTAGTCAGCAATTCCTCTGCGGCCGCATAAGCGGTGCGTGAATCATTGATGTGGCGCGTCACCACGGGGATGCTTGCGGGATCGAGTCCCGCGTCTGCAAAGACATCGAGCGCACCCAATACACGTGAGCGTTGCACGTGCATATCCGCCGCAGCCAGCTGCGCAGCCGTCACTTCACCATCGAGGCGCTCGCGATATAGGCGGATGGCAAGGATGCCGATGCGGGTATGGGAGGCGTCGACAAGCGCCTGCGCCGCCGGGGCAATCGCGGCGCGGTCATCGATACCCACGAAGGGCAGGCCCGAATCCGTGGGCTGGTCACACACCACCACCGGCAGGCCACGGCGCCGCACGGCGTCAAGGTAAGCATCACCCGCCGCTACGGAATAGACCACAAATCCATCAACCGCCGCCGACCCTACGAGCTGCGCTGCCTGGGCGTCATTGGGAGCACCGACGGTATCTGGACCGGCCGGGATGAGAGTCAACGTCGTGCTCGCCCCCGCCGAGGCCTCCGCCATGCCGGCGAGGAAATCTACCGAGGCCATGTCCTCGAAAGCATAGGACAGGTGCTCAGTAAGCAGGACGCCCAGCGACCCCTGGCGGCGCGTGCGCAGGCTGCGCGCGGTGGGATCCGGGCCTGTGTAGCCACGCTCAGCCGCCGCGGCGAGGATGCGCTCCCGAGTGGCAGGCGCCAGCTGGTCTGGGCGGTTATACGCGTTGGACACCGTGGTGGGCGAAACCCCGAGTTCGGCGGCCAGGGAGGCCAGCGTCGTACTGCGTTTGGACATGACGGTAAGACTACCCGTTTTCAACTTATTATCATTTGACAACAATTTTCACTAAAGCGTAGAAATAGGGACATGACCACTTCCCTCTCACGCCGCGCTTTCCGACGTCCCACCGCCCTCCTCTTCGCTGCCACGCTGGGCGCCGCCTCGCTGAGCGCCTGTTCTTCCAGCGGCGATAACGCCGATGGCGGCTCGGATGCCGGTTCCGATAAGGAGACCATTCAGGTCGTCGCCTCGACCTCCATCTGGGCTGATGTGGCCCAGGCGGTCGTCAACACCGCGCAGACCGACGTCAATATCGACGTCCACGCCATCGTGAGCGGCAACAGCGTGGACCCACACCACTTCGAGCCCACCGCCGCGGATATCGCCCGCGCCGACGAGGCCGACGTCATCATCGCCGGTGGCGGCGGCTACGACGCCTGGCTTTACCAGGCCGTCAAGAACCAAGACCAGATCATTCACGCCTTGCCGCTCACCGCGCACGATCATGGCGAGGAACACGACCACGCGCATGATGAGCATGGTCATGACCACCATGACCATGGAGAAGGTCATGACCATGACCACGCTCACGAAGGCGAAACCGTGACCATGGACGAGGCCAGGAAGATTGCCGCCGAGCACCCCGAGCAGGTCACCAACATCGATGGCAACGAGCACGTGTGGTACGACTCCGCCGCCATCGAGAAGGTGGCGACGGAGGTCGCCACCCTCGTTAACGAGGCCAACCCAGAAGCCAAGGCGACCGCCGACCCACTCGTGGAACGTGTGGAAGGACTGAAGGCACGCATCGAGAAGCTCCCGCAGCGCAACTACGCGCAGACCGAGCCCATCGCGGACTACATCTTCAAGTACACCGATAGCACCGACGCCACCCCGGAGGGCTACCGCAAGGCCACCGTCGCTGAGGGCGAGCCCACCGCCGCCGACCTGGCCCGCTTCCTCGAGGACATCAAGCAGGACAAGATCGACCTGCTCATCTTCAACCCGCAGACCGAAACTGACATGACCAAGCGCATCCGCGCCGCCGCCGAGGATAAGAACATCCCGGTGGTAGAGATTGGTGAAACCCCACCAGAAGACACCAACTTCCTTGACTACTACGAGGAAGTCGTCAACGCACTCGAGGCTGTGTAAGTGCTCATTTCTTTCAAGAATGCCGCAGTAGAACCACTGTGGTCGGACATGAACCTCGCCGTAGACCGCGGCGAGTTCATCGCCGTTTTGGGCCCCAACGGCGTGGGCAAGTCCACGCTGCTGGGAACAATCTTGGGTACCCGCCAGCTCACCGCGGGCAGCGTCGACGTCAACTGCCGCGTGGGCTTTATCCCACAGCAAAGAATGTTCCCCCAGGACCTGCCCCTGCGCGCCCGGGATCTCGTGTCACTGTCCCTCGCCCATGGCGTGCTCCGGAAGCGAAAGCCGGCGCGGGGGCGTATCGACGAACTCCTCGCCGAAGTTGGCGCCACCGGCATCGCTGACCGCCGCGTGGGCCAGCTCTCCGGTGGACAGCAACAGCTCATCCGCCAAGCCCAGGCCCTAGCCAACGATCCAGAGCTCATCCTCGCAGACGAGCCGCTGTTGTCTTTGGATCCAGCGCGGCAGCAGGCGACCGTCGAGAAGCTCAATGCGTGGCGCCACGAGCGCGGCACCTCCGTACTCTTCGTTACCCATGGCATAAACCCGGTGCTGGGCGTGGTGGATAAAGTGCTCTACCTCGCGCCCAATGGCCACACGTTCGGTTCAGTCGATGAGGTCATGCGCTCCGAGGTCCTCTCGGAACTGTATGGCTCCTCCGTGACTGTTCTCAACGTCGATGGGAGGCTCATCGTTGTCTAAATTCATCGAAGATACCCAGTACCTGCTGGGCGTTGATTTTGTGCAATCCTCGCTCATCGCCTGCGCGCTGCTCGGAATCCTTTCCGGAGTGATGACCTCACTTATCGTCCTGCGCCACATGTCCTTCTCTGTGCACGCCACCTCTGAGCTCGCGCTCATGGGCGCGGCCGCAGCGTTGCTGTTCGGTCTCAACATCGGCTTCGGTGCGATTGCCGGTGCTATCGTGGCCGCCATCATCCTGGCGGTGCTGGGACTGAAAGGCCAACAAGACAGCGCTATCGGCGTGGTCATGAGTTTCGGCCTGGGTCTCTCGGTGCTTTTCTTACACCTCTACCCCGGCAACGCCAAGACCGCAATGACGCTGCTGACGGGACAGATCGTCGGTGTCTCCTCCGCGTCGGTGTGGCTGCTCGCCGCAACCACCGCCATCATCGTCGCCGTGGTGGCGCTCTTCTGGCGCCCCCTGCTTTTCGCTTCCGCGGACCCCGTCATGGCCCAAGCCGCCGGCGTGCCGGTGAAGTCTCTAGCGGTGTGTTTCGCCATCCTCGTGGGCCTGACGGCCGCGCAATCCGTACAGATCGTCGGTTCCCTGCTCGTCATGGCGCTGCTCATCACCCCAGGCGCAGCGGCGGTACAGATTACCTCCTCCCCGCTGCGCGCGGTGGTGTGGTCCACCATCTTCGCGGAGGTCTCCGCCGTGGGCGGCCTGGTCCTCTCCCTGGCGCCGGGCCTGCCCGTCTCGGTCTTCGTCACGAGCATCTCTTTTGTTATTTACCTGGTCTGCCGCGGCATCGGCTGGGCTCGCAGCCGCAAGGCCGTCCGCGACGACGTCGCCGCCCGCCGCGCCTCCCAGGAACACTTCCGCGCCGCCACCGATCGCGCCGACGCCGAGACACACCACACCTCGACGCACGATGAGCACTGCGCGCATCAGGATTAGGCTAGATGCGTGACTTTGGAACGCCGTAGCCTCGAATTACAAGACCGCACCCGCACGTACCTCGTGTACCGCCCGAATGATGACGTCGAGCGCCAGAGAGACCTCCTCCTGTTCTTCCACGGCTCCCTGCAATCCGCGAACGTCATCCGCCGCTTCACTAACGGCACGTTCGATGACCTCGCCACCCGCCACGGCATGCTTGCGGTCTACCCCACCGGCGTGGAACAGCACTTTAACGATGCCCGCGCCACCCTGCCCGTCGCCGCGCGCGAGCTGGGCATCGATGACGTCGCCTTCACGCGCGCCATCCTCGACGAGCTGCGCGCGGAGCAGGAGATTGGCCGCGTGTTCCTCTGCGGCTTCTCCAACGGCGGGCAGATGGTTATCCGCTTGCTCTTCGACGCCCCCGGGCTTGCCGATGCCGCCTGCGTCTTCGCCTCCACTCTCGGCGCCGGCGCCAACCATGCGCCCACCAATCCGGACTCGGCGTACCAACCCACCCCGGTCATGTTCGTCCACGGCACGGGCGACCGGCTCGCGCCCTATACGGGCGGAACGGCGGGCATTGACCCGAAGCGCACCCGCGGTGCCGTCACCGGCGCGCAGGAGAACGCCGCACGCTTCGCGGAGCTCAACCATGCCGCCGGCCCAGAGCGCACCCACCTTTTCCCCGACACCGTTGTCGACCGCTGGGAGCCGGCAGACGCCACCGGCGCGCCGGTCGAGCTCGTGAGCGTCGAGGGCATGGGCCACGTCATCCCGTCGGGCAACGAGCTGGACCCACGCCTGGGTAAAAACACGGATTCCTTCATCGCTGCCGAGCTCGTGGAGGAATTCTTCGGGCTCTAGACTGCACGTGCGCCCCATCGTGTCTCACTCCACTCAGCCCCAACCTCGGGTCGAGGCCGTTCGTAGGTGAGCGTCGAGAAGCAATAATTGTGGATTACCGACCAGTGCTTTGGCGATTCCTAGACGCTGTTTCATACCGAGCGAAGCATGCTCGCAGGAAACACTGTGGTGCAATGAAAGGCCTACAAGGGATAAAAGATCCTTCAGTTCATCATTCAGTGAACCTTGTTGTAGTGGTCGGCAATGTCGTTGACGATCGCGTAGAGGTCGCGTTCCATCGCGTAGGTTTTCTTTTCTCGCGTACTGACTAATCACACTTGCGACCCGTTGTTATCTAGAGAATTATTACGTCCCAGCGTGATGTTGCACACGTCTGTGCATGTATGTACTCTCGATGTCACGGTTTGCTGGCGAAGATTCTTCAAGTTACCCGCAGCTGAATCTGTACAAGGTGAAAACGGCAGGCAAAGGACCGAGTCGTCCTCGTCTCTAAGCCGTGGAACCCCAATCCTCCAGAACCTTGTATTCGGCACACGCACGCAATCTGAATGTTCAAGATGTGAAGTACTGGCCAGCAACCAAGAAGTAAAGATCGCCATCCAGCTTTCTCGGCCCTGAATCTAGCATCCGGAGGCGTAGAGAAACTCACGCAACGACTGAAACGCCAGCGTCTGTGTCACGTCGCGCAGCTCAAGGAAGAACCCATCTTCTGTAATTTCAACAATCCGCGCACCGGGGATGGCTGCCACAATCGGCGAGTGCGTCACCACGATGAACTGCGCACCCGCCTCCGCGGCGCGATGGATTTCCGCCATGAGCGTCATCTGCCGCACGAGCGAAAGCCCAGATTCCGGCTCGTCGAGGATGTAGAGCCCGCGCCCATCAAAGGAACGCTGCACGACGTCCATGACGGACTCGCCATGCGACATCGCGGTCGAACCAACGTTGTAGTGCGCCTCCGCTCGCAGGAAGTAGCCGTCCTTGGGCGCGGTACCTAGCCGCAGGCTCGCCCACCTCCGGAGGGGATTGATGGGACCGGCGGAGCGCTGCACACCCCATATCCCACCGCGCTCAGGAAAGCCGTACTCGAAGGCAATGCCCTCGGCGAGCGTCGACTTTCCTACCCCGTTGTCCCCGGTCAGCACGGTCACCGGCGCACGCAGGTCCAGTCCTTGGCGTCGCAGCGCCACGAAACCAGGAACGGAGGACACCCACTCAGGTCCGTGGCCGCCGTCCAGCGCGGCATAGGCGTCGACATAGAAGTCTCTCATTCGCCCTCCCCAATAAGAAACGCGGCGGTCCCCAATGGATCGGCAAGGAACTCGCGCGCGGCGTGGACAGCTTCCGTCGCTTCGGGAGCGACGGGCGCAATCCCCTTGTCGCCGAACGCGTAGACGGTCGCGCCTTGCATGCTGAGGAAGACTGGCGAGTGCGTCGCGAGGATGACCTGCGCGCCCTGGGCGGCGAGGCGCTCGAGCTGCGTGACAACCTCGACCTGCCGGGGATAGGACAAGCCGTCTTCCGGCTCGTCGAGAATGATCATTCCGTCAGAATGGAAGCGTCTCTCGACGAGGGCGAGCAGACCCTGGCCGTGGCTGAGAAACGGCAGGTCACTGAGCGGATCGGGATTCTCCGGGCTGTGGATCTGGTGGTGATACTCGCTCAAGTTGAGGAAGGTCTCGCCGCGCAAGAAGTACACGTCGCGCGGGTTGTGCGCCCGCGAGCAGATGAGCCACTCGGGATAGTCCTCGTCGCCGGTGGCAAACCGGGCGTGGCGCGAGCCGCCCTCGGGATTGACGCCAAGCCCCACGGCGATGGCCTCGAGCAGCGTGGATTTTCCGGCGCCGTTATCCCCCACGACGACGGTCACGGGCGTAGGCAAACGCAAGGCGCCGCCGGGCAGCGCTGCGATGAGCACGCCCAGGCGGCGCATGTGTTCCGGCACGCCGGGCAGTCCCTCCCCAATAAGCTCCGGGACGGGACGCACACTCGTGAGGAACATGGCGACGAAAGCGTGAGCCTACTTCTGGGCCGCGCGACGCTGGCGGGCGAACTCGGAAAGCACCGCACCTGCCGCCACGGAGGCGTTGAGGGATTCAACCCAGTCGGTCATGGGGATGGACATGATGGCATCGCAGTTCTCGCGGACGAGGCGCGAAATGCCTTTGCCCTCAGAGCCGATGACGATGACAACGGGGTCGGTGCCACCGTTGTAAGTATCGAGGGTGTGCTCGCCTCCCGCATCCAGGCCAACAACCTGGTAGCCGGCCTTCTGGAAGTCCTGGACCGTGCGGGTCACGTTGGTCACGCGAGCCACCGGCAAGCGCGCGGCGGTGCCGGCGGAGGTACGCCAGGCCACCGCGGTGACGGAGGCGGAGCGACGCTCTGGGATGATGACACCATGGCCGCCGAAGGCCGCGACGGAGCGGATGACTGCGCCGAGATTGCGCGGGTCGGTGATGTTATCGAGGATGACGAACATACCCGGTTCCTGAGCATCGCGGGCCCGATCCATCAGGTCATGAACGTCGGCATACTTGTACGGCGGAATCTGCAGGCCAATGCCCTGGTGCATGCCGTTGCCGGTCATGCGATCCATCTCGTGGCGCTGGACCTCAAGAATCGGGATGTTGCGGGTATTGCACATGGCCACTGCCTCCGACAGGCGGGCATCATTACGCGTGCCCTGCACGATGTAGAGGGAGGTAGCAGGCACCTTGGCGTGCAGGCACTCGATGACCGGGTTGCGGCCAACGACCATCTCCGCGGTCTCCTTCTGGTGGCGGCCCGAATTGCGGCGCTCGCGTTCCAGCTTCGCCTTGTGCTTGGCGTGGTAGACGCGGTCCTCCGCCTTGGGCGTAGGGCCCTTGCCGGCCAGGCCCTTGCGACGCTGACCACCAGAGCCCTTCGTAGCCCCCTTCTTATTGGACTTGCGGGCGCCCGCGCCGCCGCGGCCATGGGTACGTGCCATAATTCTTCTCCTTTGTTGTCCTCGACTTCTGTGCTGTCCTTGGCCTTTGCCAAGGACGGTTAATCCGCCAAGGACCAGGTGGGGCCGTCGGCGGTGTCGGTGATGGTAATACCCGCAGCTGCAAGGCGGTCGCGCACGGCGTCCGCAGTAGCCCAATCCTTTTCTGCGCGGGCGGTAGTGCGACGCTCCAGTTCGGCACGGACGAGGACGTCCAGTGCTGCATCAGCGCCGCTCTCTTCGCCACTATCTTTCCACTGTTCATCGAGTGGATCAAAGCCAAGAACCGCAGCCATGGCGCGCACAGCCCCGGCGAGGCGCTCGGCCTCTGCACGGTTGTCGTCGCTCAGCGCCTTATTGCCCGCGCGCACGGTGGTGTGGATTTCCGCCAGCGCCTTCGGCACAGCAATGTCATCATTCATCGCCTCTTCGAAAGCCGGGGTCCACTCGCCCTTTTCTACGTTTTCAAACTTGCCCACGAAGTCCTCGATGCGGCGGTAGCCGGCCGCAGCTTCGGTCAGCGCTGCCTCGGAGTATTCGAGGACCGAACGGTAATGCGCGGAGCCCAGGTAGTAGCGCAGCTCCACCGGGCGGACGATCTCCAGCATATTGGCGATGGAGAGCACATTACCCAAAGACTTCGACATCTTCTCACCGGCCATGGTGACCCAGTGGTTGTGCATCCAGTAGTTGGCGAACTTATCCCCCGCCGCATGGGACTGCGCGATCTCATTTTCGTGGTGCGGG
Organism: Corynebacterium sp. HMSC072D12; assembly: GCF_001813925.1. Taxonomy (NCBI): domain Bacteria; kingdom Bacillati; phylum Actinomycetota; class Actinomycetes; order Mycobacteriales; family Corynebacteriaceae; genus Corynebacterium; species Corynebacterium sp. HMSC072D12. The sequence continues at coordinate 40,394 of NZ_KV814416.1, forward strand.
AACTGCAGGTCCAAGCCACCGCAGTGGATATCGAACTCGCCGCCTAGGTAGTAGGTGGACATGGCAGAGCACTCCAGGTGCCAGCCCGGACGGCCACGGCCCCACGGGGTGGGCCAGGACGGCTCGCCCGGTTTGGCCGCCTTCCACAGGGCAAAGTCCTGGGGACTGCGCTTGCCAGCGTTGTCTGTTTCGCCCTGTTCCATCTCCTCGACGCGGTTGCCGGACAGCGAACCGTAGTCCGAGCCTTCCGTGGCATTCCACGCCGCGACATCGAAGTAGACGGAACCGGAATTACCTTCGCCAGGCACGGAATACGCGAAGCCGGCGTCGATAAGCCGCTGCATGTACTCCACCATCTGGGTGACGAAGCCCGTCGCGCGCGGCTCCACGGAAGGGGGCAGAACACCCAGGGTGTTATAGGCCTTGGTGAACTCGCGCTCATAGGTGGATACCCACTCCCACCAGGGGCGGTTATTCTCAGCGGCCTTGGTGAGGATCTTGTCATCGATATCGGTGACGTTGCGCACCAAGGCCACGTCATAGCCCTGCGCGAGCAGCCAGCGGCGCAGGATGTCAAAGGCAACGCCGGAGCGCAGGTGCCCAATGTGCGGCTGCGACTGCGGGGTGGCACCACACAGGTATATCGACGCATGGCCGGGGCGAACCGGCTCGAACTCACGTTGGCTGCGGGTGGCGGTATCAAAAATGCGCAAAGTACTCACCTGGCCTAGTCTAATTGACTCATCCAGCCGGTAAGTTCAGGACTCCTTAGGCGCGCCAGACTACAGCCGTAGCCACGGCAGCGCGGCCCTCCTTGCGCCCGGTGAAGCCAAGGTGATCCGTCGTCGTGGCCGAAACGGATACTGGGGCGCCGAGGATGTCGCTCAGCACGGCCTCTGCTTCCTTCCGCCGCGGGCCCATCTTGGGGCTCTGACCAACCAGTTGCGCAGCGGCGTTGCCGATGATGAAACCTTCTTTTTCTAGCAGCTCGCGGCACTCGCCCAGCAGCTGGGCCCCGGAAACACCGTCGTACTCTGGACGGCCTACACCAACGAAGGAGCCCAAATCGCCGAGGTTGGAGGCGGAGAGCAAAGCGTCGACAAGCGCGTGGCTCACCACGTCCCCATCGGAATGGCCCTCGCAGCCATCGACGCCTTCAAAAAGCAGACCTGCGATCCAGCAGGGTTTTCCGGGCTCGATCTGGTGGGCATCGGTAGCGATTCCCACGCGGGGGATGATGGGGTTAGTCACTAGGCACCTCGAAGATGGTCGGTTCGACCTCATCCGTCACGGCTTTCGCCAGGACGAGGTCGATGGGGGTGGTGATTTTAAACGCGAAGGTATCTCCCTGCACGGTCTCCACGCGCTCACCATGCCATTCCATGAGGCTGGCGTCGTCCGTGGCGACGAAGTCGGGGTCCTGCGCCCAATAGTCTAGGTTGGCGCGGCGCAGCGCAGCCAGGCTAAAACCCTGCGGCGTCTGCACAGCGCGCAGACGGGAACGGTCCGGTGTAGACAGCACCGCGGTCCCCTCGACTTCTTTGATGGTGTCTGCCACGGGAAGGACCGGGATAACTGCGGTGGCACCGTCGAGCACGCGCTTGGCGACGCGCGCGATCATCCCCGGCGGCGTCAGCGCTCGGGCGGCGTCGTGGATCAGCACCACGGCGTCCTCCTCCGGGATTGCTTGCAATCCCGCCCAGACGGAATCGGCGCGCTCACCCCCGCCGTGGACGATACGTACGGGAACATCAGAATCGATGCGGTCGAGGATACTGGCGGCGTAGCCCTCCATCGCGGGACTGACCAGAACGATGATCTCATCGACGAATTCTGAGGTGATCATGGCCCGGACAGAACGCTCCAGCAAGGTGCGCCCGCGCAGCTCCACGTAGGCCTTCGGGACTTCGGCCCCGAGGCGCGTTCCCTGACCGGCAGCCGCGACGAGAGCAATGACGCGGGCGGTGGAGCGTTGATTAGTCTTCGTCGTCGAAGGAGAGGTCATCGAGATCGACGTCGTTGTCAATGTCGGTGGTAATGGACTTGTCCTCCACCAGGCCAGCGGCGCGGTGGCGCTCGATGGTGGCGTTAATCTCCTCCATCATGGTGTCAGCCTTCTTCTCATCAACCGGCTTAGCCAGGGAGAGCTCGCCCACCAAGATCTGACGGGCCTTAGCCAGCATGCGCTTCTCACCAGCGGACAGGCCGCGGTCCTGATCGCGGCGCCACAAGTCACGCACGACCTCTGCCACCTTGTTGATATCACCGGAGGCGAGGCGCTCCTGGTTCGCCTTGTAGCGGCGGGACCAGTTGCCGGCTTCCTCGACGTCTACTTCGCGCAGGACGGAGAAAACCTTCTCGAGTCCTTCCTTGCCCACAACGTCGCGCACGCCCACCATCTCAACGTTCTTGGAAGGGACACGCACCACCAGGTCGGACTGGTTGATTTGGAGAACGAGGTATTCGAGCTCCTCGCCGCCCATCTCCCGCGTTTCAATCGCCGTAATCTTGGCGGCGCCGTGGTGGGGGTAGACGACGACCTCTCCGACCTTAAATTCCATTGCCACTCCTTGTGAAGCCTTTGAGACGATGCCCATCGTGTGCGCTCGGCGTGCTCTCGGTGGGCCGCATATACAGGGAGTCTATTCTAGCACGCTGCTTTCTACCCCTGCTGCCCCGCCCGGGCGCTGCGCACTGGCTGCACTACACCACTATGGCGGCTGATATAAAGCCCGGCTACCCCCGGTCTACCCAAGGGGTTTAGCGGAAACTGTGTGCTTTCCCCCCGGAGGTACTAGGCTAAAGCGTTGATAAGCTTTGTGATCGCAATTCAATGGAGGACACTCACAGTGCAGTCCCTGAAGTCCGCCGCTCGCTGCGGTGCCATCATGTCAGTTACCGCCCTCTCCGCGCTGGCCTTGGCGTCCTGCTCGGCCGGTCATGTTGCGCAGACCGCGGAAAAGGTGATTGCTGTCGACGGTGCATCCGCAAGCTCCGAAGATGGCAAGGTGGCCGTACGTGACGTCACCATTCAGGTTGAGCCGGACACCGGTGAGACCTCCCTGAAGTTCGTTGCCGTGAACCAGGGCTACAAGGTCGATGACGTTACCCTCGAGTCCGTCAGCGTTGACGGCCAGGATGTGCCCCTGGAGGGCGTCGAGCCGCTTCCGCGCGATCATGCTCTCTACGCCGATTCCCAGGAGAACCTGGACCGCCTCCCCAAGGACGGCAAGGATAAGAACATCACTTATGTGACCACCTCCCTGGAGAATGAGGACTACGCCTTTGGCGGCTCCCGCCCGGTGACCTTCACCTTCAACACCGGCACCATTGAGGTTGATGCCACCGTGTCGGCCTCCCCGCTGCAGTCCGGTAACTATGACCGCGACCCGCAGTCCACCGAGGGCTACGCCGAGAACAAATAAGCCTTTTCTTCATAGATAAACCGCCCCAGCTGCCAAAGTTGTAGCCCGTGATTTAAAGATTCGGGAAAACTTCGTCAGTTGGGGCAGCTGCGTTTCGTATTAGTGTTTTCGCACATACACAAAGGCCACCGCATGAGATACCACGCGGTGGCCTTTTTCTACGGTGCCGGCGAGGCGCTTAGGCCTGAGAAGAGCCTGCGAGCGCGAGGACAACAATAGAGTTCACGATGCCCAGGGAGGACAGAGCAGCCGGAACCAGAAGAAGGTTCGGTGCCTGCGGGCCGCCGTACTTAACCATCTGATCCATAACCTGGTTCAACGGCTCCGGGTAGGTAGCTGCGGAAGCAGCCGGGGCGCCAGCAAATGCGACAGAGGTAGCAGCGGCCAGAGCAACGAGGGTGCGACGAATCTTCATTATGTCTCCTTGAAAAATCTGATGAACGTGTGGGGCGGATTAGTTGAACAGCAGGTTGGACAGGAAGCCCAAGGAGGACAAAGCTGCCGGAACAAGAATAACGTTCTGAGCCTCGTAGCCAGCAGTGTTGGCGATCTGGGTCAGAACGGAGGCCAGCGGCTCCGGAGCCTGTGCAGCGGAAGCGGCGGGGGTACCAGCAGTTGCAACGGCTACGGCAGCACCAACGGCGACAAGAGTACGACGGATCTTCATGAAAACACCTTCGCGGGTCGGGAGAGTATAGGACCGGAGACACACAAACTTGGGACTGTGTTGTATGCCCCTCGCCGCGTAGTTTACCCCATCACTAGTGGGACGCCTCTCGTAGGCTAGATTCTCTCCACTCGGGGGTAACGCTTGTTTCTGCTGATGGAGCAACACAAACACGTGCCTGTCCACGCGGCTTACTAGAGTGTGAGACATGGCAAAAAAGGTTCGTCCCGTCCACACCTGCTCTGAGTGTGGCTTCGTCTCCCCCAAGTGGCTTGGCCGCTGCCCTGAGTGCGGCTCGTGGGGGACGCTGCAGGAAACCGCGGCAGCCCAAAGCAGTACCGCCGCCCAAGCCGCCATGTCTGGGCGGCGCCCCACCGGTTTGACTCCGACGAGCCCAGCGGTGCCGATAACGAAGGTCGGTGCGTCAGCGACGAAGGCCATCAATACCGGAATTGGGGAGCTTGACCGAGTCTTGGGCCGCGGCATCGTCCCCGGGTCGGTGGTGCTCATGGCGGGTGAACCGGGAGTCGGCAAATCCACTCTCCTGCTCGAGGTTGCTTCCCGCTGGGCGCAGCTAGGGCGCACTGCGCTGTATGCCACCGCGGAGGAATCCGCCGGTCAGGTCCGCGCCCGCGCTGAGCGCACCGGGGCTTTGCACGAAACGCTCTACCTTGCGGCTGAGTCGAATCTCGACGTCGTCTTTGGGCACGTGGAACAGCTCAAACCCAGCCTGCTCATCGTGGACTCCGTCCAAACCATGCACGCCGCCGGAGTCGAAGGCGTGGCTGGCGGCGTGGCCCAGTCGCGCGCGGTGACCGCTGCCCTGACCACGCTGGCCAAAACCACCGGCATCCCCATCCTCCTCGTCGGGCACGTAACCAAAGACGGCAACGTTGCCGGACCGCGCGTGCTTGAGCACCTCGTGGACGTCGTCCTGAATTTTGAAGGTGACCGTCAATCCTCTCTGCGCCTTCTCCGGGGCCTGAAGAACCGTTTCGGCGCCACCGATGAGATGGGGTGCTTCGAGCAGACAGCGTCCGGAATCCGGGAGGTCGCGGATCCTTCTGGCCTCTTCCTCTCCCACCGCGGCAGCACCCCGGATGGCTCGGCGGTGACCGTCGCCATGGATGGTGTGCGCCCCATTCTGGCTGAGGTCCAGGCACTCACCGTGGATCCTGTGGCGAAGAACCCACGGCGCGTGGTGACGGGGCTTGATGCCAACCGCGTTCCCATGGTGCTCGCAGTGCTCCAGGCCCGCGCGGGCGAACGCACCAACGACAAGGATGCCTATGTGGCCACGGTGGGAGGAATGAAAATTCAGGAGCCGGCAACGGACCTTGCCGTAGCCCTTGCCACGTGGTCCTCCTTGCACGAGCAACCGCTACCGGCGAAGACCGTTGTCATCGGGGAGGTTGGCCTCGCCGGAGAGGTGCGCCGCGTGCCCAACCTAGACCGTCGCTTGGCGGAAGCCGCCCGCTTGGGTTACCGCCATGCCCTAGTCCCGCCCGGAAAGGTGGAGGTCAGCGGCAGCATGCAGGTGCGTCAAGCAGCAACGCTAAGCGAAGCAATTGCTGCTCTTAAAGCAGATTAAACGGGAGCGCTGGGGAGTAATTCTCACCGATGACGGAGTGTAGGAAGTAAGCACCCGGCTCGGCTTCCTCGCGCTCGGTGCACTTGCCTGGTTCGGAGCGCTTGCGGGACCAATCCGCCTGGAAGTAGCGGGTCTCACCGGATTTGAAGGTCTGCTTGCCGGTTTCCACCGAGGCATAGCAATCGGTATCGGCCCACACGCGCTCGTTAGAGCCCATCTTGTAGACCTCGAAGCGCAGCTGTTCCTCATCCAGATCTATGGAGCAATCTGCCGTTGTCGGGTTAAAGACCTCCAAGTAGAAGGTCGGCATCTTATCAGCCGGAACACTGTCCTCGTTGGTCTTGGCCAGCACCTTGAGGTCTTGGAGGGAACACGTCGTCTTGGTGGGATCAACGGTCAACTCGTCGGGCTTCGCCTCAGAGGATGGCGCTTCCTTGTCCTGCTCACCTTCCTTCGGCTCAGCCGATTCCGAGGCTTCAGCGGAGCCCTCGGCCGCAGTGGACTCGGTTGTCTCCACCGCCGAGGTTGCTTCCTCCGACGGGGCCAAGGTATCCGAAGCCGCTGCTTGCTGTGATTCCGCTCCCGGTTTCTCCGAACCGCTAAAGAGCGCGGTGGCAGCCCAAATAAGAACGATCACGAGTACCAAGATCGCCACGAGCGCAGCGACGCGACGGCGAACATAGATCTCTCGCGGCAGCTGCTTCGGGGTACGGGATGGCTCAGTCACAGCTCTTAGTTTAAGGGGACTAGAGCCCAACCCGGGCCAGCCCGGAGCCGCGTGTCTTGAGCAGCGGCTTCTATGTGCTCACCCGAGGAACCGGCTGAGCACACGGGTTATTCAACGCCGTGTAGGACGACGGTCTCCACGCTGGAATCCTCTAGGAGATAGCGCAGGCCGACGATGCCGAGCGTTCCGGCGTCGAGAAGCTGGCGTGCAGCCGGGATATCAGAGATGATCTGGGAGACTACCTGCGCGGTGTTTTCGCGCTCGAAGTCAGCGCGGTCTTCGCGGCCATCGCGCTTGGCCACCATCGAGGCCGCGGCAACTTGCTCGATGATTGGACGCTGCAGGCCTGTCGGCAGATCGCCGCCCGCCAGGAAGTCTGAGGCTGCACCCACCGCGCCGCAGGACTGATGGCCCATGACCACGAGCAGGTTGGCCTTAAGGTTTTCCAGGGCGTAGTCCAGCGAGGCCATCACCGCGCTGTCCAGGATGTGACCGGCGGTGCGGATGACGAAGGCATCGCCGAAACCAATGTTGAACACGTGCTCAATGGGCGCGCGGGAATCGGAACAGGCCAGCACGATCACGCGCGGGTCTTGGCCTTGGGTCAGGCCAGCGCGCAGCTTCGCATCCTGGTTGACGGCAATGAGGTTGCCCGTTACGAGGCGCTGATTACCTTTCTGGAGGGCTTCCCACACTTTCTGTGGATTTTGAGGAACTTTAGCTAGAGGCATGTTTCTTAGCTTAGTCCTCAGAGCCCTACACTGAGGTGCCTATGGATACCCAAGCTGTCGTGGAATGGTTCGATGCTCATGAGCGCCCCCTGCCGTGGCGCCGGCCGGGTACCTCGGCATGGGGCGTGCTCTTAAGCGAGGTCATGAGCCAGCAAACACCCGTCGCGCGCGTCGCCCCGCAGTGGGAGGAGTGGATGCGCCGCTGGCCTACCCCACAGGACCTTGCGGCGGCCTCCAAGGCGGATGTCCTGCGCGCGTGGGGCAAGCTGGGCTACCCGCGCCGCGCATTGCGCTTATGGGAGTGCGCGAAGAAGATTGGTGAGGGGGAGGTCCCGGGGGACGTCGACAAGCTTTTGGCGTTACCGGGGATTGGTGAGTACACCGCCCGTGCTGTGGCCTGTTTCCATTTTGGCCACAACGTTCCGGTGGTGGATACCAACGTCCGCCGCGTGTATGCCCGCGCCGAGGAGGGGCGCTTCTTCGCCCCGACGCCCGCGAAACGCGAATTAGCACAGGTAGAAGCTTTGCTTCCGGAAGAGAACGGCCCGCGTTTTTCGGCCGCACTCATGGAACTCGGTGCCTTGGTGTGCACGGCCAAGAACCCGGACTGTGCCGCCTGCCCCATTAAGGCCTCGTGCGCCTGGCAGCTCGCGGGCTGCCCAGAACCTAGTGCGGAGGAGACCGCGCGGGCTAGGAAACGCGTGCAAAAGTTCACCGGCACGGACCGGCAGGTGCGGGGGCTGCTTCTCGACGTCCTCCGAGGCTCGCCCCACCCAGTTGCCCAAGCCGACCTGGATGCGGTATGGCCAGACGCGGCACAGCGCTCGCGCGCACAAGCCTCACTGCTCGAGGACGGGTTGATGGATGTCAACGACGAGGGTTTGTTCCACCTGCCGCACTAGGCACGTGTGAGAAGTCGATGAGGTGGCCGAAGGTCCAATCGCGGTCGGTCAACAAGCGGGCGAGGATAAGCCCGCAGCCGATGGCCGCCACGGCCATCGAGGCGGTAGCGAAGTTGCTCAACGCTTGGTCCATGTTGCCCACGTTGAGGTGATAGACGGTGCGGAACATGGAGGTGCCCGGGATCATGATGACGGACGCGGGCACCGTCGTGGTGATGCGCGGCAGGTGTGCGCGTGTGGAGGCCACCGCGCCCAAGAGCCCGACGATGACACCGCCGGCGAAAGCGCCGACGTAGGCCGTGGCCCCGACCCCGATGAGGAGCAGGCGTACGAGGTTGGCCACCGTTCCCACCGCGGCCGCCACGAGGACCATGCGGCGCGAGGAGTTAAAAAGGAACGCGAATCCAGAAATGCCCAGGAAGCTGGCCGCAGCAGCAGCCAGGTACCACACGGGCGCATAGTCTGGGATTCCCGGTTCCGGAGTGAGCTCCGTGGTCCAGCTGACCAGGGCTACGGTGAAGGTCGCAGCGGTGATCACTGTCAGTGCGTAGGTTAGTCGGGATAGCCCAGCCTCGAAGTCGAAGCGCGCGAGGTCAATGAGTGCGGAGAACAACGGGAAGCCGGGAATAAGGAAGAGCACCGCGGCCACGTAGCCCGAGGAAAACTCCGACGGATCCGCCACCCCGGCGACGGCTACGGCCTCGGTGGTGAAGAAGTACACGAGGCTAGCCACCGTTCCGGCCGCCACGATGCAGCCCAGCTGATGAACGTGCTTGCCGTGTAGGACCGCGCGGGTGAGCTGGCCGCAAAAGGCGGCGAGGGCCACCAGCAGAATAGCCAGCGGCGTGAAGAAGTTCAGGACCGCGAATGAGGCGCACGCTATCGCCGCCGCGGCTGCCAAGAACCAACGATTCCACCGCTTAACCACCGTCGACTCGATGGAATCAAGCATCTCTGTAAGATCTTCGGCCGTAATGCCCGCGTACAGCCTGTGGTGGGTAAGGTCCTCCAGCGCCTCAATGCGGGAGGCGTCAACTGCCGGCGAATGCTGCTGGGCCACCACGGTACGAAACTCGCGGCCACGGTGAAACGTGCATGTTATCTGGGTGACGCCAACGTTGGCGTCGAGCCGATCAAAGCCGAGCGCGCGGGCGGTACGTTTCATGCCGCGTAGCACGCGGTAGCCGGACGTTCCCGCCCCCATGAGCATCATGCCTAAGCGCAAGACGACGTCGGCCTCGTACCCCATGCGGACATAGTCGCTGTTGGGGTGAGAAGTCATTAGCGCCAGCGTCCCCGGAAATTCAGTCCGCCGGGCAGGTTGACCCACATGCCGCCACGGGAGTTAAAGGTCACGGGGCCAACCTTCGTCGACATCGACGCACCGGAACCGGAAACGTTGATCCAGCTATTCTTTCCGGTCTTCTTGCGCTTGCGAAAATAGATTCCCATGCGCGCTAGCTTAGCGCAGCGAAGTCGCTGCGCACCGGCGACAGAGCGATTACCCTTACGGCACGAATCTGATCTCTCCTCGCGCACTCGTGGCGGCCCTCGCGCTCGCGGCTACCGCAGTGGCATCAGCGGCGCCCACCAACTGCCAGGCTTCCTAAGACTTAGTGCAGACCGCCCAAGGATGAAAAGAGCTCCTCTGCCTCGATGTCATGCAGGGGCACGCGTACCCAAGGCGAATCACTGTGTGCGAGCAACTCGGTGAGCCGTTGCGATTGATCCTTCATCGCAGCGGCGACGTCGGGCTCACCGTCACTTGCCCAGATCATTCGACCCCACCAGAAGCTTGCGGCTACGTCAGCCCACGACACGAAGTAGCGCTGCAGGGCCGCCACGGCCTTATCGGAAATCTGAAGGAACTCTTCTGGAGAGATCCACCCCAGCTCCGTTGCCGGCCCACCAACGTTGTGAATTCGGATGATGTCCCATGCGCGAGTCGTGGCGGGCAATGCCGGGGCTGCTGCTTTGGCAAAGCCCTCCGAACGCAACATCCTTACGAGGTAGCGGAACTTATGTTCTCCACGACGCGGATCCGCGCCTTGGGCAACAAAGAAGTCTTTAAGGAACTCGACCTTTTCCTCCACTTCCGCATCTAGCTCGCGCTCGGGGACGTCCTTCACGGCGTATGCGAGCGGTAAAATAAAGTCATTTTCCACGTGCTGACTGCCTTCGAGCAACACGTCAATAGCCTGGTGCGCTTCCTGTGCACCAGTGACCCCCCAGTTTTGCTCGAGAGATGCTTTGTAGTACTTGGCCGTCCTTGCATTGATGTCCTCAACCCCTAGCGGAGTCGCAAACGCCTTATTGCTCTTGTATATCATTCCCCAAGAGTGGCGGCGCACTTCATCTTTGCTCGGCGCCGGTTCCGGCCACGGGAACTTTGTAAGGCGGTAGATCCAAGTATCATCAAACTTTGCTGGCGTGAACGTTGAGCTCATATCTTCACAAAGTACCGAGGTTCCCAACGTGGATCCGTGGCGCCCCCTCCGTCACCCCTATGTTGGGGAGTGACGGACGCCATATCGCAGCACACACAGTCATCATTTTTGATGTGTTGTTAGTCTCGTGTGCATGACAGGACCCCAAATTGCATTGACAGACCGGCCAGATCTCGGCGCCGCGCTTAAACGTGCTGGTGATTCCGAGATTGTGCACACTGCCGCCGCAGCCGTTGTGGAAGGCCTTGGTGTCGACGAGATTGTCTTGGAAGCCGCCCCCACGAAAGCAAGCGGGGTGGATGGTGCCGCGTTTGTCACCAACCGTAGGATCCTCGTGACCGCCGATAAGAAGGATCCATCTCATTTTGAGTTCCTTGAACTGGACAGCCTCGGCAACGTCACAGTTCTGCCCTACAAGGGTGGCTGGGCCGTCGTGGCTCAGCTCTACAGCACCTACAAAGTGTGGAGCGGGTTCACGGAGAAGGCCGCGCGTCGCGTGCAGTTTGCCGCCCAGTGGGCCCTGACCGCAGGCCGGGAGGCACGAACGGAGGCCTCGCGCGCGGTGTCTTCGGAAGAACTTTTTAAGCGATGGAAAGAAAACAAGCACCGTCTCAATCGCAACAGCGTGGAAGAGCGCGTTGCGTCGATGCACTCCCTGTATTCCGACATTGATTCACGGTGGTGGACTGAATAATGAGCAGACTTGCATACCCGGGTTCGCCCGACCACTTTAACGGGGCAGAAGACACCTCACACATCGAAGAAGGCCAGGTAATTGCGGATAATGGCTACCGCCATTTCATCAAGCACGGCTCACCACTAGACGCCGGCACGTCTCCGAAGAGCGCCTCGGGCACCGCCTCACCCTCGTCGAACCCCACCGCGGGAACCACAGGCACCCACTCCAATGACTCAAAGCAGGGTCTCAGCGTTAAGAAGCAGCTGTTGCTCCTTCCGCTCGTGATCGCGGTCATCGTGGTGGTAGCGATTGGCTACGTTGCACTTAAAGACGCGCTCTTTGGTGATAAATCAGAGGATTCGGCTGCTCCCGAACAACCGGCCGCTGAGACACCTGCCGATTCTGGGGCTTCCAACGGTGGCGCTACCGGCGCGACCGGTGGAGCAACCACTGGCGACACTCAAAGTGGCCTCACCCCTGCTGACCAAGCACCCGAGCCGATTACTGACTTCGTGGAGGCTTGCACGGATTATGAAGTGGTGTTCAGCTACTACGGCGCGGATAACTCCCCTGCCCCAGAAGCAATGGGCACCAACTGCTCCGTGGATACGACGAAAGCACCTGAGGTTGGTTACGTGGTCTTCACCGATGACCCTGCCGCCACCGCCGCCGTTCGTGACGGCAAGCCCGTCCTAGACGGCATTGAGATTCCGGCAGAATCAACGCGTGGCTCCACATTCAAAGCACAGCGAGTCGAGTCCCTCATCACTGTTCAGGAAATCCTCCCAGATGATAAGGGAATCGTTGAGTACATGATCAAAAATAATGACCCTGAGGTGGCAAAGAAAGCTCTGGTAGACCTCGGCGTGGCCAAGTAGAGCTAGAACGCGCACTTCTACCCGCCGCCTTCTGTTTTCATTTTATTGTCAATAAGAGTCGGTGGTGATAAGCTGAGTGCATGGCACACGAGCACCACGACCACGATCACTCCGGCACACCGCTACGCGCACTCCTCATAGCGCTGAGCATTACCGGCACCGTCTTCTTCGCGGAGCTGATCGGCGGCTGGTTGGCGGGCTCAATGGCGCTGATGGCCGATGCGATGCACATGCTTTCCGACGCCGCCGGGCTCATCATTGCGGTGATTGCGGTGTTGATTGGGCGTCGACAAGCATCAGCCCAGGCCACATACGGCTACCGGCGAGTGGAGGTGCTTGCGGCGCTGGCAAATGCGGTGATGGTGCTGGCGATCTCGGTATGGATTGTCGTCGAAGCTGTGCGTCGCCTACAGAACCCGGCCGAGGTGCAGGGCGAGGCAATGCTGATCATCGCGGGCATCGGTCTCGTGGCGAATGCACTGTCGGCGTGGGTGCTCCACCGGCACCGCGAATCCTCAATTAACGTGGAGGGCGCGTTCTTGCACGTGCTGGTGGATTTGCTCGGCTCGGTCGCCGTGATTGTGGCGGGCATCGTGGTGCTGACCACGGGGTTTGTGGCGGCGGACGTGATCGCCTCCCTCGTGATCGCGGCGATGGTGCTGCCGCGCGCCTGGCAGCTCATGCGGTTGTCGGCGAGCGTGCTGCTCGAGCAGGTTCCGGGGGGCTTCGACGCCAGCGTGATCGAGCCCGCGCTGCGGCAGGTCGAGGGCGTTGCCGATATCCATGACCTGCACCTGTGGAGCCTGGATGGTGTAAACGTGCTCACGACCGTGCACATCGTGCGCGACGGCACCGTCGACACCGGCCCACTGTTGGATGCCGCCCAGCAGGCTCTGCGTGAACACGGCATCGAGCACTCCACCATCCAGATCGAACACCCGGAGCACGAATCCCACGAGACCGTGTGCTGATTCCTTTTAATTAGTCGGTGGGATAGCCCACCCACCGGTCACACAAAGAAAGCCCCGATCCGCACGAAGTTCACATGCGGTTCGGGGCTATTCCTTATGGGCCCAGTGTGGGTCCCGAGTCAGTGCTTAGAGCGGCTGGCCAGCACCGGCACCTGCCGGCGGCGGGTTGCCGTCATCACCATCATCGTTGTGGGATTCCTCAGCGGAGTCGCTACCTGACTCGTCGAGGACGTCCGGGGTGACAGTGTCGGGGCCATCGGAGTCTGGGCCGTGAGTTTCGGCGTCGATTTCGGTGGCCAGTTCCTCATCGGCCTCACGCACGGCGGTCTCCTCGAGATCCTTGTCGAAGGTGTCCTCCGGCAGTGGGCGCGGACGCGGGGTGAAGGTGAAGGTGGCAGAAGAGTTGTCCTTGGACTCGCCGTCCCAGCCTTCAACGTCCACGGTGATGATTTCGCCCGCACCGATTTCGCCGAAGAGGATCTTCTCGGAGAGCTGATCCTCAATCTCGCGCTGGATGGTGCGGCGCAGCGGACGAGCACCCAAGACCGGGTCGAAGCCGCGCTGAGCCAGCAGATCCTTGGCCTTCTGGGTGAGCTCAATGCCCATGTCACGCTCGGAAAGCTGCTTCTCCACGCGGGCGATGAGCAGCTCCACCATCTCGACAATCTGCTCCTGCGTGAGCTGGTGGAAGACCACAATCTCATCAATACGGTTCAGGAACTCAGGGCGGAAGTGCTTCTTCAGCTCGTCGTTGACCTTGTTCTTCATGCGCTCGTACTGCGCATCGGCGTCATTCTCCGAAGAGCCGGTAAAGCCCAGTCCCACGGCCTTCGAGATGTCCTGGGTACCCAGGTTGGAGGTGAAAATGAGCACCGTGTTCTTGAAGTCCACCACGCGGCCCTGACCATCGGTCAGGCGGCCATCCTCCAACACCTGCAGAAGGGTGTTGTAGATCTCCTTGTGGGCCTTCTCGATCTCATCGAAGAGCACCACGGAGAAAGGCTTACGGCGAACCTTCTCGGTCAGCTGGCCGCCCTCTTCGTAACCAACGTAACCCGGAGGGGCACCGAAGAGGCGGGACGCGGTGAAGCGATCGTGGAACTCACCCATATCGATCTGGATGAGGTCATCATCCGAACCGAAGAGGAAGTTAGCCAAGGACTTCGACAGCTCCGTCTTACCCACACCGGAGGGACCGGCGAAGATGAAGGAACCAGAAGGACGACGCGGGTCCTTCAGACCAGCACGGGTGCGGCGGATGGCGCGGGAGACGGCCTTGACGGCATCATCCTGGCCGATGATGCGCTTGTGCAGCTCCTCCTCCATGTTGAGGAGGCGGTTGGATTCCTTCTCAGTGAGCTTGAGAACCGGAATACCGGTCCAGTGAGCGAGGACCTCCGCGATCTGCTCCTCACCAACCTCGGCGATTTCCTCCAAGTCACCAGAGCGCCACTGCTTCTCCTTCTCCGCACGCTCTTCACCGAGCTTGCGCTCCTTATCACGCAAACCAGCGGCCTTTTCAAAGTCCTGAGCGTCAATCGCCGCTTCCTTTTCCTTGCGGACCTCGGCGATGCGGTCATCGACTTCACGCAGGCCTTCCGGAGCGGTCATGCGCTTAATACGCATGCGAGCACCGGCCTCATCGAGGAGGTCGACAGCCTTATCCGGCAGGAAGCGGTCATTGATGTAGCGGTCAGACAGGGAGGCCGCTGCCTTCAGCGCCTCATCGGTGTAGGAGACACGGTGATGTGCCTCGTACTTATCGCGCAGACCCTTGAGGATGAGGATGGTGTCATCGAGAGAAGGTTCGTCCACCTTGACCGGCTGGAAGCGGCGCTCGAGAGCAGCATCCTTCTCAATGTGCTTGCGGTACTCATCCAAGGTAGTGGCACCAATGGTCTGCAGCTCGCCGCGAGCCAACTTCGGCTTCAACAGCGAAGCGGCATCGATAGCACCCTCAGCGGCACCGGCGCCAACCAACGTGTGGATCTCATCGATAAAGAGGATGATGTCACCGCGCTGGTTAATCTCCTTGAGCACCTTCTTCAGGCGTTCCTCGAAGTCACCGCGGTAGCGCGAACCAGCCACCAAGGAGCCCAGGTCTAGCGAGTAGAGCTGCTTATCCTTAAGGGTCTCCGGGACCTTGCCGTTAACGATATCGAGGGCCAGGCCCTCCACCACGGCGGTCTTACCCACGCCGGGCTCACCGATGAGCACCGGGTTGTTCTTGGTGCGGCGGGACAGCACCTGCATGATGCGCTCGATCTCAGAATCGCGACCCACTACTGGGTCCAGCTTGCCATCGCGCGCCGCCTGGGTGAGGTTGCGACCAAACTGGTCCAGCACCAGGGAGTTGGAACGCTCACCGGAGCCGCCTGGGCCGCCACGTCCACCCTGGCCAGCGCCGGCACCGGCACCCACCGGACCTGCACCACCCTGGGACTGGTTGCCCTCTCCCTCGTTGCCCTCATAGCCGGAGAGCAGTTGGATAACCTGCTGGCGAACACGCGGCAAGTCAGCGCCCAACTTCGTCAGCACCTGGGCCGCTACGCCATCGCCCTCGCGGATGAGGCCGAGCAGCAGGAATTCGGTACCGATGTACTTGTGGCCCATCTGCAGGCCCTCACGCAGCGAGAGCTCGAGGACCTTCTTGGCGCGCGGGGTAAATGGGATGTGGCCGGTGTGCGGCTGAGAACCTTGACCAATAATCTCTTCCACCTCACGGCGGACATCCTCCAGCGAGATGCCCATGGACTCCAAGGCCTTGGCTGCTACGCCTTCGCCTTCGTGGATGAGTCCTAGGAGGATGTGCTCGGTGCCGATGTAATTGTGGTTGAGCATGCGTGCTTCCTCCTGCGCCAAAACGATGACGCGGCGAGCACGGTCCGTAAACCTCTCGAACATTACCTCTTACCTTTCGCTCTAAATGTGTCATCCACTCTAACGCGCGGGGAGGACACTCCATTCACGATTTCCCTCCCCCTCTTCCCCTAAACCAACATTTCTGCAGGTAAAGGCACTGTACGCCGGTAGCGAACAGGTCATAATGAAGCCGCTTTTCGCACTAACCTGCCACAGAAGCTTCGCCACCTTAGAATGAAGAGGATTCTATATATCTCATCATCGACCCCTCCACGAAGGATTTCCTCTCATCGTGACTATGCTCCCAGAATTTTTCACCACCCAGCACCAGCTGCGCCAAAAGGCAGTCTTGGACCAAGGAGCGGACTCCGCGCTCTTCCTCGTGGAAGATCCTTCACATGACGAGCTGCTCGTGGAGATATACAGCCCGGAGAACCGCGGCGTACTCCGCCAGTCCGGCGTCGTGGGGCAACTACAGCACAGCGCCATCGCCCCCATCGTAGGCACGGGAACGATGAACAACGGTCAAGAATTCTTCGTGCGCCGCAGCCTGCCAGGTGAGCAGCTGTCGAATTTCACTTCCTCTGGCATCGGCGCGCAACACCTTTCCCGGGAGGAGGCCATCGCTGTCTTCGCCCCTTTGGCTGACGCCACCGATTTCCTGCTCCAGAAGGGCCGCAATAACTTCGCTCTCCGCGCGCTCAATCCGCGCCGCATCATCCTGACCAATAACCGCTCGAACGCCTTCTTCGCAGCAGTCGGCCCAGCTACGGGCTCCGAGGCCCCCACTGCAACAGCGAAGGAGGCAATCGACCGCCTGGCACAACTCCTCGCCGCCGCCTATCCTTCCTTCCGCGCAGCAGGCGCTTATACCTCGGCGGCCGCCGTTGTTGATTCTCTCCGAAATGCTGGAGCAGGGATGGCCAGCGCCAGCGCGGCAAGCGCAGGTGCCACCACCACGCCTAGCGCCGACGCCGCCGCGGGTACGCCACAGTGGCAACCGGAACAGCATTACGCTGCCGCCCAGCAAGGAGAATGGGGAACGCAGCCGCAAGCGCCGGTTCCCGCTTCCAACCCTGCAGAAGACTCCGCTCAGCGCGGGTCGACCTCGAAGAGCAAGGTCTTTGCTGGCCTTGGTGTGGGCCTTGTCCTTTTAGCCCTCATCGGCGGCCTGCTGTGGTTCTTCTTGGGCCGTCCGGCGTGGTCTGAGGAGGAGCAAGCGCTGGTCGACGACCACCCAGGACTCATCAGCTCCCGTCCCGGTGGGGAGGGCTTCGACGGTGCCACCTGCGAGTCCCGCGAGCCGGAGGATGGTCAGGACGCGAAGATTACCTGCGTTGGCGACGGTGTGGGCTACTCGGTGGCGCGGTACGGGGACGTCGCCAAGCGCGACGCAGCTGCCCCAACACAGGATGCGCAGGAACTGTCCAACGGCCAGTGCACCGTGCACAGTTATGACGTTTCCGATTCCGAGCCGGTGTTCTACATGAGCACCGAGGACTCCGCGGACGCCGTCCTCGTGTGGGGTGAGGACGCCGAAGAACTTCGCCTGAACATGCCGCTGTGCTAAGCCGCACGCTCACTCGGTGCAGCTAGTCTGCGCCGTTAGTCCACACGCTTAAGCAGCGGTGCAATCACCGCAATGGCGATACCGGCCACGCCGGCAAAGAGGAAAGCCCAATGCGTTCCCTGTGCCGTCGCTGCGGCGGGCCCCATCCCCGCGGCGGCGCCAGCCTGGGTGCCGCGTGTGAGGAAGACTACGAGCAAAGCCGTTCCCGTCGCGCCAGCCAACTGCTGGAAGGTGTTCATGATGGCCGAACCGTGCGAGTAAAGCTTCTCCGGAAGCGAGGACAGCGCTGTGGTCATCAGCGGCGTCATCATCAAGCACATGCCGAGGGAGAAGATCACGTGCATGCCCACGACCATCCACACGGCTGAGTTCTCGCCCAAGGTAGCCAAGAGCCACAGGCTAGCCACCATAAACAGCGAGCCGGGAATCATAAGCGGGCGCGGACCATAGGAATCGAAGAGTCGGCCCACAACCGGGGAAAGAAATGCTTGGAGAATACCACCCGGCATCACCGCCAATCCCGTGGCAAAGGCGGTGACGCCCAAGGTCGTTTGCAGGTAGATGGGCAAGACCGTGACCATTCCCAGCATGAGCCCAAAGGACAGGAGGAGGATGATCACCGCGAGAGTGAAATTGCGGACGCGGAAAGGACGCAGGTCCATCAGGGCGCGGTCCTCCAGTGCCAAGCGCTGCTGGCGACGGATAAATACGATGAGCGCGATGACGCCGACCACGGTAACGGCGATATCCACCCAGGCGCCGCCCTCCAGCATCTTTTCCATCGAGGACAGACCATAAATCAGCCCGCCAAACGCGAAGGCGGAAAGGACGACGGAGAGGCCATCGAGCGGAGTATCGCGGTTCTCACCCACATTGCTCAATCGCCAGAGCCCGGCCACCAGGATGAGAGCGATGAGCGGCACCATGGCCCAGAAGATGACGTGCCAGGTGAAGCGGTTCAGAATCGCCCCGCCGACTGTGGGGCCAAGCGCCGGGGCAACGGAGATAACCACAGAGATGATGCCCATTACCGTGCCGCGGCGCTGCGCTGGGACCAGCGTCATGGCCACGGTCATCAGCGTAGGAATCATCAGCGCGGTTCCGCCGGCTTGCAAGATGCGGCCCAGGAGCAGAATGACGAAGCTCGGGGCGAGGGCCGCCACCACGGTGCCAACCAGGAAGAGTCCTGCGGAGGCGGTGAAAATCTGCCGCGTGCTAAGCCTCTCCAGCAAGAAGCCGGTGGTCGGAATGACGACGGCCATGGTGAGCATGAATCCCGTCAACAGCCATTGGGCGCTCGTAGCAGGAATGGAGAAGTCCGCCATAATGGCTGGTAGTGCGACGGAGAGCGAGGTCTCGTTGAGAATCATGACCATCGCTCCCAGCACCAGGATGCTGAGGTTAATTATCACCTTCGAGGGAATGTCAGCGGACATGCAGCCAGCCACACCTTTCAACTCTTCATTTTTGGCTCTAAGCGCTGCTACTAAGCCTGGCAGCACTCAGGCGACAACACGTAAGCGATTTAGTGTATTCCCTAGGCGGCTGGGCATGGCACATGACCCGGAGCCGCAGGGTTCTCCACTCTCCCGCGGCTTGAGGTGTCTGACTGCGATACCTTAGGGCAGGGTTTCCATGTTGCGCGGCGTGATGACCACGACGCTGCCACCGCTGTCCAAGCTGCAGCCCAACAAACGGTTTTCTGGGGTGTCCTCCCACAGTTTCGGCGCACCGTAAGCACAGTGCCCCAGGTCCGTGGTGAGGTGGCCGCGGTTTCCGCCCTCGCCAGCCTGCCAGTCATGGTTAGCGTATTCATCCAGCAATTCCATGGCGTCATTGCAATTCGTGCCGTCCTCTTGCACGTAGACCAAACCGGTGTCTTCACCACGCGTACCGCTTTCACCGCACACCGTTCCGGTGTTGGCGATGCCGCTCGCATCTGGCTTCGCTGGGAAGGTATCGGAGTAGTACTGGCCATCGTCCTTGACGGTGAAGTGGTGCCCGTTCGCCTTGACCACAAACTCGTTGCCACTGAGTGCTTCAAAGGTTCCACCGTCAAAGCTCACGGTCTCGCCCTCGTTGAGCGTTGCAACTTCGGTCGGTGTATAGAACTCAATGGCCCACACGGGGAAGAAGCCGCGGTCGCCGAGGTAGCTCACCGCGTTTGACCTCCAGCTCTGCATGACCGGCCCCGGATAAATTGGCGGATCGGCAAATTCGACCTTGCAGTTCGGGGCATCGGCCTCTTCGTGGATGAGGCAGAGGACGCGCCCATCCGGGCTCTTGACCGCTGGGATGGGGTTCGGAATCGTCGCTAGGTTGCCACCCGCCATAAAGTCCTGCGGATCGCGTTCCTTCAGGCCGCCGGGTTTGTCTTTATCGGGCTTGGCGCTGCTCGACGCCGCGGCCTCGGTAGAGCTACTGGAGGCAGATTCAGAACTGGCGGAGCTGGCTGAGTTCTGTTGAAACTGTGGCTCATCGCCCGCCGGCTCGCTCGTCGAAGAACACGAAGCCGCGGCGCAGGCCATGAGGGAGGCAGAAAGGATAGAGAGAAGCTTCTTCATAACAATCATCGTCCCACGAATTAGTGCTGCGCTAGTAGTTATATGTGTATTTCGGAACATCTGGGTGTTCAGCGTCGAGAAGAATGACCCGACCATTACCGGACAAGTCACCGCAGTGCAGACGGCGTGCATCCGGATCTGGCATGTCAATGTACTCCGGTTCTCGATAGGAGCACTTCCAGCCGTCAAGCTCCAGAATTCCGCGAGAATTCCGTTCTTTTATGTCCCACTCGTAGTTGAAGTACTTGTTCACGATGTCCATTGCAGTCATGCAATTCGTCCCGTCTGTCTGCACAAAGACTTTCTCGCGGCCAAAATTAGTGTCGACCTCGCCGCAGATGGTGCCCACGGGCGCATAACCGTTGGAGTCCGGCTTCAGCGGATAAGTATCCGCCGAAAACTGGCCGCCGTCCTTCACCGTGAAATGATGGTCTTGGACCCGAACGGTGAATTCATCCGCGTTGGGGGCTTCAAAAACCACGCCGTCGATATCGACTTTCTCGCCTTCCTCCAGCTGCTGCGATGGAACCTGGTCCCCGGCATCCACCACGCCCTTGGGGAAGAAACCGGCACCTTCTTTATAGCTGACCATGTTTGCTTCCCATTGCGGGTTCTCGGGGTCGGGCAGGATGGGCGGGTTCTCGAAGCCAACGAAGCACCACGGCCCTTGAGAGCCCTCCGTCAGAGAACACGACACTCTGCCGTCTGGGCTCCTCACTCCCCAGGCAACCGTCGTCTCATACCTGAATCCGGTAGCGCGGAAGTCCTCAGCATCGCGTTCTTTTAGTCTGGAAGATTGAGAATCAAACTCCGGCTCATTATCTGTAGAATCGCTCGCTACCGCAGCACCGGATTCTTCCGAACCGCTCTCAGAGCCGGAGCTATCCACAACTTCGAATCGAGGAGTGTCCTCTGTTCCTTCATCGGAGGAACAGGCAACCAATCCAGCGGCCACCATCGGGAGTGTGAGAAGAGAGAAAAACTTTTTCATGCTTTGCATTGTTCCACGCAGGCAGGCTTCACGCTGGGTGTTTCCTTGCTACGACAACTTAAAAGCCCTTAAAACAACAACGCACAAGCCTTCGGCTGCGGGGCCGGTGGCTTGTGCGTTGAGGAGGAAAGCTAGCGCGGAGACTAGTGCTCAGGTTTCACGATGGGGAAGAGTACCGTCTCACGGATCCCCAGGCCGGTCAGAGCCATAAGCAGGCGGTCCATGCCCATACCAGCGCCCGCTGTCGGCGGCATGCCCTGCTCCATGGCGGCGAGGAAGTCCTCATCCAAAACCATGGCTTCTTCATCGCCGCCAGCAGCCAAGCGGGCCTGGTCCTCAAAACGCTCGCGCTGGATTACGGGATCCACCAGCTCAGAGTAACCCGTGGCCAGCTCGAAGCCGCGCACATAAAGGTCCCACTTCTCCGTCACGCCCGGCTGCGAGCGGTGCTGACGGGTCAGCGGGGAGGTCTCAACCGGGAAGTTCTTCACAAAAATTGGGCCCTCAAGCTGGTCCTCGCAGAGCACCTCCCAAATCTCCTCCACCAACTTGCCGTGGCCCCAGCCGCCGTTCTTCGGAACGTCGAGCCCGATGACGTCAGCAATCGCCTTGAGCTCCTCGACGGTGGAGTCGATGGTGACCTCCGGCTGGCCGGGGAACTTGCGCTGCAGAGCCTCGTTGAGGGAGGGGTACATTTCAATCTCCGGCCACTCTTCGCCACCGAAGTCATACTCAGTACCATCAGCCAAGGTGACGGTGGTGGAACCGAAGACCGCGCGGGCCACAGACTGGATGGACTCGCGGATAGTGCGGGCACAGTCGTTGTAGTCACCCCACGCCTCGTAGGTCTCCAGCATGGCAAACTCCGGGGAGTGGGAGCGGTCAACGCCCTCGTTACGGAAGTTGCGGTTGATCTCAAAGACGCGGTCGATGCCGCCGACCACAGCGCGCTTCAGGAAGAGCTCCGGAGCGATGCGCAGGTAGAGGTCAATGTCCAGGGCATTGGAGTGGGTCACGAACGGGCGGGCCGCCGCACCACCGTGGAGGGTCTGCAACATCGGGGTTTCGATCTCCACGAAGCCCTCATCTTCCAGGTAGTTGCGCAGCGCACGCATGACCTTCACGCGGGTCATGGCATTCTTGCGGGCCTCCTCGCGCACGATGAGGTCGTTGTAGCGCTGGCGCACGCGAGTTTCCTCGTTCATGTCCGCGAAGGAAACCGGAAGCGGGCGCAGGGACTTCGCCGCCATGGTCCACGTGGAGGCCATAACGGAGAGCTCGCCACGGCGCGAGGAAATGACGCGACCCCGCACGGAGATGAAATCACCCAGGTCAACGTCAGACTTCCACGCGGCGAGGCGCTCCTCCCCTACCTCTGCCAGCGACAGCATGGCCTGCACTTGGGTGCCATCGCCATCTTGCAAGGTGGCAAAGCAAAGCTTGCCGGTATTGCGCATGAAGATAAGGCGGCCGGCGATGGCTACCTCGACGTCAGTCTCCTCACCCGCGCTGAGGTAGGTGACGCCCTCTTCCGCGGCCGGCTCTTCGCCCTCGGCAACGACCTGGAACTGCTGGCGGAGATCCTGCAAGGAGATCGTGCGGTCTACGGTCACCGGATAGGGCTCGGTGCCGGACTCCAACAGTCGGGCGCGCTTCTCGCGGCGAATGCGCAGCTGCTCGGGGACGTCAGTAACTTCAGTATTCTTCTTCTCGCTCACGGTTGTCTAGGGTAGTCGATCCCTATACGCTGGCGCGATCCCGGTTCACAGAGTGTTCATCTAGCGGTTAGACAGGATCAACCGCGCGGTCATCTCAACCGTATTAACTCATGACGTCCGTTGCGACACTTCGTTGCGACATCCCCTTGCGCAACCAACGATTTTCGATTTTTGGAGCATAACTTTCATGGCACTCAACGGCCGTAATCTCTTGGCTAACATGTTCACCTCGTCTCGTTCTTCTCTTACCTGCACCTACAAGTGCGGTAATGCCTGTTTCGGCGAATGCGAGAACACCTCCGATAACCCTTACTTCGGCGACCAGTTCTCCCGCCGTACCGCCTTGCGTGCCGGTGGCTTGGCCGTCGTCGCCGTTGGTGGTTCCTCCGCCCTGGCTGCGTGTGCCGCACCAGACGAAAAGGATGCTGCAGCTGGCGGCGGCTCCTCCGACAAGACCAGCGAGGTCAAGGGCTCTGACATCGAGCTCACCTCCGCCGAGGGCATGCACTTTGAAGCCGTAGAGGCCAATACCAAGGATGAGGTCGTCATCCCGAAGGGCTATGAGCAGTCCGTTCTGATTGCCTGGGGTGACCCGGTCATCGAGGGCGCACCGGAATTCGACGTCAACAACCAGACCGCCGCGGATGCGGAGAAGCAGTTCGGCTTCAACAATGACTTCGCCGGCCTCATCGAGCACCCGGATGACAAGAACCGCATGATCTACATGTGCTCGCATGAGTACACCACCGAGCCGATGATGTTCCCGGACTACGACCCGGAGAACCCCACCGAGGAGCAGGTAAAGATCGGCTGGGCCGGCCACGGCCACACCATCCTCGAGGTTTCCAAGGTGAAGGGCTCCGGCGAACTCAAGCGCGAATTCGGCCCGCTCAACCGCCGCATCACCGCCACCACCCCGTTCACCCTGGTTGGTCCGGCTAAAGGCACCGACCTGGTGAAGACCTCCGCCGATCCGAAGGGTGAGAAGGTCCTGGGTACCCTCAACAACTGCTCCGGTGGCGTGACCCCGTGGAACACCATGCTCTCCGGCGAAGAGAACTTCGACCAGTACTTCGCAGGCGGTGACGTCAAGGACGACAAGGCCGCTGAGTCTCTCAAGCGCTTCGGCATCAAGGAGGGCCCGTCCGACCGTAAGTGGGAGAAGTACGATGACCGCTTCGATGTAACCAAGGAGCCGAACGAGCCAAACCGCTTTGGCTGGCTCGTGGAGATCAACCCGCTAGATCCGAACTCCACCCCGGTCAAGCACACCGCTGTGGGCCGCTACAAGCACGAGGCTGGCAACATCCACATCACCAAGGATGGCACCGTGGTCTGCTACTCCGGCGATGACTCCCGCTTCGAGTACGTCTACAAGTTCGTCTCCTCCAAGAAGTACAAGGAAGGCGACCTGGAGCACAACATGACCATCCTGGACCACGGCACCCTGTACGTGGCCAAGATGGAAGGCAACTCCCCGGAGAAGGAAATCGACGGCTCCGGTGTCCTGCCGGAGGACGGTGCTTTCGACGGCAGCGGCGAGTGGGTCAAGCTGCTGACCTCCGATACGGAGAACAACAAGTTCGAGTCCCACGTGGACGGCATGTCCGCCGAGGAAGTCGCCATCTTTACTCGTGAGGCCGCCGATAAGGTGGGCGCGACCAAGATGGACCGCCCAGAGGACGTTGAGGTTCACCCGGAGACCGAGAAGGTCTACATCGCGCTGACCAACAACAAGTACCGTGGCGCCACTGGCGAAAACGCCAAGAAGAACAAGGAAGACGTCAAGGAATGGGCTCCGGTCAAGGAGAACAAGAACGGCCTGGTCATGGAGCTCGAGGATGACCACGCCGGTGAGAAGTTCACCTGGAACCTGTTCCTGGTCTGTGGTGATCCGCGTGAGGCCAGCACCTACTTCGGTGGCTTCGATAAGGAGAAGGTCTCTCCGATTTCCTGCCCGGATAACCTGGCCTTCGACAACCACGGCAACCTGTGGATCTCTACCGACGGCAACGCACTGGACTCCAACGATGGCCTTTATGCCGTGACCACCGAGGGCGAAACCCGCGGTGAGCTCAAGTGCTTCCTCACCGTCCCGGCGGGTGCGGAGACCTGTGGGCCGATCGTCGACGATGACCGCGTCATGGTCAACGTCCAGCACCCGGGCGAGGCTGACGACGCCACTTTTGAGAACGCCACCTCCCACTGGCCTGACGGCGGCAAGTCCACCCCGCGCCCGGCCGTGGTCGTGGTGTGGAAGAAGGACGGCAAGATCGGTACCGAATAAGGCACCGACGTTGCGTAGTGCGCACTCTTAGGCGGTGCGCAGCTGCGCCTCCAGCACCTCCTGCGCAAAATCCCACAACGGGGTTGCAACCCCAGCCTTGGCGCCCATGCGTCGGATAGCTCCGACCTGGGCGTCAAGTTCGTTTGGTAGACCTTCTTTGATGTCGCGCTGCATGGAGGACGTGTTATCCGGGTGCTGCTGGCGGGCAAACTCCATGGTTTGCTCGACCACATTGTCAGGCAGGTCCACGCCAAGTGCACGTCCAACAGACTCGACTTCCCGCATGAAGGCCTCAAGCTGGCCGGGGATTTCCTGGCAAAGGTAGCCAATCGGTTTATCCACCAAGGCGCCCAGAGTGCCGGTAGGGGTAACGAACATGGCTTTCGACCAGACGTCGACAAGCGCTGCGTCGTGGAACTTGCTGGAGGCACCCGCCTCTTTCAGCGCGGCCGCCAGATCCTCACCTGTACGGCGCAGTGACTCCGGCGCATCAGCACTCAACGGACCAAAAGCCAAAGCCAAAGGCCCCGGATTGCGCTTGATCTGCGCCGGGCCCAGACGCGTGGCATAAACACGGGCAACCCCAGCAAGGATGTTTTCCTCCCCGAATTCCTCGGCCGCAAGGTACGGAATCTCGACCGAGTTGTGCGTGGTCACCACTGGAACGCCCTGCAAGGCCTCGCGGTCCTCCGCGCTGCCAAAGGTCTCATTGCCCGGCAGCGCCTTCGACGCGATAATCGCCACGTCCAGCCCACCCAAGACCTCCTTGACCTCAGTAAAGGATTGCGCAGCCGGGACCTTAATAACCTCGGTCGTGGTGGGTTCTGCGTGGGCGTCGATCAGCGTCACGCCCGTCTCCCCCAGCACCCGCAAGGTCTCGCCACGGGCGACGAAGGCGACGTCGTGACCCGCTGCTTTCAGTTTTCCGCCAAAGTATCCGCCGATGGCGCCGGCTCCCAGAATTCCAATCTTCATGTCTCCAACCTAACCGGTGGAGACCTGCGCCACAGACTTTTATCCGCGCTGTTCTAAATTTCGGAAGCCAATTCCCAACGGCACGCCCGCGTTATCGATGAGCCGCACGCCGCCGATGGTGGCGGCGAGAAAGAGGCGGGCATCGCCCTCTGCGGGTGGCTCCCCAAGGTCGCGCCCGCGCAGCTCCACGTATTCCGGCTCGACGCCCGCGGCAGTGAGCACCTCACGTGCCACACGGACGACTTCCTCGGCCCCGGACTCCGCCGCATACGCACCGGCGGTGAGTGCCGCTGACAAGGCGCTGGCTTGCTCGCGTGCTTCGGGTGCGACGTCAGCATTGCGCAGGCTCATCACCACTCCGTCCGGCATGCGCACCGAAGGAACGCCCTGTACACGCGCCCCGATGTGGAGGTCCGTAAATGCCTGCTGGGTGGCTACGAGCACCTCGTAGTCCTTCTCCCCCATGAAAACATCACTGGGCCCCAAAGCACAGGTCAGCGCCACTATGCGGGTCAGCTCCGCGCTGACGTCCTCCATGCCGTGGTCGGGCGCGAGGACCCGCGTGCGCTGACTCTGCTGGTCGTAGCGCCACACCACATCAACCCCGTCGAGGGAAGAGATGTCCGTCTCCGGGTCCACTGCCACGACCACGATGCCACCGCGCACGCGTTGTGCTGCCTGCACGAGTGCCAGGTGCCCGGCGTGAATATCGCGGCCGAGTGGCACCAGCACTACGCGCTTGCCGGTCTTGCGGTAGGCGCTGCCCACCATGCGGATGCGCTTGATGTCCTCCACTAGGAGTTGCTCGGCCACGGCGCTTCCTTTCTTACTGCCCACAGTTCCAGTTCTTCCATGTTCTTCTTCTCACCCACCATGCGGGCGACGTCGCGGTAGTTGCGCGCCATTCCCAGCTCCACGGCGGCGGGGTAAGCATCGATGATGTCATCAGCGTCAAGGTCGAAGGAACTGCCCATAAAATCTTCGATAATCCCCGCCTTAAGCGCCGCCCACGCGCTGAGTTCACCGAGCATCTCCGCGTAGTACAACCGCGCGGCTCGCTCGGCACGTTGTGCCTCAGGCACCGTTTCTGCAGTTTGGTGAATCTCTGAGAGCAGCAACCCAATGACGGTGTCCGCCACCTCATCGAGAGTGCCCACCGCGTAGGAGTCACCCAGGGGAGCTGCGGCAATCGTCAGACACCCGCGCGTTTCCAGCTCATCAAGGGCTTCCACCCCAGCCAGCAATGAGGTGTGGATGACGATTTGCTTGGGGCGCACGTGCTTTTCGACGTCCCCCACTGCCCCCTCCAGCTCCCTCGCCGTCGCGGCGAGAATCAGCGCATCGAAGCGGTCCAGCTGGGCGGGGTCCTCAAGCTTCTCAATGGTGTGGCCAGCCATCTCCAGACGGAGGGCGAAGTTAATGCCGGCTCGGGAATCACCCCACACTGCCACACGCATGCGCGGAGCAGACATCTACTTCTTCACGTCCTTGTTCTGCTGTTCTTTCCGGCGCTTGCTACGCGCCATGAGCTCCGCCACGGAGACCGCGCCCTCACGGTGTTCATCGCTGCGGCGACGGCCACGGGTGCTGGGCTGTGCGCTGTCTGACTCCGGCTTGCGATGGCGGTGGTGCGGCTGTGCGGGGCCAGTATCCTCCTTGACGTGCTGCGCGCCCGCAGCACCCTGGTTCCACTGC
This sequence comes from Corynebacterium sp. HMSC072D12, assembly GCF_001813925.1. Taxonomy (NCBI): domain Bacteria; kingdom Bacillati; phylum Actinomycetota; class Actinomycetes; order Mycobacteriales; family Corynebacteriaceae; genus Corynebacterium; species Corynebacterium sp. HMSC072D12. Next base: position 68,074 of record NZ_KV814416.1, read on the forward strand.
ACGGCCTGGAAGCTATCGGTCTTAAACTCCGGCGCCTTCGGCTGCGACTGAGTCTGAGGCTTCTGCTGCTGCGGCTTCTGCTCGGTGCGCGCCTGCTGCTTCTCTGCCTTTACCTGCGGCTTTTCGGCCTTCGGCTGGGGCTGCGGCTGCGGCGCCTGCGGCTTCTGCTGTGGTTCACCCATGGGGCGAAACGCCGGGGCACGGTTCTGCGACGGCTGTGGTGCACCGAAGGGAGATGGTGCTGGGCGGGTGCCCTGCTGATCTGCGGGCTGCTCGGCGGGTTTCGCAGCAGGCTGCTGGGCGTTGCCACGAGCATTATCCGCCAGCAGATTATCCAGCGGATTGCTCACCGGGTGGGTTGGCTGCGAACCGAGGCGGCCTGCCACGGCGTCGGCAGACGGCGCGCCACCGGACTTCTGGGTGAAGTTCACGTTGGGTGCATCGCCGCGCTCATCCACTCCTGCGCCGCCGGCCTTGCGCTCCAGCTCCTGGATGCGGCGAGCCTCCGCATACAGGGCGGCGGGCTCGTAGACCCACTCGCGCCCGGAGATCTCCTCGATTTGGGCGCGGATGGCTTCTAGCTCAGAGCGGATCTCCGCCAGGACCTGACTGTTGTCCGTAGTGGAAGCGCCGGAAGCGGTCAAAGTGGATGCAGCATGGGCGCGCTCTACTGCCAGAAGCTCCTTGGCCTCATGGGCCTGGCGGCGGTAGCGCACAACCAGGAAGAAGCCCAGCACCGCAGCCCACAGGGAGGCGAGCAAGGCGATCTTCAGCGCATTCGCCGAACCCGAAATCAGCATGACCAGGCTGGCAATCACCGCGAGGATGACCAAGACGATAAGCCCGATGGAACCCGCATCCGTCTTCGAACCGGTCTCAGAAGACTCCGCCGGCGTTGGTGGCTGAGAGTCCGGCTGCGCAGAAAATTGGGCCGTCGGATAATCGTCCGGGGCCGACTCGTGCTGGGGCTCAGGGGCGTGATGCGGGCTCGTCATGCCCACTAACTTACCGCTTGTGCCCCATCAGTTGGAGGTGGCACCTCGCAGTGTCGCTCCAGCACCACTCCGGCGACACACATCGCAGCACCACCCAGCGCAGAGGTCACCACCCCAGCCAGGTCACCAGCCGCCGCGACGAGCTCACCCGCACGAGGCACCACGTAAACTGCCATGCCTGCATAGGCCCCGCCCACGATGGCACCCGTCCACGCCGAGGCTTTGCCGACCAGCAAGAATTGCGCGATGGTCATGGGATTGAGCTGCGAGTTGTCCAGGCCGATGCCGTGCTCGTCCTCCTTGGCGCCGCGGACTTTAAGGGTCAACAGCACGCACACCAGCGCCATGGCCCACAGGGAAATCGACACCGTTGCCGGGATGGCCAGCATGGAGCCATAAAAGCGGGTGGTGAGGATGGCGGCCGCTGCGGCCACGAAGAGGGCTGTGCCGATGAGCGCGCCGATCGACGTCCTCGTCATTACTCCCCCAGTTCCTTCACCGCCGCGACCTCGTCCTCATCGAGGTCGGCGATGAGTTCGCGCACCAGGGTGCCGTTAAGCTGCGCGTGCTCATCCGCGGCCAGCCACGGCACGAGCACAAAGGCGCGCTCGTGGGCATAAGGGTGCGGCAGAGTAAGTTCCGGATCTTCGGAGGTCACGCCGTCTATCTGTACGATGTCCACGTCCAAGGTGCGCGGGCCCCAGTGCCGCACGCGCACACGCTCAGCGGCCTCCTCCAACTTCTGGCCGCGGCGCAGCAGCTCCAGCGGGGTGCAGTCCACGTCCACGATGAGCACCGCGTTGAGAAACTCATCCTGGTCAGTCACGCCCCACGGCGGGGTGGCATAGACCGGAGAGGCGGCGATGGTCTCATCGGCAAACTCATCAAAGACGGTCTGCAGCAGCGCGCGGCGATCCTCCATGTTGGAGCCGATGGACAGCACGGCGCGCATTAGCCTGCCATCCTCTTCCGGGAGCGGCGTGCTACGACGGCCACGTCCGCGAAGGTGCGCGGGATGGGCGCCTTCGGCTTGTGGATGGTCACCTCGATGGCGTGGAGAATCTCAAAACGCTGCATGGCGGTCTCAGCGACCTCCTCAGCCACCGTCTCGATGAGGTCCCGGGAGGGGCCTTCGACGATGTCTGCGGTGACGTCAGCAAGCTCGGCGTAATTCACCGTGCGGGACAGGTCATCCTCGATGCCCGCGGTGTCCAACCAGCAGGTGACATCCACGATGAAGGGCTGTCCTGTCTTCTTCTCTTCCTCGAAGACTCCGTGGTAGCCAAAGCACTCCAGGCCGGTGAGCTCGATGCGATCCGCCATGTTTTATGCCTTTCCCAAAGAAGTGGACACCACTGTGCCGCCGTCCGCGCCGTTGGCGTAGCTGCCGGTGGCATGCGCGCCACCGGTGTAGGCCGCGCCCGCGTTCCACGCCGCGGCAACGTCCACGGCATCGCGCGAGACATCCACCTCGTGCACGCGCACGCCCCACGCGCCCATCTGCGCGGAGATGGCGGTCACGGCGGCGGTGGCCGGGTCCGCGAGCAGCGGGCTGGACTCGGCACCGCGGTCCTCCCGGATAGCGGCGAGGAAGCGCTTGCGGGAGGCTCCCACCAACAGCGGGAATTCGCCCTGGAGGAACTCCGGCAGGGCCTTGAGCAACGCCCAGTTATCTTGTGGGGACTTGGCAAAGCCCAGGCCCGGATCCACGACGATATTGTCGTGGCTGACACCTGCTTGCAGGGCGCTATCGGCGAGCTTCGCCAGGGACTCGTGGACATCGCGCACCACATCCCCGCCGTGGTCGGCCACTCCGGCCGCGCTGCCGAATTGGACGGTGCGCCAGTGCATGAGGCACACCGGCAGGCCGGTCTCGGCCATGGTGCGGTACATGTCTGGGTCGGCGGCACCACCGGAGACGTCATTGATCATGTCGACGCCGGCCTCCGCAGCGGCTTTGGCAACCGAGGCCCGCATCGTATCCACGGAGGTCTTAATCCCCTCCTCGTGCAGCGCCTTGATGACGGGCACGACGCGGCTCTCTTCCTCCTCGGCAGCCACGCGCACTGCGCCCGGGCGGGTCGACTCGCCGCCGACATCGATCATGTCCGCGCCGGATTCCACGAGGTGGCGGGCGTGGTTGAGCGCATCGTCGATGTTGATCCAGCGCCCGCCATCGGAGAAGGAATCCTCCGTGACGTTGACGATGCCCATGACCAGCGTGCGGCCGGGAACAGTGAGATCGCTGACTGCCATTGCTGCTAGCTCCTAATCAGGCTCATGACCTCCGCGCGGGAGGCCGCATTCTTCTTGAAACCACCGCGCACCGCGGAGGTTGTCGTGGTCGCCCCCGGCTTGCGGATGCCGCGCATGGCCATGCACAGGTGCTCGCACTCAATGACGACGATGACGGACTGCGCGTGGAGGACCTCCACCAGTGCATCGGCGATCTGGCTCGTGAGGCGCTCCTGCACCTGCGGGCGCTTGGCGTACATGTCCGCCAGGCGAGCCAGCTTGGACAGTCCAGTGACGTGGCCGTCGGGACCGGGGATGTAGCCGATGTGCGCCGTGCCATAGAAGGGCACGAGGTGATGCTCGCACGTGGAGTAGATGGGAATATCACGCACCAGGACAAGCTCTTGGTGCTCCTCGGCAAAGGTCTTGTGCAGGACCTCAGTCGGATCCTGGTGGAGTCCTGCGAAGACCTCGGCATAGGCGCGGGCCACGCGGGCCGGGGTCTCGCGCAGGCCCTCGCGGTCGGGGTCCTCGCCCACTGCGATGAGAAGCTCGCGGATGGCTGCTTCGGCGCGCTCGTGATCGAAGTCGTGTTGCGCCGGGATGTTATCGCTCATTGGTGTCGCCATCCTTGTATGGGTTGTTGCGGTATTCGTTCTCTCCCCAGCCGGGTGCTCCCCAGGAGTGATCCTCCGGCTTGGCATGGCGGCCGCGGCGTTCCGGTTCGCGCGGTTGCGGCTGGGCTTCCGGCTGCGGTGCAGCGGCATTCGGCACACGCGGAATCTCTTGGGTGTCCTCGTGGCTAGGGCCGGCCTGTTCTGGGGCCACGGTCTCCTCTTGCGCCCCATCGCTGGCGGCCTCGTCTGCGCTGAGCTGGCGGCCGGTGGGCTCGGTGATATCGGACTCGCCGAAGAAGGTATTGCCCTTCTCCGGATCCACAAAGTCGCCTGCGTGCTGGCCAAAGCTGAAGCCGATCTCCTCGACCGGCGCCGCCGATGTCTCGGCGGCGCCATCGGGCTCCCCGCCGTTTTCCTTCGCGCGCTCGAGCTCCGCGTGGCGGCGCGCGCGGGCGGCACGGGAGGCGTCGAGAAGCGTCATGCGCTTCGGCAGCTCCTCGCCGCGCTCCTGGGCCAGCTCGACCGGGGTCTTCACCGGCTCGCGGCCAGCCTGGCGCGGGAAGCGGGCGTCCTCGTTCGGGAAGACGTCGAAAGCCTCGCGCGGCTCAATGCCTTCGAAGATGCCCTCGAGGTCCGGGCGGCGCAGGGTTTCCTTCTCCAAGAGCATCTCGGCGAGCTTATCCAGGTAGTCGCGGTGCTCGGAAAGGATGTCATAGGCCTGCTGGTGCGCGCGGTCCAGCAGGTAGGCCATCTGCTCATCAATCTTGGCGGCCACGGCATCCGAATAGTCGATGGAGCCACCGCCGCCGGCGGCATAGGCGAAGGGATCGCCCTGCTCCTTGCCGTACTTGACGGTTCCCAAATCCGGGCTGAAGCCATACTCCGTGATCATGGAACGCGCAATCTTGGTGGCGTGCTCAATATCCGAAGAAGCGCCGGTGGTGGGTGCTCCGAACACGAGCTCTTCCGCGGCGCGCCCGCCCATGGCAAAGACGAGGCGTGAGAACAACTCATCGCGGGTGTACATGCCCTTATCGTCTTCCTGCGCGGTCATGGCATGGCCGCCGGTGCGGCCGCGGGCCAAGATGGTCACCTTGTAGACGCGCTCGATATCCTTCAGCGCCCACGCGGACAGGGTGTGGCCGCCCTCGTGGTAGGCGGTGACCTTCTTCTCATGTTCGGAAATGATCTTGCCCTGGCGGCGCGGGCCGCCGACGACGCGGTCGGTGGCCTCCTCCAGCGCGTCATAGGTAATGACGTTGCCGCCGATGCGGGCGGTGAGCAGGGCGGCCTCGTTGAGCACGTTGGCTAGGTCCGCGCCGGACATACCGGCGGTGCGCTTGGCCAGCTGCGCCACATCCACTTCCTTAGCCAGCGGCTTGTCCTTGGCGTGCACGCGCAGGATTTGCTCGCGGCCGGCCAGGTCCGGGTTGGTCACCGGGATCTGGCGGTCGAAGCGTCCCGGGCGCAGAAGCGCCGGGTCCAGAATGTCGGGGCGGTTGGTCGCGGCGATGAGGATGACGCCTTCGCGGTCGCCGAAGCCATCCATCTCCACGAGCAGCTGGTTCAGCGTCTGCTCGCGCTCATCATGGCCACCGCCGGTGCCGGAACCACGCTGGCGACCCACAGCGTCAATCTCATCGACGAAGATGATGCACGGGCTGTTCTGCTTAGCCTGCTTGAACAGGTCACGCACGCGGGAGGCACCCACGCCGACGAACATCTCCACGAAGTCGGAGCCGGAAATGGAATAGAAAGGCACGCCAGCCTCGCCCGCGACCGCGCGGGCCAGAAGGGTCTTACCGGTACCCGGCGGGCCATAAAGCAGCACGCCGCGCGGGATCTTTGCGCCCAGCTCATGGTAGCGCTCCGGATCATCCAGGAAGTCCTTGATTTCCTGCAGCTCATCCACAGCTTCATCCGCGCCGGCCACATCCGCGAAGGTGTTGGTAGGCATGTCCTTGGTCAGCTCCTTCGCCTTGGAACCACCAATGCCGAACATGCCGCCCGCGCCCTGCTGCATGCGGGTCATCATCCAGAACAGCAGCGCGAAGAGAATCAGCATCGGCAGCAGGAAGCTGATCATGGAGCCAATGAAGGAATCCTGTGTGACCTTGGTCTGGTACTTATCCGCACCAGAATCCTTCACCGCGTTGAAGACCTGCTCGGAGGCGCGTGCCGGGTACTTGGCAATGACCTCCTCGATGCCCTCCTGCTCTTCGACCGTTACTGGTTCCTTGAGCTTGAGGCGCAGCTGCTGCTCGCGGTCATCGATCTGCGCTTCCTCAACGTTCTGATCCGCCAGCTGCTGCATGGCCACCGAGGTGTCAACCTGCTTGAAGCTGCGGGCATCGTTGCTAAAGAACGTAAAGGCGTACAGCAGAATGAGAACCAGGCCCGCGATCGAGCCATAGCGAATGATGTTCTTATTTTTCATTAATTACCTTGCGAATTCGAGGCCTCATGGTGAGAGGACAAGAAAAGACTAGTCGTTGCTGTAGACCGCGGGGTCCAGCGTGCCCACGAAAGGAAGATCGCGATAGCGCTCCGCGAAATCCAGGCCATAACCCACGACGAACTCGTTAGGGATATCAAAGCCGACGTCGAAGAGATCCAGCTCCGCCTTGACTACTTCGGGCTTGCGCAGCAGCGTGACCACTTCCAGGGAACGCGGCTGGCGACCCTGCAGGTTGCGGATGAGCCAGGACAAGGTCAGGCCGGAGTCGATGATGTCCTCCACGATGAGCACATCGCGGCCCTCGATATCGCGGTCCAGATCTTTTAGAATCCGCACCACTCCCGAGGAGGAAGCCGAGTTACCGTAGGACGAGACCGCCATGAACTCCAGCTGGGAGGGGATGCTGAGCTTGCGGGCGAAGTCTGTCAGGAAGAAGACCGCGCCTTTGAGCACGCAGACCAAGATGAGGTCCTCGTCGGTGTTGCGGTATTTCTCGGCAACGCGGTCCGCCATCTCCTGGATGCGCGCCTGAAGATCGTCTTCGGCGATGAGAACGTTTTTGATGTCCTCTCCGTAGGGGTGGGCGGGGACGGCTGATTCATGGGTGTCGTGCACGTGAGCGCTCCTTTGCTGACCGAGGCAATAGTGACAGTTTGCCACCAACGCGTGCGACTTCCAACCTTGTACCTTTCTTTTCGCTGCGGACGGCGACGGGGCCTTGTCCATGCCAGCGCGTGCACAGGGCATCGATGCCGCGCACCGCCTCGCGCGTAACCTCCGTTCCTTCTTCGCGCAGCCACGCGGCGATCGCCCGGCGGCGCTTCGGTTCTGGAAGAACGGCCAGCTCGGTGCAGTCGGTGGTGGGGTGGGTGCTGAGGAGGGCGTCGTCAAGCGCGGCGTCGTGGGCTGCCTGGGCTAAGGCCGGGACGGGGTCTCCACCCACGATCTCCTGCAGTCGCGGGAGGATCTCGCGGCGCAGTGCTACGCGGCGGAAGGCCAGGTCCTGGTTCTGGGGGTCCTGCCAGACCTCCAGCCCCAGCTCCGCGCAGGCGGCCTCGGTCTGGGCGCGGCGCACGCTCAGTAGGGGCCGCAGGATGCGTACACCTTCCACCGCGGAGCGCTCGCGCATGCCCGCCGCCCTCCCGCGGAGGGCGCTGAGCAGCAGGGTTTCAGCCTGGTCATCGGCGGTATGCGCCACCGCCACCTCAGCCCAAGGCGCGAAGGCACGGTACCGGGCGGCGCGGGCTTCGGCCTCGACGGAGCCTTGCTTGGCGACGTCCACCCGCAACACATCCGCTCCCGCCCCCAAGGCGCGGGCCTGCTCAGCAGCTCGGCGCGCCTGCGCGGCCGAGCCTTCCTGCAGACCGTGGTCGACGCACAGCGCTGTCACCTCGTGCCCCTCCGCGAGGAGTGCTGCGGTCAGCGCCAAGGAATCGGCGCCGCCGGATAGACCCACTGCTATGGCGCGGGGTTGCTCACCCACCACAGCGCGGGCGGCGACGCGGCAGGCCAAGAAGTTGGGGCTTTTACGTGGCCAAAAAGGTTTCTTAGAAGTCATGAAGTGCGGCGGCGAGGGCGTCTTGGGCCTGACGGGCGGAGGTGACTTCGCCGTCGTTGACCAGGAAGGCGAAGGCGTAGACGCGGCCCGACTGGCCCTGGGCGGTACCGGTCAGCGCGGAAGTTCCCGTGAGGGTGCCGGTCTTGGCGCGAACAAATCCGCGCGCAGAAGAATCGTGATAGCGCTCATAGAGGGTTCCTTCGCCACCGGCAAGAGGGAGGTAGCCCAAGAGCGGGCGAAGCTCGTCGGTGGCTACGGCTTGGTCCGCGATGTGGGCGAGGAGCCCAGCGGGAATGCGGTTATCGCGGGAGAGGCCGGAGCCGTCCTTGAGGGTGACGCCGTTGACGTCGATGCCGGCGCCACGCAGCTCGTCGAGGATGGCCATCGTGGCGCCGTCGAAGCTTGCTTCCGTGCCCTGGCCGACGGCCAGCTCGCGGGCAATGGCCTCCGCCATCACGTTGTCTGAATCCTTTATTGCTTGCTGGGCTCGCAAGGCCAGTGGCTCGGACTCGCTGGTGCCGAGGACCTCGGAATTCTCGGGGGCTGAGCTTAAGTCGGCTTTGTCGGCGCCCAGGCGGGCGGCCAGCGCGCGGGCTACATCGAGGGCAGGCTCGTGGGAGCGCGGAACGTCGCCGGTCTTTTCCCCAATGCGCCCGCCATAGAGCATGGCAGGCTGGATGGGAGCGACATAGCCGCCATCGATATTGTCATCGTCCCAGCCTGGTGCCTGGTCGGGACCGGCCCAGATGGAGGTGTCGATGGAGACTCGCGTGACGGTATCCATCTTCTGCTGGATCTCTTCCGCCAGCTCATCGAGGCGCTCGTCCGTCAGCCAGACATCGCCGGCGGCCTTGATAACAACTTCGCCCTCGTGCTCACCTCCGACCACCTCGGTGGTGAGGCGCTCTTCCTCATCGAGAGCGAGTGTTGCTGCGGCGAGGGTGAGGACCTTGGTGGCCGAGGCCGGGGTCAGCGGCTTCGCGGGCTCGCGCTCCCACAGCACCTCGTGGGTGGTGGTGTCGATGACCTGCCCGCCGAAAGTAGCTAGAGCCTTGTCTTTGCCCAGCTCATCCAACCTGGCTTTGAGCGCAGCGGCGTCGAAATCGCCGGGCTCGACGGGCTGGACCAGTGTTGTGGGTTCTTCCTGCTTATAGGGCTGGCCGTGGTCCAGGTGATCGTAGGTGCGCTGGACTTCTACGCCCACGGCGGCCGTCGCCGCCACGGCACCACCGTGACGAGGGCCGCAGTACTCCACCAGACATGCTTAGCTTTCATCGCCCTTTAGACTAGCGCGGTAGACTAAGCGGAGCACATACCAACCTAATAGTTATGGAGGATTCAGCCGTGAGCGTTGAAGTAACCATCGAGATCCCTAAGGGCTCCCGCAACAAGTACGAGATCGACCACGAGACCGGCAAGGTCCACCTCGACCGCTACCTGTTCACCCCGATGGCCTACCCGGCTGACTACGGCTTCATCGACCACACCCTGGGTGAGGATGGCGACCCGCTGGACGCACTGGTCATCCTCCCGGAGCCGGTCTTCCCCGGCGTTGTCGTAGAGGCTCGTGTCCTCGGCGTGTTCAAGATGACCGACGAGGCCGGTGGCGACGACAAGCTGCTCGCCGTCGTCGATGACCCGCGCTGGGAGCGCTACCAGGACATCAACGATGTGGAACAGCACATCAAGGATGAGATCGAGCACTTCTTCACCCGCTACAAGGACCTGGAGCCGAACAAGGAAGTTACTGGCTCCGGCTGGGGCGACAAGGCTGAGGCAGAGAAGATCCTCGAGGAAGCGAAGGCTCGCTTCAAGTAAGCCGCTGCTTCCGCGTGCCAGCGAGAGCACTGTCAGGTACGTTTTGGTAAATAAGGGCTGAAAACCTACCAGTTTTTCGCCACTATTTGCGAAAACGTACCTTTTTCGTTCCGGGGGGAACATTGATTGAGATTTATCGGGGACGCGATGTCTCCCGCGGGGCTCGGCGCAAGGGAGCCATCAAGATTGCGAATGGCTTTTACCTCTCAAAGGAGCCAACACCGCTTCAGCTAGCACAAATCATGTCGCGTGAATGGCCTGACTTAGCGCTTGACGGCTATTCCGCCGCTCGCCGGTACTTAGAACAGCCCCTTCAATTCCCGCTCGAGTTTATTCGCGACTCCACTCTCCCATCGAGCACGTACTTTCGCAGTCGGCGGGCGCGCCCCAAGGCGCTGGGCAGCATGAACGGAGTCAATGTATGTAGTCCCCTGCAATGCATTGAGACGATGGCGCAGGAGGATGCCGTAGCCTTCATCGAAGCCTTCTTCGCCGGGCCGCACGGACGCTCGCGCATCGAGACCGAACAACTGGACTTTCGCCGCCTGCCCAAGCACACGCGTGAAATCCTAGAGAAGGCCATCGTCGGGGCGGATAGCAAGCCGGAGCGCGACCTCACCCGAGGCCTCGAGCCGCACGTCAAGGTCCGCAACAACGTGCGGGTTGGGTCCTACCGCTGGGACTTGGTGCTAGAGGAGTACAAGGTGGCCATCGAGGTGGACGGCTATGCCTATCACAAAGGCGAGAACCGGCAGCGTTTCGAAATCGACCGCCAGAAGCTTAACGACGCCATTCAACGCGGCTACCGGCCCCTCCACTTCACCGCCGCCACGATTGAGCACCACCTCGACGTCGCTGTGCACCAGGTGCTCGCGGTCATACAAGGGCGGGGTGAGTTCGTGCCTCCGCCGTGGAAGTGGCACCACTACTGGCGGTGGGAAGGCGAGCGTTGGGCAGGCTAGCGTTGCAGCTGTTCAGCCGCAACGTGCCGACAACGAACTGGGCTGACTAACGCTGCGGCTTACTAACACTGCAGCTAACTAACTACAGTGGGACGCGAGCCAGCCGTCGAGCTCGGATTCCGGGGCATCGGGAGCGATGGGGTCCTCGGCGAATTCCTCGCCCGTGCGCGCCTTGTCCTTGGCCGTGGTGAGCATGAGCGAGCGGCCGTCCGGATAATCCAGGACCACGTTGGCAGAGGCGTAGCCGGCAGTCGGCTCACCGAAGGTCCGCACGTTGTCCAGCCCGCGGAAGGCCAAGAGGGTGGCTTCGGCGGAGGAGGCGGTCTCACCGTCGGTCAGCACGGCGACGGGAACGTCGAGCTTGCCGCCCGCTGTGGTGGTTGCAGTACCTCCGCCGGTCACGGAGTTTCCGTCGATGACCACGTCAGTTGTGCCCATTCGGCTGACGAAGGAGAGCGCGGTGCCTTCCGGTAGCAGGGGGCTTAAGCCCGCATACATCGGCCCCATGTCGCCGCCGTCATTGCCCCGCAGATCCACCACGGCAGCGCAGGCCTCCGGGTGGGCGGTCAGACCCTGCGCAAGCGTGTCGGCATAGGCCTGGCCGTCATCGTGGCGGCCGATGGAGGGCACGGTCGCGCGCAGGACGCCGTCCTCGAAGTCGACCGAAGGCTCGGTGCTTTCGGCGGCCTTTTCCTTTTCGGTGCTAAAGACCTTGGAGTGCTTGCCGCCGGCGGCGTTGATGGCGGCATCGAGGAGCTCGGTGTTCGTGGGGTCCTCCTTGAAGGCCTCGCGTGCGCGCTGGAATTCCTCACTTTCGCCATAGATTCCGGAGAGCGCTGCGGTATCCACCATCGCGGTGTTGATGCGCTTCTCGCTGGCATTAAAAAGAAACACGGGTTTTCCGAAGAATGCCCCACCGTAAGAGGGGCCGAAGAAATACACGGCCGCAGCCACGGCGATGAGGGCAACGAGAAAAAGTCCGCCGAAGATTTTCAGTACAGTTTTCATTCTTTTCTCCCTCCGGTTCGCAGCACGTAGCCGCGCAGGGGCTCAACAAGGATAATGGCAAGCAGCGTGACCAGCCAGCCCACGGCTAGGAATCCGAAGGCCATGAGCAGACGGCCAAGAACGTCGACATTGCTTTGTTCGACGCTGGAGAAGAACATCAGCGAGGCGATCCCGCCGCCGAAAAGGAAGCCGAAGAAGCTCAATCCCACCACAGGCCCCATGATGGTCAGGACACCGGAGCGGAACTGGAAGCCGCGCGGCACGCCCATGAGATCCAGGGAGCGGATGAGTTCCTTGTCTTCGAAGATGCCGGAGACCTGCCCCAGAATGATGGACATGGTGGTCAGCGTGAAGCCGAAGATGAGGGTTAATAAGACACCGGTGGAGATGTCTTTGAATACCACGTTCATTCCGGGATCTTCCTTGAGCACGAGAGCCAAGGCGTCGGAGCCCAAGGGGGCGGCAACGAGAAAGCCCGCCAAATAGCCGAAGAACGCGATGGCCGCACTCCGCTTCCATGCCGGGCGCGCATTGCCCGCCACTCGCTGGCAGGCCACGAAGTGCGCGGTGCCAGGAAAGAGAGACATGATGTGTGCGCCGAGCTGCAAGATAAAAGGGGAAATGAGGTTGATGCTCATCACCATGCCAAACATGACCACGATGACCATGGCGGTCGGCGGGCCCGCCTTTCCGGAGAGCAACACACCACCGATACCCGCGATGATGAGGAAGACGATGACGCGCCACCAGCGATAGGCCGCGGGCATCTGGCGCTTGGCCACCCCCAGGGGGCTCACGCGCACGCGCTGCATGCCGACGAGTGCCGCACCGATAGCCAACACAAAGAGCACACCGGCCACGGCTAGATAACCCCACCACGGGAGAAGAATCTCGGATACAGCAATAGAACGCATCTGGAAGTCCACCTGCGTAAAGACCGGCGCGATGAGCAGGCTGATCAGCCCACCGAGCACGATGCCGATGATGGCTTGCAGGCCCGTCTCCACGATGGCCATGCGCTCCACCTGGCGGGAGCTCAACCCCAGAAGACGCAGGGTGGCCAGGCGCTGCTCCCGGCCGGAGGCGCCGAGGACGGCGGCTTGGGCTGTGAGGTTAAACAGCGCCGGAAGAATGAAGGCGCAGGCCAGCAGGGCCAGGGCAAACCAAGGATAAAGAAAGGCCTCCATCTCGTTGCCGAAGGCCTCCTTGAGCGCGGGCGCGGCTTCCTCGACGTGCTGGGCGCGTTGCCAAAACATCCACGTACCGCCCGCGACGAGGAAGGCAATGGCGGAACCAATGGTCAGGCTCACAATGGCCAGCAAGGAAACAATTCCTGTTCCGGAGCGCGCACGAATGGATTCGCGCTGCAGGTCAAAGACTAAAGTCGCGGTGTTCATCGGATCACCTCGAGGCGGCGGTCATCGTGGATGATGCCATCGCGAATCTCCACGCGGCGCTGCATCCAGTCGGCCACCTTCGGGTCGTGCGTGACCATGACCAGGCTCGCCCCGGACTGGCGCACGATGGTGGTCAGCATCTGCATGACCTCGTGACCCGTGGATTGGTCCAGCGCACCGGTGGGCTCGTCGGCGAAGACGACGCCCGGATTGGCCACCAGCGCACGCGCGATAGTCACGCGCTGCGCCTGGCCACCGGACACCTGCGCCGGGCGGCGATCCGCCAGGCCGCCCAGGCCCAGCTGGTCCAGCAGCTCCATCGCGCGCTTGCGGGCAGCACTCCGACCCATACCGTTAAGCATGGCTGGCAGCGCCACGTTATCCACGTTGCTCAGCTCCGGCAGCAATTGACCATCCTGGAAGACGAAGCCGAAGTTGCGCAGGCGGAGGCGGGAGCGGGGGCCGTCGCCAAGCGCGGAGAGCTCCTCATCTCCGTAGCGCACGCTGCCGTGCGTGGGGGTGAGCACGCCGGACATGCAGTGCAGCAGCGTGGACTTGCCGGAGCCGGACGGCCCCATGACGGCCACGAGCTCGCCCGGCGCGATGTCGAGGGAGATTCCGGCGAGCACCGGGCCGCCGCCAAAATCCTTGGTGATGTCTGTCAGGGAAAGTGTCTGTGCCATGTCTCTCATTCCACCGTGAAGGGCCCGCAGAAAGAACAGCCCTAGCGTTGCTCTTTAAGGTAGTGCCAGCACTACCCCTGTGATCAGTAGCGCCCGTTATGCTGAAAGCCGTGTTCCGAAGAAAGCCCCAGCCCGCCAACCATGAGCAACAGCAAGCACAGAAGATTGCGCAGCTCACGGCCTCGCGCCGCGCCATCGCGGATGCCTATGAGGTGGAGCGCGCACGCATCGAGCGCGACCTGCACGACGGCGCGCAGCAATACCTCGTGGCCGCGAGCATGAAGTTGGGTGAGGCACTTCTCGACGCCCCCGCAGACCTCGCTGAGCTTCTCACCGCCGCCAAGCAGGACGTGGACCGCGGCCTCAAGTCCTTGCGCGCCACGGTGCACGGCATCCACCCGCAGGTCCTGCAGGACCACGGTTTGGTCGCCGCGCTTGCCGACGCTGCTTCTTCCCACGGCCCCCACGTCAGCGTCTTCGCCCCGCATCCTTTGCCAAAGCTCTCCGCCTCCGTGCTGGCCTGCGGCTACTTCTTCGGCACGGAAGCTTTAACGAATGCGGCCAAGCACGCGCCCGGCGCGCCGGTCTCCGTTTTAGTGACCGCAGATGCCTCTTTAAAAATCACCGTGGTGGATGAGGGGCCGGGCGGCGCGCAGGTTGTACAAGGTCACGGCCTAGCGGGGATGGCCGAGCGCCTCGCCGCTTTCGGTGGCGAGATGACGCTGTCCTCTCCCCCGGGCGGGCCCACGAGGCTGGCGTGCTCGATTCCTCTTCTTCTCGATCGCGGACAGTCAGGAGTGTAAGAAATGAGTTTGAGAATCGTGGTGGCGGATGATTCCGCCATTCTGCGTGAGGGCCTCGCCGGCCTTCTGGAGCGCCGCGGGCATTCGATTGTGGGTCAGGCGGATTCTGCGCCGGCGCTCGAGGCGGTGGTGGACAAGCTGCGCGATGAGCTCCCGGATATCGTCATCACGGACGTGCGCATGCCACCGGCCATGGGCGATGACGGTTTGAAAGCCGCCGTGAACTTGAGAAATGCCTACCCGGGCTTACCCGTCATGGTGCTCTCCCAGTATGTAGCCCCCGCATACGCGGTGGAGCTCTTCGACTCCCCTGATGCTGGCACCGGCTACCTTTTGAAAGACCGCGTCTCCGAGGTGCGGGACTTCCTCTCCAGCCTGGACGTGGTGGCCCAGGGCGGTACCGTCATCGATCCCACCGTGGCGCAGGCTTTAATGAGCTCAGGGCGCAGCGGACTGGGCGAACTCACCCCGCGCGAGCGCGAGGTGCTCGAATTGATGTCGCGCGGAAAGTCCAACAAGGACATCGCCGCCGAGCTCGTCCTGTCTTCCGCCGCGGTGGCCAAGCACGTCTCCAATATCTTCACCAAGCTGCGTTTAGATCCCAGTGAAGACAACCGCCGCGTCAAGGCAATCTTGGAGTACCTCTCCGCGCACCGCTAAACCGGCCGCTGCCGTTTTGACCCCGTACTCCACACGGGTAGCAGCTGTATGTTTTCACTCCTCGAGCACGTTATCTTGACTACGTTCACGGTAAATAAGGCCCAAATTTTCGCGATTTTTCGGCCTTATTTACCGTGAACGACATCAAACCCCCTCGCACACTCACACAAAGAACCGGTGCCACATCCACGGCGGGTCCAGATACCGTTTCGTCCCTTGTGCCACCCCGCGCACCTGCTCCACCACCTTGTCTAGATGATGCTCAATCGTGGTCGCGGTGAAGTGGAGGGGCGTATAGCCGCGATGCACCACATCATTCAACTTTTGGCGGTCAAGCTCGAACTGCCGGCGGTTTTCCCCGCGGTGATAAGCGTAGCCGTCGACCTCGATGGCAATCTTGTGCTCTTCTAAAAGGAGATCCCACCGATAGGGACCGATTTTCGCGTTGTTGAGCACTTTAAAGAAGGGCTCCAGAGCACGAGTAAGGGCCCGCTCGGGCACACTATCCGCACCGATGACTGCTTTCTCTAACACTCGCCGAGTGTGTTGCGGGAACCGCCGAAAGTCCATGGAGAGCAACTTCAGCCGCTTTTCCGCGTCCCTACCAGACAAGAACGTTTCCAGGAACTTCACCGCATGCGTTTCTTCTATGGCCTCCACCGCCTGCAGTGGATTGCAGACGTTTATCCCGTCATAGGGGAATACCCCCTTTGGGCGGGCACGGCGACCGACATAAAAGCGCGTATCCTCTAAGCCTTTTTCGCGAATGAGCTGCAGTGGAAAGCCAGGTTTCCGCTCAAGAAGCACCATCGCTGCGGAATATCCGTCCAACGCACTGTCTGGCCAATGCCGGCTGAGCACCTGCGCTAGCTCGTATGCCGTTGGTTCACGCGGCAGGTACAGCCCCCGCGTAATTTTGATCGCCTCACCTTTGGCCGCTGCCGCTGCGCCTGCGCGGCCGACAATCTCCTCCATTTAGCCCCCTCCGATTGATTACCCCACCCCGTACTCCTCACAGTAAAGTGCCCCAACCAGTCCCGCAAGAAAACCCCGTAAGCTGGTGCGCATGCAGAACGTACAACCCACTGAAGTACCTGAAAACGCCCAGCTCATCGACGTCCGCGAGGGCCACGAGTGGAACACTGAGCATGCCCAAGGCGCCACGCACATTCCGATGGGACACCTCGTAGAGCGCCTCGACGAGATTGACCCGGACCGCGATATCTACGTCATCTGCCATGCAGGCGGGCGCAGCATGCAGGTCTGCCAGTACCTCGAGCACGCGAAAGGCTGGGACGTCATCAACGTCGACGGCGGCACGGACGCATGGAAGGCCCAAGGCCGCCCCATGGTTTACCCAAACTAGTGGGCCATAACCCATGATTTAAGTTTGCTACGGTAGGCGCGTAGTATCGTCGGCATGCCTACCTTTAACTCCGTATCGATTCCCACCTCGCTCCTAGAGTCCCCCTCCTTCCAGCTGGAGCGCCTCCGCCGCCGCACCCGCGAAGGCGTCGAGGCCGCACTACAAACGCAGAAGACCACCCTGCGCGAGTACTGGGTTCTCACCTGCCTGGTTGCGGAAGCCGCGTCCTCCCAGTCCGCACTATCGGAAACCTTGGCCATTGACGCTTCCGACATGGTGCGCCTGCTGGATTCACTGGAGTCTCGCAATTGGGTTAAGCGTGAGCGTGACTCCAAGGACCGCCGCCGCCAAATCATTGCTTCCACCAAGAAAGGCGTGAAGGCGCACAAAGAGCTCACCGTTTTGGTAGCGAAGGCCGAGGACGAAGCCCTCGACGCGTCCACCAACAAGCAGCTCAAGCACCTGCGCAAACTGGCCACCGCCATCATCGCAGCGGACGCACCGGCTGATGCAGAAAGCAGTGATGCTTAAATGACGGAACCCGATAATCTTCCCAGTACAGGGGGCCGCCATGCCCTACACACAGACGAGCCCGAGACCCCGGTAATGCCCGAGGTCCCCAAGCACTACCTCCTTGGTGATGAGGCCGCACCGGCGCGCACCCTCTGGGACATCGTTAAGACCACAGCCGAGCACTTCCCCGAGGCCGCGGCCCTCGACGACGGTGAAATCCTCACCTACGCCGAACTGCTTGCCGACGTCTCCGCATGGGCCACCGAACTCTACGCCAGCGGTGTGCGTCGCGGCGACCGCATCGGCATCCGCATGACCTCGGGCAAGCGCGAGCTCTACCTGGCTATCCTGGCCACGCTCGCCGCCGGCGCGGCCTACGTGCCCGTCGATGCCGACGACCCCGATGAGCGCGCCGAGATGGTCTTCGGCGAAGCCGATATCGATGGTGTGTTCACCGACGAAGGTTTCCGCATGTTGCGGGAGGGCGGGGCGCGGATGGCGCGCCCCGCGTTCGACGAAAAGGATGGCGGTGGAGATGGCGTCCCCTTCGAGGAACCGCGACCCGAAGACACCGCGTGGATCATCTTCACTTCCGGCTCAACGGGTAAGCCCAAGGGCGTGGCCGTAAGCCACCGCTCCGCGGCCGCCTTCGTTGATGCCGAGGCTGCCCTCTTTTTGGTGGATAGCCCGCACGGTCCGCTCGGTCCGGAGGACCGCGTCCTGGCTGGCCTCTCCGTAGCCTTCGATGCCTCCTGCGAGGAAATGTGGCTGGCCTGGGGCCACGGCGCCTGCTTGGTCCCGGCCCCGCGCTCCCTGGTGCGCTCCGGCATGGACTTAGGTCCCTGGCTGATCCGCCGCGACATCACGGTGGTCTCCACTGTGCCGACCTTGGCCGGCCTCTGGCCCGCCGAGGCCCTGGACAACATCCGCCTCCTCATCGTCGGCGGCGAAGCCTGCTCCCAGGAGCTCACGGACCGCCTGGCCACCGAGGACCGCGAGATGTGGAATACCTACGGCCCCACCGAAGCCACGGTCGTGGCCTGCGCGCAGCGCATGCTGCCGGGCAAGCCCGTGTCGATTGGGCTGCCGCTGAAGGGCTGGGACCTGGTGGTCGTCGACAAGCACGGCGTCCCCGTAAACATCGGTGAGGTAGGCGAACTCGTCATCGGTGGTGTGGGCCTGGCTGCTTACCTGGACCCAGTGAAGGATGCGGAGAAGTACGCGCCGCTGGAGTCCCTGGGCTGGGAGCGCGCCTACCGCACCGGTGACCACGTGCGCCTGGAAGAGGACGGCCTGTATTTTGTGGGCCGCGTCGATGACCAGGTCAAGATTGGTGGCCGCCGCATCGAGCTCGGTGAGGTGGAAGCTAACGTCGCCGCGTTGCCGAACGTGTACAACTCCGCCGTGGCTGTGCAGAAGACACCGGGCGGCGAGTCCGTGCTCGTCGGCTATGTCTCCCTGGATGACTCGGATGCCGGCTTCGACCACGAGGCCGCGCACGCCCGCCTGGCGGAGTCCATGCCGGCAGCGCTCGTCCCGCGCATCTGCGTCATGGAGGAGCTACCGATTCGCACCTCCGGCAAGGTGGATAAGAAGGCACTGCCGTGGCCGCTGCCGGGAGTGGGCGTCGAGGCAGACGGCCTCAACCCCACCGAGCAGTGGCTGGCGGAGCTGTGGGTGGACACCCTGGGTGTTTCCGTGGAGGACGTCAACGCTGATTTCTTCTCCCTCGGCGGCACCTCGCTGGCCGCGGCGACCTTGGTCGGCCGCATCCGCGAGCGCTTCCCCACCGTGGCCGTGCGCGATCTCTACGACCACCCGCGCCTGGGTTCCCTGGCGGAGCAGCTTGCCGGTGCCGAGTCCGTCGAGGACGCCGGGCCCGCGCGCGAGGTAAAACCCGTCGGCGTCGGCACGCGCCTCGCGCAAACACTCATCCAGATCCCCGTGATGACGCTGGCCGCCACGACGTGGCTGGCCTGGCTGCTGCTGGGCTCCAACCTGGCGAACCTGCTGGGCGTGGAGTGGGCCATGACCACGCCATGGTGGCTGGTCATCCTCCTTATCGTCATCTTTGTCACCCCCATCGGCCGCATCCCCATCGGCGGTTTCGGCGCGCGGCTTATCACCGCCGGGATTAAACCCGGCGACTATCCGCGCGGTGGCTCAACACACCTGCGTATTTGGGCAGCGGAACGCTGGGCGGATGCCTCCGGTTCGCGCTCAATTGCAGGTGCCACGTGGGTCAATAACTATGCCCGCGCGCTGGGAGTGAAGATGGGCCGCGGAGTGGACCTGCACTCGCTGCCGCCTGTAACGGGTCTGCTAACCCTGGGCAAGCACGCCGCGATTGAGCCCGAGGTCGATCTCTCCGGCTACTGGCTCGACGGCGATGTTCTGCACGTTGGTGCCATTGAGGTCAAGGAAGGTGCTCGCGTGGGCGCGCGCTCGACGCTGCTTCCAGGCACCGTCGTGGGCAAGGATGCCCACGTCGAGGCCGGCTCCACCGTCACTGGGCGCAAGAAGATCAAGGACGGCCAGCGCTGGTCCGGCTCGCCTGCCAAGAAGGTGGGCCGCTCCAAGCATCGCTTCCCGTCGCATGCCCCGAAGCGCCGCCCGTGGTGGGTAGCCATCTACGGCGCTACTTCTATCCTGCTGGCCCTCCAGCCCATCGTGGCGCTGGCCGTGGGTGCTGCCGTGGTCGTTGCCCTCATCGCGGTGACCGATGGTTCCCCTTACGTCGGCTCTATCTTCTTCGCTCCGCTCGGTGCCCTGGCGGCGTTTGCCACCTTCATGCTGCAAACCTGGCTGGGCGTGCGCATCCTCTCGCTGGGTATCAAGCCCGGTGTGGCGCCGGTGCGCTCCGCCAAGGGCTGGCGTCTGTGGGCCATCGAGCGCCTCATGGACGAGGCACGCACGCAGCTCTTCCCCATCTATGCCTCGCAGCTCACCCCGGCGTGGCTGCGTTCCTTGGGCGCGACGATTGGCAAGGACGTGGAGATTTCCACGGCCGTCATGGTTCCCAAGCTCACCGAGGTCAAGGACGGTGCGTTCCTGGCGGATGACACCATGATCGGCGGCTATGAGCTCGGTGGCGGGTGGATGCTCACGGGTGAGACCAAGGTGGGCAAGCGTTCCTTCGTGGGCAACTCTGGCATCACCGGACCCGGACGCAAACTATCGAAGAACTCGCTGGTTGCCGTGCTCTCCTCGACGCCGAAGAAGACCAAGTCCGGTGCCAACTGGTGGGGTTCCCCGCCGGAGCGCATGCGCCGCGTGGAGGCCCACGTGGACGGTGTGGAGGGCGAATCCCTCACCTATAACCCGGGCTTTGGGGTCAAGGCCGCGCGTGGTGCGATTGAAACCATGCGCCTGCTGGCTCCGATGACCTCGGCCATGTTGCTGGCGGGCACGTTGGCATCGCTCTACGCTCTTGCCGACGCCCTCGGCATCGCCACCGCCTGGGCCCTCGGCGGCCTCATCCTCATGGTGGCGGGCGCCATCGCGATGGCGATCACCGTGGCGGTCAAGTGGATCTGCGTGGGCACGCAGACCGCTGGCGACCACCCTCTGTGGTCCGCCTTCGTGTGGCTCAACGAGCTGCAGGACACCTTCGTGGAGGCGGTGGCCGCCCCGTGGTTCTTTACTCACACCTATGGCATGGGCGAAATCAACCAGGGCCTGCGCGCGCTGGGCGTGACGATTGGCCGCGGCGCCTGGATCGATTCCTACTGGTTCCCAGAGACGGACCTGTGCTTTGTGGGCGAAGGCGCTTCCGTCGGCCCGGGCACCGTGGTGCAAACACACCTCTTCCAGGACCGCGTCATGAGCCTAGATACCGTCACCATCAAGGCTGGTGCCACCTTGGGCTCGCATTCGGTGGCGCTGCCGGCCTCGGTCATCGGCAGCGTGGCAACGGTTGGCCCCGGCTCCTTGGTGATGCGTGGCGACCAAGTCCCGGGCAACTCCGAGTGGCAGGGAAACCCGATTGAGCCCTGGAAGAAATAGATAAAAAAATAAAGGAGGCGGCAGGTTTACCTGCCGCCTCCTTTTATGCCTGACTCGCTAATGAGCGGTCGGGGTGCCGTGATTAGTCACCGATCTGGTCGCGACCGCGCTTGACAATCTTGTCATCCACCTGGTCAACGAGCTCGTGGTCCTTGTTGGTGTACTCAAACTTGGAGAGCACGTAGCGCATCGCGTTGATGCGGGCACGCTTCTTGTCGTTGGATTTAATGGTGATCCACGGAGACTCTTCCGTATCGGTGTAGCGGAACTGCTCCTCCTTGGCGCGGGTGTAATCATCCCACTTATCCAAGGACGCTAGGTCCATGGGCGAAAGCTTCCACTGACGGACGGGGTCAATCTGGCGAATAGCGAAGCGAGTGCGCTGTTCCTTGCGAGTCACGGAGAACCATAGCTTAGTCAGCGAAATGCCAGAGCCGAGAATCATGTTCTCCAGCATCGGCACCTCGCGCAGGAACTCTGCGTGCTGGGACTCTGTGCAGAAGCCCATGACGCGCTCCACACCGGAGCGGTTGTACCAGGAGCGGTCGAAGAAAACGATTTCACCACCGGACGGGAAGTGCTGAATATAGCGCTGGAAGTACCACGACGTGGACTCGCGCGGGGAAGGCTTCTCCAGCGCCACGGTGCGCGCACCACGCGGGTTGAGGTGCTCGTTGAAACGCTTAATGGTGCCGCCCTTACCCGCGGCATCGCGGCCCTCGAAGAGGATAATGTGGCGCTGGCCGGTTTCCTTCGTCCAGTTCTGCCATTTCAGCAGCTCAATCTGCAGGGCGCGCTTGATGGATTCGTACTCATCGCGCGTCATGCGCTCCTCGTACGGGTAGTTCTCGCGCCAAGTCTCGACAGGCGAGCCATCCGGCATGATCAGCGAGGGATCATCTTCATCAGAGTCATCGACGACGTAGCCGTCGGTCTGCGCAAGGTCGATCTCGGGGAGTTCGTCGTCTTTAATGTCAGCCATACCTTTAATTCTATCTAGGAAGCAGACATCTGGCGTGATAAAAGAAGTTGTAGCCGCGTGATTTACCCCCGTATGCCCGATGGGCGGCAGCATCCGCCCAGAATGTACGTTTCTAACAATTAGTGCCCCCAAAAGTCGGGCGAGATCTGGGGGCTTAAATGATCGTTCCGTACCCGCCGCGCGTACACGTTGGTACGTTTTCGCACGCAAGCTCATGAAACCGCCTGGTTTCGGGGGCTTATTTGCGAAAACGTACCACGCCACCGCGCTGGCCGAACTCAGTCCGGCGGCCCAGTCCTAGGCATCCGTCCGACGGCGAATTTCGGAAATGGGAAACCCCGCTGCCCAAATGGGTCAGCGGGGTTAGCGCTTAGTACTGCGTGAGCAGCGTGCTTTTTAGAGCAGGCCGATCAGCTTGGAAGCGCCGGAAGCCATGTCGCCCAGGTTGTAGAAAATGTTGAGCAGGAGGCCGATGATGCCGGAGGAAGAAAGGGTACCCATTTGAAATCTCCTTGGGATTGAAAGTGTGTGTTTAGTGCTGCCCTAAAGGGAAGCTAGTTTACTTCTTGGAGGACAGAGCCTCGAGAGCGGAGGTGTTCGGCTTAACAACGAAGGAGTCACCCTGCTGAGCAGCGTCGGAGATAGCGTCGAAGACGCCAGCGAAGCCGGTGAAGAGCTTCTTGATGCCGTCAGCGAAGGTAGCGAAGTTACCGAGCTGGTCACCGATGAAAGAAAGATCCATTGTGGTCTCCTCTTGTGAAGTCCGGGTAAAGAGATTGCCCGGAGGGGGTTTGCGGTTTTGCAGACACCCTCAGCGGGCGTCACAAGGAACTATTTTGGCACACCACTGACACATTGCAAGTGAATTCGTGGGTGATTTTTCGCGCAAAGCGCTCCGAAAATCAGAATCACTTTTCAGGTTATTAATTCATCTTCTATTAACCTAGCCTGCAACAACGCGCCTATCTGCAGAAATAGGGAGCGCTCGAAATGAAAGCTTAAGAAATCTTCCTCAGAACGTAACGTTAGCTCCCTGAACCACGATTCATAGGCTTGCTTTACAGAGTAAACTCGCGAAATATTTTTCGCAGGAGCGCCCCGAATTACCCCTATTCGGGGTGCTATAAGGACACAAAAGTGTCTCAAGAGGAAGAAAGCTCCCCACGGTCAACCGTGGGGAGCTCGTAATTTGCTAGGGGGCTGAGGCCTAGAAGCCCATACCGCCCATTGCGTCAGCGTCCGGCATGCCAGCGCCTGCACCGGCCGGCTCCGGCTTATCAGCCACAACCGCCTCGGTGGTCAGGAACAGGGCTGCGATGGACGCAGCGTTCTGCAGCGCGGAGCGGGTGACCTTCACCGGGTCGTTGATGCCCGCAGCCATCAGGTCCACGTACTCGCCAGAAGCGGCGTTGAGTCCCTGGCCAGCCGGCAGGGAGGCAACCTTGTCAGCGACAACACCCGGCTCCAGACCAGCGTTCTGAGCAATCTGCTTCAGCGGAGCAGAGAGTGCCTCGCGCACGATCTTGACGCCAGTAGCCTCGTCACCGGTGAGGTCCGAGAGGGAATCCAGAACCTCGGCTGCCTGCAGCAGAGCCACGCCACCACCGGCGACGATGCCCTCCTCTACGGCAGCCTTAGCGTTGCGCACGGCATCCTCGATGCGGTGCTTACGCTCCTTGAGCTCAACCTCGGTAGCGGCACCAACCTTGAGGACTGCCACGCCGCCAGCCAGCTTGGCCAGGCGCTCCTGCAGCTTCTCGCGGTCGTAATCAGAATCGGAGTTCTCGATCTCGGCGCGAATCTGCTTGATACGGCCGTCGATCTGCTCCTGGGAACCAGCACCCTGAACGATGGTGGTCTCATCCTTGGTCACAACGACCTTGCGTGCCTGGCCGAGGTACTCGATCTCAGCGGTCTCCAGGGAGAGGCCGACCTCCTCGGAGATGACCTGGCCGCCGGTGAGGATAGCCATGTCCTGCAGGGTGGCCTTGCGGCGATCACCGAAGCCCGGAGCCTTCACAGCAACGGACTTGAAGGTGCCGCGGATCTTGTTGACCACGAGGGTGGACAGGGCCTCGCCCTCAACATCCTCAGCGATAATCAGCAGCGGCTTGCCGGTCTGCATGACCTTCTCCAACAGCGGGACGAGGTCCTTGATGTTGGAGATCTTGGAGGAAACCAGCAGGATGTACGGATCCTCGAGGACTGCCTCCTGGCGCTCCATGTCGGTAGCGAAGTAGCCAGAGATGTAGCCCTTGTCGAAGCGCATACCTTCAGTGACCTCAAGGTCAACGCCGAAGGTGTTGGACTCCTCAACGGTGATAACGGAATCCTTGTTCACGGAGCCGTTACCCACGGTGTACATAGCCTCAGCGATCTTCTCGCCGATTGCCGGGTCAGCGGCGGAGATACCTGCAGTGGTGGCAATCTCTTCCTGGGTCTCTACTTCCTTAGCGGAGGAGAGCAGGGAGTCAACAACCTTCTTGGTGGCGGCCTCGATGCCACGCTTAATGCCCATCGGGTTGGAACCAGCGGCTACGTTGCGCAGGCCCTCACGCACGAGAGCCTGCGCCAGAACGGTAGCGGTGGTGGTGCCGTCACCGGCAACGTCATCAGTCTTCTTGGCTACTTCCTTGACCAGCTCTGCGCCGATCTTCTCGTACGGGTCCTCGAGCTCGATCTCGCGCGCGATGGAGACACCGTCGTTAGTAATGGTCGGGGCGCCCCAGGACTTCTCCAGGACGACGTTGCGGCCCTTGGGGCCGAGGGTGACCTTGACGGCGTCGGCCAGCGTGTTGAGACCACGCTCGAGGCCGCGACGTGCCTCTTCATCGAAGGCAATGATCTTTGCCATGTGTTTGTGCTCCTTAAGCTTTGTTGAGGACGACACTCACGTCTGATCTATGACGGACGCCCGCGACGGCACGGCTGGCGAGTGTTCTCCAGCCCCAACCACATAGATGACTTTGTTTATTTCTGGCACTTGCCATGTGGAAGTGCTAGCGACCATTCTGGCACTCAGACCTACCGACTGCAAGGTTCAACACGAACGCTATAAGCGAACGGGCGGTGCATAAGCACCGCCCATCAAAGTAAACTGCCCGCTAAATCGAACCGCCCGTTAAACCGAACCGCTCATCAACACGAAACCTTTATCGCGTTTAAGACGCAGCCTTCTTCGCTGTCCACTTGTAGGCCGCAGCAATACCGCCAACAAAGAGAATGACGCCAACGAACTTGGCTGCCGTCCCGCCCTCGAAGATCTCCAGCGGGGACTCGCCGGCCGAGGCCGCGATGATACCCGCGTTGACCACGCCGAAGAGGGACTCTCCCACGATGAGGCCAGTAGCCAGCAGCGTACCCATGCGCTTGACAAAATCCGGCTTGGACTGGCGGGCTGCCCAACGATTGTAGAAGTAACCCAGGAAAGCACCGATCGGCACCACAACGGTGATGGCTGCCGGCAGGTACATGCCCATGCCCACGGCCAGCGGCGACAGAGAGTACTTGTCGGTGAAGTAGCGCAGGCACTCGTCCACGATGATGATGACGGCACCAATTGCCGCGCCCAGACCGATGAGATCCCACGGCAGGGAGTTATCGAAAATACCGGAGGCCACCGAGGACATCAGTGCGGCCTGCGGTGCAGCCAGTGCATCCTCGCCAGCGCCCTCCATGCCCTGGAAGCCAAAGCCGGTGAGCATGACCTGCAGAATCGGCGGAATCACCAGGGAACCGAAAAGGACACCGATGATGAGTGCTACCTGCTGCTTCCACGGCGTCGCGCCGACCAGCTGACCAGTCTTGAGGTCCTGCAGGTTGTCATTGGAAATAGTCGCAATGCCGAAGACAATGGCCGCGGTAAACAGCGTGTAGGCCACCAGCGAGAGCGGCTCCGCATCCGTACCGCGGGTCACGGCGGCAATCAGCAGCGCCGCGGCGATGACCGCGATGATGCCAATAGAGGAAATCGGCGAGTTAGAGGCACCAATCAGGCCAGCCATGTAGCCGCACACCGAAGCGATAACGAGGCCCACCAGCAAGGTAAAGAGCACGGAGACCGTGATCAGGACGGCCATGTGATCGTGAATATCGGTACCGCGCACGAAGTTCCACAGCAAAAGTCCAATCGGAATCATCAGGACCAAGATGGTGCCAATGACATAGGGCGCTGGAATATCGCGCTCCTCCACTGCCACTTGCTGGCCATCCTTGCGGTTGCGGGAGGAGGCGAAGGACTCAGCCATGCCCTTGACAATCGGGCCCGTAATCTTAACCAGCGTCCACACGGCCGCGATGGCCATGGTGCCCACGCCGATGAAGCGGATCCTATCGGAGAAGACCGTATCGACGGTCTCCATGATGGCGGCCGGATCTCCCAGACCCTCACCACCGGTGAGGATGGGCAGCAGGATGAGGTAGGAAATAACCACGCCGACGAGCATGGCGATACCGACGGCCAGGCCCACGAGGTGGCCCACGCCGACCAGCGCCAGCGAGAGGGAGGTGCCTAGCGTCGTCGCACCTGAGCCGAATTTGAAGTAGGTGGCCACCTCAGAGGCAGCCGCCTTCATTGCTGCCAGTAAAGCCATAAACGCGGAGAGGATACCGCCAAAGACAATGACGCGCAGGCCCTTCGCGTTTTCCTCGTGGACGGCTTCGCCGTCCTCACCGGAGCTATCGCCCACCTTGAGGACCTCGGCCGCGGCCACACCCTCCGGGTAGGGCAGGTCCGAGCCCGTCACCAGCGCGCGGCGGAGCGGGATGGAGTACATCACGCCGAGCACACCACCGATGGCGCACACCGCGGCGGTATCGATGAAGGAAAAGCCCTGCCAGTAGCCCACCATCACCAGGCCTGGGAGCACGAAGATGATGGCGGACAAGGTACCGGCTGCCGACGCGATGGTCTGCACAATGTTGTTCTCTTTGACGTTGTGCCCGGCAAAGCGGCGCAGCACCGCCATGGAAATCACGGCGGCAGGAATGGACGTGGCAAATGTCAGGCCTACTTTAAGGCCGAGATACACGTTGGCGGCAGTAAAGATCAGAGTGATAAGTCCACCGATAATAATGCCGCGCAGCGTGAGCTCGCGGAGCGTGGACTGGGAACCTTCGGCGGTCGTCGTCGCCATGTCAGGTCCTTTCTAAGGAATAGTTACTAGAACCCGGGATATATTACTCCCTACTTGTCGATAGACCGATTCGGGGATACGAGTAGGTTGGAGGGCATGACCAAGATTTCTGAGTTTGTCAGCAACGACCGAGATACCATTTTCCAGCAGCTCAAGGAGCTCGTCTCCTTCAATTCCGTCCACAACGAGCCGGGTCTAGAGGAGCAGACCGCGAAGGCAGCGGAGTGGGTTCACGCCGCGCTTGTCGACGTCGGCTTCACCCCCGAAGCCATCACCACCGCTGATGGTTCCACGGCGATCGTCGCCAAGCGCCCCGGCAAGGAAGGCGCGAAGACGGTGCTGCTCTACTCGCACTATGATGTCGTGCCCGCCGGCAACCCGGAGGCCTGGGGCTCCGATCCCTTCACGCTGACCGAGCGCGATGGCCGCTGGTACGGCCGCGGCGCCGCGGACTGCAAGGGCAACGTCGCTATGCACCTGGCGGCGCTGCGTGCGCTCGACGCTCACGGTGGAACCGACCTCAACCTCACCGTGCTTATTGAGGGTTCTGAGGAACGCGGCGGCGAGGGCCTGTCCGCGCTCATCGAGGAGCGCCCGGAGCTCTTCGCGGCCGATGCGATCCTCATCGCCGATGCTGGCAACGCCAAGGTGGGTGTGCCGACGCTGACGACCTCCCTGCGCGGCGGCTCGCAGATCAACGTCAAGGTCTCCACCCTCCACTCGGCTGTGCACTCCGGCCAGTTCGGCGGCGCGGCTCCCGACGCCGTCAAGGCGCTCATGCGCGCGCTGGATTCCCTGACGGATGAGTATGGCCGCACGACTATCGACGGCGTCGATTGCGAGGGCACCTGGCCGCTGGCCGAGGGTCAGGACACCGCCTACAGCGAGGAAAACTTCCGCGCCGACGCGCAGATGCTTGAGGGCACCGAGGTCATGGGCGCGAAGGACCCGGCCGGTGCCACCGCCATCGCGGATATGATTTGGGCCCGCCCGGCGATTACCGTCACCGGCTTTACCTCCACCCCGGTGGCCGAGGCCGTCAACGCCGTGCCCGCTACCGCTGAGGCCAATATCAACCTGCGCACCCCCGCCACCATGGATCCCCGCGCCACCGCGGAGGCCGTGGCCGAGCACCTGAAGAAGCACGTCCCGTGGGGCGCACACATCGAGGTCACCATCCTGGAGGCCAACCTGGGATTCGAAACCGATCCGGCAAAGCCCGCCGTGGCTCTGCTCGGCGAGTGCCTCGGCGAGGCTTTCGGGGCCGAGACCATCACCCAGGGCATGGGCGGATCCATCCCGCTGACCGTGGAGCTGCAGGAGAAGCACCCGAATGCCGAGATCGCGCTCTTTGGCGTCGAGGAGCCGCAGTGCACCATCCACTCCGCCAATGAGTCGGTCGACCCGAGCGAAATTGAAAAGATCGCCATCGCTGAAGCGCTCTTCCTCCAGCGCTTCGCCTAGGCTCCAGACCAACGCCCAGCCACAGGATGCGCCGGGCGTTGGTCTCTCTTCTCCTGAGCTAGGCGGTTGGCGAGGTGGCGGAACGCCAACAGGAGACGCATATATAACTGTATGAAACGAAAATGTGAAAACTGGGATTTCAGACTGTATCGTGAGCATTAGTGAACGCCCGCCAGCGCGGTGGGTTTAACCCAGTCCCCCGACAAGGAAAGGACGCCACCGCAACCTCGTGCTCACTCTCTTTTGCGCCTTGGTCGTAGCATCCATCGCCGCTCCATTCCTCATTTTCTACCTTGGCCGCCGCGCCTTCGGGCTCTTGGCAATCGCGCCCGCAGTCGGCTTCTTCTGGGTACTCCAGCAGCTCACTACTGGCACGCTACGCAACGGAAACCAGCTGGCTTATGACCTCAACTGGATGCCAGCCGCGCACCTCAATATCAGCTTCCGCATGGACGCGCTTTCCGCGCTATTCAGCCTCATCATCTTGGGCGTAGGCGCGCTGGTCTTGCTTTATTGCTGGGGCTATTTCGACCATCCTCGGCGGCGCCTCGCCCTCTTTGGTGGCCAGATGGTGGGCTTTGCCACGGCTATGTATGGCCTGGTCATTTCCGATAATTTCCTGCTGCTCTACGTCTTCTGGGAAATCACCTCCCTGCTGTCTTTCCTCTTGGTGAGCTATTACGGCGAGCGCGCCTCGTCGCGTCGATCAGCGCAGCAGGCGCTCATGGTGACCGTTCTGGGCGGCCTCGCCATGCTAGTGGGCATTACCCTCCTCGGCCGCCAGACCGGCGAGTGGTCTTTCAGCGGAATCGCCGCCACCGAAGACCTGGCCAACACCCCCTACCTCACCGTGGCGATCGTGCTCATTCTCTGCGGTGCGCTCTCCAAGTCCGCCATCGCCCCCGCCCACTTCTGGCTGCCCGGCGCCATGGCCGCGCCGACCCCTGTCTCGGCCTACCTGCACTCCGCGGCGATGGTGAAGGCCGGCATCTACCTCGTCGCGCGCCTTGCCCCCTCGGTGCATGACATTTCCACCTGGCACCTGGTGGTCATCCCCCTGGGCGCCTTCACCATGCTGCTCGGCGGCTGGATGGCGCTCAAGCAGCGTGACCTGAAGCTGGTTTTGGCTTATGGCACCGTCTCACAGCTGGGCTTTATCACCGCCATCATCGCCATCGGATCCCGCGAGGCCATGCAGGCAGGACTAGCGCTGACCTTCGCGCACTCCCTCTTCAAGGCCGCGCTCTTCATGATCGTCGGCGCTATCGACCATTCGACGGGAACGAGGGACATCGACAAGCTCGCGGGCCTGGGCAAGAAGAACCCCGCGCTGTATGTCCTGGCTATCCTCCCCGCGATGTCCATGGCGGGTATCCCGCCGCTGCTGGGGTTTGTGTCCAAGGAAGCCACGCTAGAAGCCATCATGCACGAGGAGCTGCTCGTCGGCATGCCGCGCAACATGCTGCTCGTTGCCGTCGTCGTCGGCTCCGCGCTGACGATGGCCTATGCCCTGCGCTTCTTGTGGGGCGCGTTCTCCTCCAAGGGGCAGGAAGAGCCTTCGGAGGCAGTGGCACACATGCACCACATCGGCCCCTTCCTGTGGATCCCGCCGACGGTGCTGACCTTGCTCACCATCTTCTTTGGCCTGCGGCCGCTGCCGCTATCCCACGGCATCACGCAGCACCTGGACAACACTTTTGGGACGGAGCAGGCTTCCGAACTAGCCCTATGGCATGGCTTCACCATCGCGCTGCTGCTTTCCGTGGTCATTGTCGCCGCCGGTTTCCTCCTGCACTGGCAGCGCCAGGCGCTCACGAAGGCCCAGTTCACCTACCCGGCCCTGGGCTCGGCAGATGATTCCTACGACGCCGTGATCAACGCCCTACGCCAGCTCTCCCTGCGCATCACCGCCTCCACCCAGCGCGGTTCGCTGCAGTTCAACCTCACGGTCATTTTCGCCACGCTCATGGTGCTGCCCATCGTCATGCTCATCAACGGTGATATCACCAACGTGCACATGATCGTGGCTGAGAACCCTTGGCAGGCCATCGCTGCGGTGATCATCATCATCGCCGCTGTCGCAGCCACCGTGCTGGATAACCGCCTCTCGGGCGTCATCCTCGTCGGCGTGACCGGCTACGCCTTGTCTTTCATCTTCGCGCTACAGGGCGCGCCGGATTTGGCACTGACGCAGCTGCTTGTGGAGACCATCATCATGGTGCTCTTCATGCTGGTACTGCGCCGCATGCCGGCCAATACCGAGTGGAAGCAGGAGCCCAAAACCGGTCGCTTGCGCGCCTGGCTGGCAGTCGGCGTGGGCCTGGCCGTCACCGTGATCGGTATGTTCGCTATCAACGCCCGGCGCGAGGAACCTATCTCGCAGTACATGCCGGAGTTGGCCAAGGAGATTGGCCACGGCGCCAACACGGTCAACGTCCTGCTCGTGGACCTGCGTGCGTGGGATACCTTTGGCGAGATCACGGTGCTCGTCATTGCCGCAACGGGTATTGCCTCGTTGATTTTCCGCACGCAAAGCTTTACCCGCGCCTCCCGCCGCCCGACCTTGCAGGTCACTGGGCGCCGCTGGCTGGCTGCAGGCGTGGAATCGGAGAAGGCGCTCAACCGCTCGCTCATGGTGGACGTGAGCACCCGTATTCTCTTCCCCTCGATGATGGTGCTGTCCCTGTACTTCTTCTTCGGCGGCCACAACGCCCCTGGCGGCGGTTTTGCTGGCGGCCTCGTGGCAGCCTTGGCGCTGATTCTGCGCTACCTGGCGGGCGGCCGCGAGGAGCTCGAGGAGGCGCTGCCACTCGACGGCGGCCGCACCATGGCGGTAGGCCTGCTGTTCTCCCTCAGCGCCG
Organism: Corynebacterium sp. HMSC072D12; assembly: GCF_001813925.1. Taxonomy (NCBI): domain Bacteria; kingdom Bacillati; phylum Actinomycetota; class Actinomycetes; order Mycobacteriales; family Corynebacteriaceae; genus Corynebacterium; species Corynebacterium sp. HMSC072D12. The sequence goes on from NZ_KV814416.1 coordinate 99,594, forward strand.
TCATCACCCCGATGCTCCTGGGCTATCCGCCGCTGACCTCTGGGTACACGAAGATCGGCGTACCGCTCATCGGTGATGTTTCCTTGCCGTCGGCGCTCATTTTCGACGCCGGTGTCTACCTCATCGTCGTCGGTCTCACGCTCTATGTCTTGTCTTCCTTGGGTGCCAAGCTCGATGAGGAAGAAGAGATGCGTAAGCAGCGCGCCCGCGACCGCGCCCGTTCCCTGTCACGCCGGGCGAAAGAGAAAGAAACCACTGCCACCGCAGAGAAAGGACACGCCTAATGGATGCCAACCTCATGCTCCTGCTCGCTGCGGGCGTGCTCTGCGGCGCCGGGGTGTACTTATTGCTAGACCGCGCCATGACCAAGATGCTGCTCGGCATCTTGCTGCTGGGCAATGGCGCGAACCTCTTCATGCTCATGGCTGGCGGCAATGCGGGCTCACCGCCAATCGACGGCCGGACCTCCTTGCCCTATGGCGAGGACATCGCCGATCCACTGGCCCAGGCGATGATCCTCACGGCCATCGTCATTTCGATGGCGCTGACCGGCTTCATCCTCACCTTGGCCTACCGCCAATATCGCTACCGCACCGCGGACGTGATTGAGGATGACACCGAGGACGCCGCCATCGCCGCGATTGCCTCACGTCCGGGCAACGCCTCGGCTGCCCCCGACCATGACGCCTCCAATGACCCGACCACCGGCCGCAACACCAAGGAAGGCGATAAATTTGGCCCCGAATTCTTCGAGGCTCCCGTGAAGGAGGCCACCGATGAGTGAGACCATCTCACCCCTGGTGGATCTGCTGCTGCCCTATATCAGCTACCTGATCCCCCTGCCGATCATCATCCCGGCCTTGGCTGCCGCGCTAGCGATGCTTTGTGCACGCAATGCCAATGCGCAGCGCCGCATCGCTTTCTTCTCCCTGCTCACGCTCGCCACCGTGAATGCCGCTCTGATTTTCATCGCGGATACCACCGGCATTCAAACCCTGCAGGTGGGCGGCTGGGACGCCCCAGTGGGCATCACGCTGGTGGCGGACCGTTTGTCCACGGTCATGCTCTTTACCTCCTCCGTCGTCCTGTTCTCCGTCATGTGGTACGCCATTTCACAGGGCGTGCGCGACGGCACTAAGGACGAGCCGGTGGCGACCTTCCTGCCCACCTACATGTTGCTAACCATGGGCGTGAACGTGTCCTTCCTGGCCGGTGACTTGTTCAACCTCTACGTGGGCTTCGAAATCTTCCTCGTGGCCTCCTATGTGCTGCTGACCCTCGGCGCCTCGCCCGCACGCGTGCGGGCCGGCGTGGGCTACGTCATGGTCTCCATGGCCTCCTCGCTCATCTTCGTGCTGGCCTTGGCTTATATCTACGCCACGGTGGGCACGATGAACATGGCCCAGATTGGCATCCGGATGGAGGATATCCCGGCGGGTACCCGCTCCGCAGTGTTCGCCGTGCTGCTCATTGCCTTTGGCATTAAGGCGGCCGTCTTCCCGTTGGATGCCTGGCTGCCGGACTCCTACCCCACCGCACCTTCCCTCGTCACCGCGGTCTTCGCGGGCCTGCTCACCAAAGTTGGTGTCTACGCCATCATTCGCGCGCGTACCTCAATCTTCACCGATGGAGGGCTGGATGGCCTGCTCATGTGGGTCGCGCTGGCCACGATGCTCGTGGGTATTTTGGGTGCTATCGCCCAATCGGATATCAAGCGATTGCTGTCCTTCACGCTGGTCAGCCACATCGGCTATATGATCTTCGGCGTTGCCCTCGGAACCGCGCAGGGATTGTCAGGCGCCATCTTCTACGCCGTGCACCACATTCTGGTGCAGACTGCGCTCTTCTTGGTCGTGGGCCTCATCGAGCGCCAAGCCGGTACCTCCTCGCTGCGGCGCTTGGGCTCGCTGATTTATACCGCGCCGCTCATCGCCATCTTGTACTTCATCCCAGCCATGAACCTGGGTGGCATCCCTCCCTTCTCCGGCTTCCTGGGCAAAATCATGCTGCTCCAAGCCGGCGCGAACGAGGGCTCGTGGATGTCCTGGGTCCTCATCGGCGGCGCGGTGGTCACCTCCCTGCTCACCTTGTATGTCATGGTGCTCGTCTGGGCCAAGGGCTTCCTGCGTGACCGCGGCGATGCCCCCGAGGGCAACCTCGCCATGGTGCGTCCTTCCCCGCTGGGCGAGGTCACCGAATACGTCGAGCTGGCAGATCGCGATGATGTCGGCCGCGTGCCCTTCGGCATGCTGGCCTCCACGTCCCTACTCGTCATCGCTTCGGTGTCGATGTCCTTCCTGGCGGGCCCCATCTCCGGTGTCACCACCCGCGCGGCCACCTCGGCGCAGGATGATTCCATCTACCGTTATGCCGTGCTGGGTGATTCCGCCGAGGCCCCGACGCGCCACCTAGACCCCGCCGAGCGCTACGAGGAGGGCGCGGATTCCCGCAAGAACCGGAGCGAGCCCATCCCGGATCCGGAGCCGGTGGCGCCGACAACGAGGACGTCGCCAAGCGCCACGCCCGCTCTGCCCACCACCGTGCGCAAGGATGAAAAGGAGGTATCGCGATGAGATTTGCCGGGGTTAAGCACCGCTTCCGGCCCTGGTTCATGGTGTGGATCATCGTCATGTGGTGCATGCTCATGGGCGAGGTCACCGTGGCGAACCTGGCAGGCGGGCTGCTTGCCAGCCTGTTCATCGTCTTCGCGCTACCGCTGCCGGCCATGCCCGTGGCAGGAATTTCGGTGAGCTGGGGCAAGCTTTTCATCTTCATGGCGCAGTGGTTTGTGGAGCTAATGGAAGCTTCCATCAAGGTTGGCTGGCTGGCGGTGCGCCCGCAGGAAGTGCCGAAGACCGCGATTGTGAAGTTGCCGATGCGCGTGGAGAACGAGTTCGTTCTCGCGCTGGCGGTGAGCTTGTATAACCTGCAGCCGGGCGGCACGGTGTCCGATATCGATATTGCCAACCGCATGCTCACCATCCATCTCCTCAACGCTGACTCTGAGGAACACTTGGAGCGGGAGATCGCGGCGGTGCGCAAGCTGGAAGCCGATATGATTGCCATCTTCGAAAGGAGCCACCCCTGATGGATACTGACGTGTATAACATCCTGCTCACTGTGGCCGCGGGCTTCCTCGTGGTGGCCTTCCTCATCACCACGTGGCGCATCGTCATCGGCCCCAACTCGCTCGACCGGCTCATCGCCATGGACGGGCTCGTGGCCATGTTCCAATGCGCCCTGGCCACCTATATCTGTTGGACCTTGGACACCACAGTCTCCAACGCGATGCTGGTCGTGGCGCTCCTCGGATTCATTTCGACGGTCTCCGTTACTCGCTTCAGGAAGAGGGATTCATGAGTTACGCACTGATTGCCGATGTCCTCTCCATCATCCTCATCCTCGTCGGCTCGATACTCATTCTGGCGGCCGCGATTGGAGTGGCACGGTTTGGGGACACGATGGCGCGCGTGCATGCCATCGCTAAACCACAGACCACGGGGCTCATCTTCACCATTCTGGGCGCCATCATCAAGGTGACGGGTTCGGAAAGCTTCAGCGTGGCTGAGCGCGGCGACTTGGGCATCCTGGTGCTGCTTGTCCTTTTCGCCATGATCACCAGCCCGGTGACCGCACAAAGAACCACGCGTATCGCTCGCCGCGAGGGCCTGTACGGCACGCCGGATTCGATGCTGCGCAACGAGGCCCCCGCCGCGCGTTCCCTGCGCCGAAAGTAAGGACACGGGCCCCTTCTCCCAGGAAAAGAGGGAGCATTAATATAGGCTGCAAAAGGCAATAATAGGTACTCATTCGAGGAGAGTCGACGTGAAAAAGCTGCAAGGCGTACCAACGATATGCGCTGTCCTCGCACTGGGCATCGCTGTGATGGTGTACAAGTTCAGCCAATACGATGGACCCCACTCCTTCACCTACATCCTCCCCTTCGACCTCTCCATCTACCGCATGGCGGGCGAGGACCTCAACACGGGCGGCCTGCTTTACGACGCCCCCTATATCTTCCAATTCCCCTTCACCTCCCCGCCGTTCGCGGGCCTGCTGTTCAAGGTTTTGCCCTTCTTCAGCAAGGGTGCGTTGACCATTATCTGGCCCTCGCTCATGTTCCTAGCGGTGCTGGCGATCGTCGTCATGATCTTCCGCGAGCGGGGCGTGAAGATGACCCCGGCCGCGGTACTCGTCGCCGTGCTGCTCACCGCGCTCACCCCGGCGAATGAGGCGATGCACGGGTCGCTGTACTACGGGCAGGTCAACGTCTTCTTGATGCTGCTCGTGGCCTTGGATTTCCTGCCGCTTAAGCACCGCCTGCCGGGCGTGGGAATTGGACTGGCCGCGGGCATCAAGCTGACCCCGGCTTATATGGGGCTGGCCTTGCTTTTTGAGAAGCGCTGGTGGGCCGCCGCGGGGGCGGTCATCACCTTCTTGGTCACGGTGGTGCTCGGCTTCCTCTTCGTGCCAGACGCGATGGATTTCTGGACCGATGCCATGTTCAATTCTTCCCGCGTGGGCGAGCATGCCAACCCCGGAGCAAAGTCGCTGCGCTCGCTTATGTTCCGCGAGCTCGGCATCGATGGCGGCATCTGGTGGCTGCTGGCGGTCATCGTGGTCTTTGCGCTTACCTGCCTGGCGCTGCGCACCGCATACCTGCGCGGCAACCGTACCGCGGCCTTCGCGCTAACGGGCCTGAGCACCTGCTTGGTCTCCCCCTTCTCCTGGTACCACCACTTCGTGTGGACCATCCCCTTCGTGGTCATGGTCTTCGTATCAGTCAACCAGGCGCTAACTGCTCGGCTATCCGGGAAGTTCGGCGAGCAGCTCGCCGGCCTTGCCTCCGTGGCGGCCCTGTTCGTGGTGTCGCTGCCCTTCATGTCGGTCCCGGTGTGGTTCACCATGTCCACGGCCAACCTCGACGCGATCGAATCCTTCCAGCCGTGGGCGACCTCGCTGTGGACGCTGTCTTGCATCGTCTTTATCGCCGTCTACGCCGTGTGGGGCTTCGTCGCGCCGCGCAAGCGTGCCGTGGAGAAGAGCTAGGGGCGGTTCGCCAGGTCTTGACAAGGTACGTTTTCGTAAATAGTGGCTCGAAAACTCGTGTTCTACAAGGCTTATTTACCAATCTGTACCTTCGCCCCCTAGGGCTTAGCCCTCAGCGAGCGGCAAGAGCTGCTCCATCTCATCCGCGGTGGCCTTGACCACCTTCTGCCAGCTGCCGGTCTCCTCATACAAGCGGCGTTGGCGCTCATAGCCCGCACCAGAATCGATGATCTCCTGCACCAGCTGCAGCTCCCGGGCACAGCCTAGTTCTTCTGAGAGCGGGGCCAGCTCCACCAACAGATCCGCCAGCTCATCTTTGATCCAGCGCTCATCGGTCTCGCGCGAGGTGATGACCAGCGCGTCCATGCCATAGCGCGCACCGCGCCACTTGTTCTCCGCCACGTGCCACGGCTGGAGGGTTGGCAGCTTTTCGCCCGCATCGATCATGCGGTCATAGTGCACCACCAGGCAGTGCGTGAGCGCCACGATGGCGGAGAGCTCGCGGAGGTTGGAGGCGGCATCGGAAATGCGCACCTCCACCGTTCCCCACTTCGAGGCCGGGCGGACGTCGAAGTGCATCGAGCCGGTGTGGTTGATGACCCCCGAAATGGCCTGGTCCCGCATGTAGGACTTCCACTGCTCCCAGTTCTCAAATTGGTAGGGCATGCCCGCGGTAGGCAGCTGCTGGTAAAGCATCGTGCGGTTGGAGGCGTAACCGGTATCGAGCCCCTCCCACCCCGGCGAGCAGGCGGAAATGGCCAGCAGGTGGGGGTACTTCGTCATCAGCGCATTGATGATGGGCCACACGCGTTCCTCATGGCTGATGCCGACGTGCACGTGCGTGCCCCACAGCAGCATCTGCTGGCCCCAGTACTGGGTGCGGTTAATGATTTCGGAGTAGCTCTCCTTCGCGGAGACGGGGTTCTTCCGGAAGTCCGTAAAAGGGTGTCCGCCCGAGGCCCAGAGGCGCGCGTCAATAGAGTTAGCCGCTTCACGCACTGCGCTTAGCGACGTCTGCAGGTCCCCCATCGCCTCCGGCACCGTCCGGCATACCCCGGTCACCAGCTCCACCGTGTTCTGGAGGAATTCCTTTTCCAAGTGGATGTCGGGGTGGGCGGCGTGGACGCGGTCAATGAGCTCCGCACCACGCGGCACGAGGTCCCAGGTCACTGGGTCAACGAGGGCAACTTCCCACTCAACCCCCAGCGTGGGCTCGGGCGAGCGGGCAAAGTTCTCTTCCGGAATGTTCACCCGTTCATCCTATCCACCAACAGGGTGAATTTAATAAGTTTTTATTCCCTAGGCCTGGGGAACGGCGAGGACCACGACGACGGCATCGCCCTTGGTGTAATCCCCGGTCAGCTCAGCCGGGTACGGCGCGATGGCTTCCGCCGGAACATTGCCGCCGTAGTACTGGGCGGCGACTTCCTTGGCCAGGTTCTCGGCGGCGGCATCACCCTGCGGGAAGAAGATGGTGGTCTGCGGTGCGACGAGGACGTCACCGCTGATGTTGCCTACCTCAGCCACCTTGAACTTTTCGGTCTTGAGGCGCTCTGCCTCGTCAGCGGCGTAGTTGGCGCGGCCGGAGTTGTTGAAAACGTTGACGGGGATCTCCGCCTGCGGGCGGTCAGAGTTGCCTACGGCGGCGCCCGCCTCAGCATTCTCTTCGCGGTTCTCCTTGTGCTCCGCGCCGGCCTGGTCGGCGCTCTCCGAGTCGGCGTCGGCATCAGCCGGGCGCTCGTGCTCGGCGGCGTCCTTGTTCTTGTCGGCTTCGCCCTCCGCACCGCCGGTAGCAGCATCGCCTTCAACGCCACCGGTGGCGGGACCGGAGACGGCGGCGTCGTTGGCGGGCGCATCCTGCGCGGTGTCCTCGGAACCATCCGAGGTCATGGCGTAGAGAGCCCACATGCCGAGCATGACGGCCACGGCGATGAGCACCATGGCAACACCACGCAGCGGGAGCTTGCTAGCGGAGGCCGGGGCGGCGGCAGCCGAATCGGAATCGGCGGCGTGGCGCGCGCGGTCAGCGGACGAGGCAGAGTTTTCCGGATTCACATTAGTCACACTGGCAACTCTAGTATCTATGGGCCTCAGTCCGGTGCATTGTCGTGTGCGGCGCGCCGGACGTCCTCGCGGGCGTCGCGAAGCCGGCGCAAACGCGCCACCAACAGCGGGTAGGAAGCATGCGCGGCGGGGTTATCAAGGAGCACGTTAAGGCGTTGGTGATAGCGCACCGGAGTAATATCCAGCTGCGCACGGATGGCCTCCTCCTTGGCGCCGATATCGCGCGGGGCGTGGGACTCGAACTCCAAAATCGCGGCGTCTAGGTCTGACAGGGAGTGCATGCTTAGACTGTATGCCATGACTATTCGTCCCATCGTTATCCACGGCGACCCGGTCCTCCACAATCCCACCGAGCCGGTCACTGAAGCCATCGACTCCCCCGAGCTACAGGAGCTCATCGCGGACATGCACGAGACCATGGATGCCGCGCACGGAGTAGGCCTAGCCGCCAACCAGATCGGCGTGAACAAGCGCCTCTTTGTCTACCACTGCCCCGACACCGACGGGCCAGATGGCACCGAGCTTCCCGAAGGCGGCATGCGGCGCGGCTGCGTGATCAACCCGGTGCTGGAAACCTCCGAGATTCCGGAAACCATGCCGGCCGACGACGGCTCCGAGGACGAAGGCTGCCTCTCCGTTCCGGGCGAGGGCTTCCCCACCGGCCGCGCTGACTGGGCGCGTGTGACCGGCAAGAATGAAAAGGGCGAGGACATCTCCATCGAGGGCTATGGTTTCTTCGCGCGCATGCTGCAGCACGAAACCGGCCACCTCGACGGCTTCGTCTACACCGACGTGCTCACCGGCCGCTACAAGCGCCAGGCCAAGAAGGCTATTAAGCGCAACGGCTGGACCGAGGCCGGGCTTACCTGGCTGCCAGGCGAGGACGAAGATCCCTTCGGGCACGACGACTAATGTCCCGCATCTTCCGCTCCGATTCCGTCCAGGTGGGCGAGCGCGTGGTGGCCCGGCGCGATTTCGGCGGCGTGCACAGTGATGTCATCGGCCACGTGCTCAGCCTGGAGCCGCTGGTCATCCGCCCCCAGGAAGTCGGCGGCTACCCCTCTTCGCTCGACGCAGTGGAGATTCCGCCGGAGCAGCTCAAGATCATTAAGCGCCTCTCCCCACGTACCGTCCGCAATTCCGATATCCGCGCCGTCGAGGTGGCCACCGCGGCCGCCTTCCCCGGCAAGGAGCACACGTGGACGTCTGATGGCCAGTGGCTCCTGCGCGCGGGTGATGGCGTGACGGGCCGCTCAAACTCCGCGATTCCGCTGGGCCCTTCCGCGGGATTTCTGCCGGTACCGATGGAGGAGATCGACGCGTTTTATGCGCGCCACGATCTTCCTGTGCGCTTGGCCATCCCGGAGCGCATCGGCGCCTCCGCAGAAAAGCTCGTGGCGGCCGAACCCGAAGCCTGGGAGCTCGAGCCGGAAATCCTAGTGATGGTGCGTGATGTGGCGGATCTCCCAGAACCGGAAGAGGTCACCTTCCGCATCGATGCGCAGCCCGATTCCGAATGGCTCGATCTCTACCACTTCCGCGGCCAAGCTCTACCGCCTTTAGCCTTGGAATACCTGCGAAGCCACATCGAGGGAACGATGGGCTTCGGGCGCCTCCTCTCCCCTACGGGCGAAACCATCGCTATTACGCGCGGCACCCTAACGGAATCCGGGGACGGCACCGTGTGGCTGGGTTACTCCGCCGTGGAAGTGGCCGAAGGTTGGCGCCGCAAAGGATTGGGCACCGCCTTGGGCGCGCACATGCTGGCCTGGGGCAAGGCCCAGGGTGCGGAGAAGGCCTACCTGCAGGTCGTAGCCCATAATACGGCTGGGATCCGGCTCTATGAGAAGCTCGGCTTCCTCGAGCAGCACCGTCACCGTTACGCCCGCCGTCTACCTCAAGTACCCTAAACCACATGCGCATCGCTACCTGGAACATCAACTCCGTTCGCACCCGCGCTCAGCGCGCGGTGGATCTGCTGGCCAAGCACGACATCGACGTGCTCTGCCTGCAAGAAACCAAGGTGGCGGATGCGAAGTTCCCCCGCGAGCCTTTCGAGGAAGCCGGCTACCACGTGACCTGCCACGGGCTGAACCAGTGGAATGGCGTGGCCATCCTGTCCAAGGAAGAACCGGAAGAGGTCCAGACCTTCTTCCCCGGTCAGCCTGGGTTCCACAAAGACCCCACTAAGGAGCAGGCGCGCGAGGCCCGGGCGCTATCGGCCCGCATCCGCGGGATTGAGATGTGGTCCCTCTACGTTCCCAACGGGCGCGACATCACGGACCGGCACTTCGACTACAAACTGGACTTCCTCTACTCTTTGGCGCGCTATGCGGAGACTCGGGCGCAGTCGAAACTCTTGCTCACGGGTGACTTCAACATCGCGCCGCGAGATGAGGATGTCTGGGATATGTCGCTCTTCCGCGGCAAGACGCACGTCACCGAACCGGAGCGCGCCGCCTTCCAGATGCTGGAGGAGTCCGGGCTGGTGGAAGTCACCCGCCGCTTCACTAAGGAGGAGCGCTGGACCTACTTTGATTACAAGTCCCTGCGCTTCCAGAAGAACGAGGGCATGCGCATCGATTTCCAGCTGGCCAGCGAACCCCTCGCACGCCTCGTCCAAGGAGCGCAGGTGGACATGGTTGAACGCGCCGGCGACAAGACCTCCGACCACGTTCCACTGATCGCGGATTTCGATGTCCCCGATTTCGCGTCAGTGCGCTAACCTGCCATGAACCTCAACATCGATCTCTCCGTCTGGCAGTTTGTACTGCTGCTTATTGATTACGGCATCAAAATCATCGCCATCGGCGTGGTCCCCGAGGGCCGCCGCCCCTCCAGCTCCACTGCCTGGCTGTTGGCCATTCTTGTGCTGCCCATCGTGGGTCTGCCGTTGTTCTTGCTCATGGGCTCGCCCTATATCAACCGCCGGCGCCACCGCATCCAGCAGGAGGCCAACGCGCTGCTTAGCGACGTCACCGCCTCCACCCCCAACCACCCCTCGGGCCGCCTCTCTCCGGAGGTGGAATCCCTCATCCAGCTCAATCGCAACCTCACCGGACATCCGGCCCTCATTGGGCACAACAAAGGCCTACATGCCTCCTATGAGGAGGCCATTCTGGCCATGGCGCGGGCCGTGGACCGCGCTGAGAAGTACGTGCTCATCGAAATCTACATCCAGTCCTGGGATGAGGTGACCGATGTCTTCTTCCAATCCCTCGCGCGCGCCCGAAAACGCGGCGTGGAGGTCAAGCTGCTGCTAGACCAGATCGGCAGTTTGAAGTACAAGGGCTACTTCACGCTGGGCAAACGCCTCACCGAGATTGACGTCGACTGGCGGCTCATGCTTCCGCTGCAGCTGCACAAAGGCCGCTTCCGCCGCCCGGATTTGCGCAACCACCGCAAGATCGTGGTCATTGACGGCCACACGGGCTTCTTGGGCTCGATGAACATGATCAAGCGTGAATACAAGACCAAGGACCGCGCATGGATCGACTACATGGTCGAGATGACCGGCCCTGTGGTGACGTCCTTGGCCTCGGTGTTCGCGGTGGATTGGTACCTGGAATCCGAAGAGCAGCTGTCCTTGGATATGCAGCCCTACGACGACGCCATGACGGCGGACTCCAACCACCTTCAGTTGGTCCCCTCCGGCCCCGGATACACCACGGAACCCAACCTGCGCATGTTCAATTCGGTGGTGCACCACGCCAAGGAAAAGCTCATTCTCTGCTCGCCCTACTTCATCCCGGACGAGTCCCTCTTGGAGGCGGTCACCACCGCGTGCTATCGCGATGTTGAGGTGGAGTTGTTGGTGTCCGCGAAGGCGGACCAGTTCATGGTCAACCACGCGCAGTCCTCCTACTACCAAGCACTGTTGGAGGCCGGCGTACGGATCTTCCAATTCCCCGAGCCCTTCGTGCTGCACTCCAAGTTCATTCTTGCGGACCCGAACCTGCCGGAGCGCGACTCCTTGTGCATGTTTGGTTCCTCCAACATGGACATGCGCTCCTTCGGCCTCAACTATGAATCGACCATGTTGGTGGCCAAGGGCGACCTCATCGATGACTTCACCCAGTTGGCCAGCAACTACAAGAAGGTCTGCCACGAGCTCACCCTCGAGGAGTGGAACGAGCGCGGCCTGCTGCGCCGCTACGTGGACAACGTCATGCGTCTGACCTCCGCCCTGCAGTAGGGGATGCATGGGGACCCGCACGTGGTTCCCTTATTGCCAAGGGAGCCGAACAGCACGCAGAAGGCATCTCCCAGAAGGCATCTCCTAGAAGGCGTCTACCACAAGGCGCTTTTGGTCCTAAAAACGCCATCTAGCGCCTGCAAAAGGCGTTTTCAGAGGCAAAGACGCCCTTTGACTGATGCCTTCTGCAGTGCGCCGTTTGCAAGATGCCTTTTGTGAGATGCCGTTTGCAAGGCTCCAACTGCGTAGCACGCGGTGCTCGGTGTCTTGTGACGGTACCCGTTTGCTCAGCGGCTTGTACTCGGGACCTTGTGCAACGTCCTGGTGCGCAGCGCCGCGTTGGGCGGCGCTGCGCACTACGAGGCGCCGCGGGCCAGCCGCGTGGATACCACAAGGCCGCACAGCGAGATGAAGCTGCAGCACACCATTCCGATGGCCATGGTCAGCGCTGCGTTCGAGCCCCAGCCCATGAGCGGGCTGATGGCGCTGGCCAACATAGACTGGCCGAAGCCCATGATCGCGGAGACGCTACCCGCTCGCGGGCGCATGAGGCCCGTGGCCAACGCCGTGGCGTTGCCCATGATGAAGCCGGTCGGCGCCACGCAGGCAAAAAGCACAGTGAGGCAGACCCAGACCGGAGCGCCAAACAGCACCGACAGCAACAAGAGCACCCCGCACACGAAAACGCCGGTCACGCCGATGCGCAACATGACCGCCGGGGAGACCGAATCCATCGCCCGCGAATTCACCAGCGTGGCCATAAAGAGGCCCACGGAGTTGATGCCGAAGATCAGCGAATAGCCCAAGGACGAGAATCCCCACTGGTCCTGCACCACGAAGGCCGAGGCGGAGATGTAGCAAAACATCGAGCAGAAGCCGAAGGCCATGGTTACCAAGTAGCCCCACACCCGGGCATTGATCAGCACCGCCCAGTAGTTGCCCGCGACCGTGCGAAACAGCCCGGCGCGGGAGCGCCCGCCCGCGGTTTCCGGGACGATGGCGACCGCCAGCACCAATTGCACCGCATGCAGCCCGGCCAGCACCCAAAAGATGCCACGCCAGCCCAACGGCTCCGCCAGGACGCCACCGAGCACCGGGGCCACCGCCGGTGCGATGCCTTGCAACGCCATGAGCAGCGAATAAGCCTTCGCAGCCGCCGATCCGTGCACAAGGTCAGGAACTACCGCGCGGGCCAGCACCGTGCACGCACCGCCACCGAGGCCCTGCAGCACACGGGCAGCCACGAGAACGGTGGCGGTAGGAGCCATCGCTGCCAGGACAGAGGCCGCCAGCGCGAGGGCGGCACCGGCAATAAGGAGGCGTTTGCGCCCGATGGCGTCGGACAGCGGGCCCATCACGAGCTGACCCACCCCCATGCCAATGAAAAAGCCTGAGATGGTCAGCTGCACCATGGACCGGGTGGTGCCCAGATCAGAGACGATCTCCGGCATCACCGGCAAATACATATCTGTGGCAAAAGGCGCTGTTGCGGACAACAGCGCCAATGTAGCCAAGAGTGGATAGGGAATCACGCGTCGCGCTTCTCCAGCACGATGACGCCCACGATCCACAGAACTGCGGCCCAGCCGAAGAAGACGAGAGCCTCAAAGCCTACCGATGACCACGGCGCGTTCTCATCCACATAGTTCACCGCCCAGTTCTGGAAGGCGGTAAAGGGCATGAAGTGAATGACTTTATCGCCCACCAGCGGCAGCACGCGCACGATATTTTCCAAGCCCAAGTACAAGATGAGGCAGATAGCCACCGTGCCGGCGGTTTGCCGCAGCAGCATGCCTAAGCCTTGAACAAAGGCAACCAGGCCAAAAGCGGCGAGCGGGAAGGCCCACAACATGTACTTGCCATCCTCGCTGGCAAAGGGCTGGAAGGCCTCCGCCGCAGATTCGTTGGCCGTCACATCCGCCAACACGAAGATGTACACCAAGCCCAAGAAAGCAATAATCGCGGCAATGACTCCGTAGAGCAGCAGCTTGGCGCAGGCCACGGTCCAGCGCTGCGGGTTTGCCATGAAGGTCTGGGACTGCGTTTTATAGCGGTACTCCGTGGTCACTACCATCGAGGCCTGGATCATGATGATCGGCATGCCCATGAGCAAGATGATGGAGCCCAAGCTGCGCTCCTGCAGCGGGCTAATGCCCAGCACGGCTTCGCCCGCGTTGAGCGAATTCAGCAGCGTCCAGCCGGTAGTGATAAGAAAAATGAGGGCCGTGGTCCACCAGAAGGACTTCGTCGTGCGCAGCTTCGTCCACTCCGCGTGAACAGTATTGAGAAACATTAGCGGTGTACCCCTTCCTGCGGTGCCTCCGCCTGGTACTGCACCGCGCGATCCGTCATAGCCACATAAGCCTCTTCCAGCGAGGCGCGGTGGAGCGTCAATTCCGTCAGCGGCACACCCGTGGAATAAGCCAGCTGGCCCACGTAGTCCGTGGTCTGGTGAGGAATCACTAGCGTTGGTCGCTGTTCCTCATCAGCCGACTCGTGGTAAAAAATTCCGGCTTCCTTGAGCGCCGAGCCGAACTCGCGCAGGTGCTCCGAGCGCACGATGACCGAAGAGCTGGAATTCTCCTTCACAAAGTCATAGGTGCGCTGATTGGCCAAGAGCCTGCCGCGGCCAATGACCACCAAGTGGTCGGCCGTCTGCGCCATCTCCGCCAGCAGGTGGGAGGAGATGAGCACCGTGCGGCCTTCTGCTGCCAGCGCGCGCACGAGCGAGCGCACCCAGCGAATGCCCTCCGGGTCCAGGCCGTTGACCGGCTCATCCAGGATCAGCACGCCCGGGTCTCCCAGCAGCGCGGCCGCTAGACCAAGGCGCTGGCCCATACCGAGGGAGAATCCGCCGGCCTTCTTGCCCGCAACATCAGCCAAGCCCACAAGCCCGAGCACCTCATCGACGCGGGAGGTGGGGATGCCGTTGGCTTGCGCCATCCACGTCAGGTGGTTAGCGGCGGTGCGGTTGGCGTGGACCGCTTTGGCGTCGAGAAGCGCGCCCACCTCACGCAGCGGGTTCTTCAGCTCGCGGTAGGGTTTGCCGTGCACTAGGGCGGTGCCAGCGGTGGGCTTATCCAAGCCCAGGATCATGCGCATCGTCGTTGATTTTCCAGCGCCGTTGGGGCCCAGAAAGCCGGTCACTTGGCCCGGCTCCACCTGGAAGGTGAGGTCATCGACGGCGCGGACAGACTTGTACTGTTTGGTCAGTCCGGCTACTTCAATCATGTCCTACAGCGTGCCACAGGTTCCCGCCGCGCGCCTGTATCAGCTGCCGTTTTCTTCCCAATACTTCAGCAGCCGCGGTAGTGCTTCCCGGAAGGGAGCCAAAAGCTCCAGCTCTTCTATCTGGTTAAAGGGCACCCAGCGCAGCTCAGCAGATTCTTCGTTGGCGGTCGTGGCCAAGCGCTGCCCCGAAAGAGTCCGCGCTAACACCGTGGTATAAGTCCAGCCTTCCTCGAAGGGCCCGGCGGTAACGAGCGAGCCTAGAACCTCGACGTCCGCCGGCGAGATTCCGGTTTCTTCCTCCGTTTCCCGCAGCGCGGCCTGCTCCGGTGACTCCGGCTTATCCCGCGCCCCGCCCGGGATTCCCCAGGTCCCACCGTTATTCGTCCACGTAGCGCGATGCTGCAGCAGCACGTCATCCCCCGCCACGAGGAAGAGGCCAGCGGCGCCAAACTTGCCCCATACCGGCACCCCGCCCGGACCTTTAGACCAGCCATCACCGGAAAGCTCTGGGTTAACGCGTGTACACATGCCTTATACGATACGCGAGAATTAGCCCACGCCATCCTGCCCCAAATCATCGCGCGATGGGGTGCGGGGCGCTATCCTAAGGGAATGACCGGCCCGGCCACCGAACTGCGCGAGCACTCCCCCGAATCATGGGGCGATCATTGGCTCGATGAGGTCACCGAGCCTGCTGCCCCGGCTTTTAGCCGCCCCACGCAGCTGGCCATGAGTTCCTTCTCCGGCCCAGCGCGCGTCCTCCGGCGCTTTTATAGCTTTGCTTCCACCACGCCCGGCAAGCTGTTTACGGTCACCGTCATCCTGACCGCCGCGCTCGCGGCAGCCGGGTTTTCTATGTCTTCTTCCTCGGCCGCGCGCCACGATGACCTGGATACTCTGCTGACCTCCACGGAGCCGATGTCGAATGCGGCGCATCACCTCTACACCAACCTGTCTCTGGCCGATACCGTGGCCACCACCGGCTTCGTGCAGGCGGGCGTCGAACCGGAGCATAACCGCAACCGCTATAACGAGGCCATCGATGCCGCGTCGGTCGCCGCCACGCAGGCCATCGTGGGCACCTCCGCCGAGGATGAGCGCGTGCGCGAGCTCGTCACCTTTATCCAACGCGAGCTGCCGGTGTACACCGCCCTCGTGGAAAAGGCGCGTGTCAATCACCGCGCGGGCCACGCCGTGGCGAATTCCTATATGTCCAACGCCTCGGCGCTCATGCGGACCCAGATTCTCCCCGCCGCCGCGGAGCTGTTCACCCTGACCTCGGAGAAGGTGAGCCAACAGCAACAGCGTCTGACCCGCCCGCAGTGGGTTCCGCTGTCCGGGCTGGTTGCCGCACTCATTTTCCTCGGCTTGGCGCAGTGGTGGCTGTGGCGGCTGACCCGCCGCCGCTTCAACCGTGGCTTTGTGGCGGCCACGGGGTTGCTGTTCCTCGCGCTGGTGTGGGCCTCCGCCTCCAACTTCGCCACGTGGGCCTCGGGCCACCAGGGTTTCGAGACGGTGTCGCGCCCCTGGGACTCACTGACTGCCTCGCGCATCGAGGCCCAGCAGATGCGCACCTCGGAGACTCTCGCGCTAGTCTTGCGCTCCTCCGAGCAGGACATGTCCGTGCACTTTAGCTCCACGGTGTACTCCGTTAACCAGGCCCTGCGGGATTATGAGCAGGCGCTTAACGACGACGACTTCCCCTCCTCCGATCCCTCCCTGATTCCCCGCGCCAAGCAGGCAGTAGAAGACTGGACATCCACGCACGAGAAGTTCACCGAGGACCTTGCCATGGGCGACTACGATGGCGCGCTGTACCAGGCCACCGCCATCGATCCGGATGGTGACCCGACCGCCGCCAGTGCTTTCAACGCCGTGGATAGCTCCTTGGCAGCACTCATCGATCAAGCCCGCGATGCCATGCGCACCTATCTGGTCCAGGGGCTCAATGCCATGACGATGGTCTCGACCGGCGTGCTCCTGGCCACCTTTGGCGCGATTATCGCCGTGTGGCTAGGTATTCGTCCCCGTCTGCAGGAGTATCTGTGATGCGCCGCCGAAACTCTCAACGCTTAGCGTGGACCACAGCCTTGCTCATGCTCAGCAGCGCCGTGGCGCTCAGTGGCTGTGAGCCGGAGCCGCCCAGCACGCAGGACCCCATCCTGCCCTCCACCGCGAACCTCGATTCCACGCCGGGACCACCACTGCCGGAGGATGCCATCATCGAGCCCGCTGGCGCCGGCGAGGCGTCCAAGCAAAGCACCGAAGAGGCCTATGGCTCCTACCGCCCGGACGATAAGAAGCCGGAGGAGCGCGTGCCCGATATCCTGGCGCGCGGCCGGCTTATCGTGGGTGTGGATCGCTCCAATAACCTGCTCAGCTACCGCGATACCGCCAGCGGCGAGGTCCGCGGCTTCGAGGTCGATATTGCTCGCGAAATCGCCCGCGATATCTTCGGGGATCCCAACAAGGTGGACTTCCGCTTCGTGGAGGCTTCCGAACGTGCGCGTGCGCTCAATGATCGCACGGTGGATATCGTCATCCGCACCATGACGATTAGCTCCAGCCGCCAGCGCGAAGTCTCCTTCTCCATTCCCTATATGCAAACTGACGCGCGTTTGCTGGTGCTGAAGAACTCCGGCATTGAGTCCATCGCGGATACCGCTGGGATGACCTTGTGTGCGACAAAGGGTTCCACCATGGTGGACGCGATACGCACGCACGCGCCTGCTTCCGACATCCTAGAAACCCGCGCCTGGGGCGATTGCCTCATGGCCCTGCAACTGGGGCAAGCGGATGGCATCGTGGTAGATGATGCGCTGCTCTCCGGCATGCTGGCCCAGGATCGCTACACCGAGATTGTCGGTGGTCCCCTCGAAAGCCAAAACTATGGCGTGGCCGTGCGCAAACCCGATGGCACCTATGACTCGCGCCCGCTTATCCGTCAGGTGAACTCCACGCTGGAGCGCATTCGCAAGGACGGGACCTGGCAGAAGCTCTTCACAACGTGGTTGGGAGATTATATGGAACAGCCGGTGCTCCCAGCTCCTAAATACCTCGATGAGACCCCACCCGCGACGGAATCCCAGCCGAGTTCCCCAACCAGCAACCCACCCGGCGAGAAGAAGGAGGGACACTAATGTCGCACCGCTTCAGCGAGGATGAGCTCGACCACCTCACACCGGAAGAGCACGAGGCCGCGGAGCCCGAAGCTCCTGCCGACGCCACGCAAGCCGTCCGCTTCGATCCTTTCGCGGATGACGATGACGATTATTCGGAGGATCACCTTCTCAGCACCTCGCCTGCGGAACCAGGCGATCCGGGAACAGCAGCCTCCGGCGCCGACAACACGGAAGCCTCCGACCGCACCGCGGCCGTACCTTTCGATCCTTTCGCTGACGACCCCGACGAGGATGATCCCACCGCCACTGGCGCCGTCCTCTCCCCCGCCGGTCAGCCCGGCACGCCCGGCACCGCGACGAACAAGCCTGGCGATGGCGAATACGTCGATTCAGACAACATCGCGGCACTGATCGAGGAGCTGGGGCAGCTGCGAGATCGTCGCAAAGCAGAGGACCCTTCGCAGGCCTCCCGCCGCCGCGCGCTCGATACCTTCCGCCAGCGCCGCAGCACCAAGCGCACCGACCGCGAAGTGGCCGATGGCATGGCCACCTTGCCCTTCGTCGTCCCGGATGATCCCACTCAAGCACTCATCGATCCGCAGGATGCGCCCCGCGCCGCCCCGCCGCAGCTTAAGCCGGGTGACATGGTGGCGGGCCAATACGAAATCCTCGGCGTGCTGGCGCATGGCGGGCTGGGCTGGATCTACCTGGCCAATGACCATTTCGTCTCCGGGCGCATCGTGGTGCTCAAGGGCATGCAATCCACCAACTCCGCCGAGGAAACGGCGACTGCGGAGGCGGAGCGTGAGTTCCTCGCGGATATCACGCACCCGAATATCGTGAAGATTTTCAACTTCATCGATGATCCCCGCGTGCCCGGCGGCTTCATCGTCATGGAATACGTCGGCGGACCTTCGCTCAAGCAGCGCCGCAACGACCAGGCCAATGACCGCTTCCCGGTCGATACGGCCATTGCCTATATTTTGGAAATCCTGCCCGCCCTGGATTACCTGCACGCCCGCGGCGTGGTCTACAACGACTTAAAGCCCTCCAACATCATCGTCACCGAGGACCAGGTCAAACTCATCGATCTGGGCGCGGTCTCCGGCATCGGTGCCTTCGGGCATATCTACGGCACGCAGGGTTTTCAGGCGCCGGAGATCTCCACCCAGGGCCCCTCGGTGGCCAGCGATATTTATACCATCGGGCGCACCCTGGCCTGCCTGACGTTGAAGCTGCCGGTGGAGGATGGCGTCTATAAGCCCGGCCTGCCCTCCCCCACGGAGGAGCCGCTGCTGCGCCGCTACCTTTCTTTCTACCGCCTGCTCTTGCGCGCGACTGACCCTGACCCGGAGCAGCGCTTCGCATCGGTCTCCGAGCTGCGTGACCAGCTCTTCGGTGTGCTGCGTGAGGTCATCGCGCTCCGTGATGGCATCCAGCACCCGGCCCAGCACTCCGTCTTTTCCCCGCAGCGTACGACCTTCGGCACGAAGCACCTGGTCTTCCGCACCGACCAGCTCATCGATGGCATCGACCGCACCGTCCGCATCACTGCCCCCGAGGTGGTATCCGCGCTGCCCATCCCGCTGGTTGTCCGCTCCGATATCGGAGCCCCGCTGCTGCAGGGCTCCTCCTATACCGAGCCGCAGGAAGCGCTAGAAACCCTGCGCCAGGCCATGCAGGCCCCGGAGTACGAAGAGTCCGCCGAGATTCCCCTCGGTGTGGTGCGCGCCATGATTGACCTGGGCTATATCGGCCAGGCCCGCGAGTGGTTGACCTCCATCGAGGAGCGCTTGGGCAAGGACTGGCGCTTCCACTGGTACTCGGGCGTGACCGAACTGCTCTTGGACAAATACCGTGAGGCCCAGGCCCACTTCGCGCACGTCCTCGACGTCCTGCCCGGTGAGGCCGCACCGAAGCTGGCCATCGGCGCGGTCAACGAGCTCATCCTGCAGCAGCTGGGTTTTTCGGAAGCCGCGCTTATCGACGCTGCCGTTGCCCGCGCCTGCGCCAACCTCACCACCTCGCTGGCGGATTTGCCCAATGATGCTTTTGAGGACCAGCCGGGCATCTGGGACCACATCACCGATGATCCGGCCCACCTGCGTTTCAATTCGCTGCGTCTCTACGGCATCGTGTGGGCCACGAACCCGACGACGGTCTCCTCCGCCTTCGGCTTGGCCCGCCAGCTGCGCGCCGAGCACCAGGTGGAGCTCGCCGTGGCCACCTTGGATAAGGTCCCCAATGCCTCGCGTCACCACCGCATGGCCCGCTTGACCACGGTTTTGCAGCTCATCGTGCACGACCTTTCCGAGTCCCGCATCCGGCGCGCCGCCCGCCGCCTGGAGGAGATTCCGCAGAACGAGCCGCGCTTTTTGCAGATCAAGATTGCGGTCATCTCCGCCGGGCTGACCTTCCTGCGTGAATCAGACCTCAAGGCCGCGGCCTCCCCCAACGATCTTTTCGAGTTCCCCTTTACCCAGCGCGGCCTGCGCTATGGCCTGGCGGATACCCTGCGGGCACTGGCCCGCCAGGCGCCGTTCGCCCGCCACCGCTACGCGCTGGTGGACTTGGCCAACAAGGTCCGACCGGTCACGATGTTCTAGCCGCCGACCAGCCGTCGGCATAGCCAACGCTCGACTTAGTACAGGCCCGCCTCCCGGGCCATGGCCGCAATGCCCGCGGACTTCTGCGCGATAGCCAGCTCCTCGTTGGTCGGCACCACGAAGACCTTGACCTGGGAATCAGCAGTCGAAATCATGCGCGGCTCCTTCGAGCGCACGAGGTTGGCTTCCTTGTCGAAGTCAATGCCGTACATGTCCAGGTTGTACAGCGAATCCTGGCGGACCTCAGTATCGTTCTCACCCACGCCGGCGGTAAACGTAATCGCGTCCACGCGGCCCAGCGCAATCATGTACGCGCCGATGAAGCGGCGCAGCTGGTGGATGTAGATGTTATAGGCCAGCCAGGCATCCTGGTCCTCGTTGTTGATGCGCTCGCGCAGCACGCGGAAGTCGTTGACACCCGCAATGCCCTTCACACCGGAGCGCTTATTCAAAAGGTTATCGATCTCATCGATCGACATGCCTGCCTCACGCGAGAGGTGGAAGATAATACCCGGGTCAATATCGCCCGAGCGCGTGCCCATGGCCAGACCCGCCAGCGGGGTCAGGCCCATCGAGGTATCAATCGGGCGGCCGTTGCGAATCGCCGCCGCCGAGGCACCGTTGCCCAAGTGCAGCGTGATCTGGTGAACGTGGCCCGGGTCGCGGTCCAGCAACTTCGGCACCTGCTGCGAAACGAACTCGTGGGAGGTTCCGTGGAAACCATAGCGGCGGATGTCATACTGCGAGGCCACGTCGTTGTTGATGGCATACAGTGCTGCCGCCGGCGGCATGTGGTTGAAGAAGGCCGTATCGAAGACCGCCACGTGCGGGATCTCCGGCAGCAGCTTACGCGCCACGCGGATACCGTCCAGGTTCGCCGGGTTGTGCAGCGGTGCGAGCGGGATGAGGTCCTCGATCATGGACTCGATCTGGTCCACGATGAGCTGCGGCTCGCTGAACAGGCGCCCGCCGTGCACCACGCGGTGCCCCACGGCAATGACCTCGACATCCGTCGGACCCACGCCGTGCTCGTGCATGATGCTAAACGCGCGGTCCAAGCCGAAGGAGTGGGTGGGGATCTCCAGTTCTTCCTTGAATTCCTCACCGCCCGTCTTGACGGTCACCGCGCCCTGCGGCTCACCGACCTGCTCCACCAAGCCGGAGACCAGCGGGGTATCCGTGGCCGAGCTTTCCGGGTCCACCAGCTGGAACTTGACCGAGGAGGAACCCGAGTTGAGAACGAGTACGTACGCCATCTACTTCACCCCTGCCTGAATAGCGGTGATAGCCACCGTGTTGATGATGTCCGGAACGGTTGCGCCGCGCGAGAGGTCATTGACCGGCTTGTTCAAGCCCTGCAGAATCGGGCCTACCGCCAACGCACCACCGGTGCGCTGCGCCGTCTTATAACCGATATTGCCGGCCTCCAGGTCCGGGAAGACGAAGACCGTGGCCTTACCCGCAACCTCGGATTCCGGAGCCTTCTTGGCGGCCACGCCGGGGTCGCA
Source organism: Corynebacterium sp. HMSC072D12 (assembly GCF_001813925.1). NCBI lineage: Bacteria > Bacillati > Actinomycetota > Actinomycetes > Mycobacteriales > Corynebacteriaceae > Corynebacterium > Corynebacterium sp. HMSC072D12. Next base: position 121,369 of record NZ_KV814416.1, read on the forward strand.
GGCAGCGTCGAACTGCAGCGGTCCATCCACCGCCACGGAGGAATCGATGCCGCGAGCCACCTCGACGGCCTGCGCCACCTTCTCCACGTCCGGGCCAGCGCCCGAGGTTCCCGTGGAGTAGGACAGCAGCGCCACGCGCGGGTCCAGGCCGAACTGTGCTGCGGTCTGGGCGGACACGATGGCGATCTCGCCGAGCTGCTCCGGAGTCGGGTTCGGGTTCACCGCGCAGTCACCGAAGGCCCACAAGCGCCCCGGCATCACCATGAGGAAGATGGAGGAGACCACGGAGGCCTCCGGCTTGGTCTTAATGATCTGGAAGGAAGGCTTAATGGTGTGCGCCGTGGTGTGCGCTGCGCCGGAGACCATGCCATCGGCCAAGCCCTTGTGCACCATCATCGTGGCGAAGTAGGACACGTCTTTCATGGTCTCGCGCGCTTGCTCCAGCGTCACGCCCTTCTTCTTGCGCAGCTCCGCGAAGTCCGCCGCAAATTCTTCTGCCAGCGGGGATTCCAGGTGGTTGATGATGTCCACGCTGGACAGGTCGATCCCGAGTTCCTGGGCACGCTTCTCAACGTTCCCATCACCCAGAATCGTCAGCTTCGCCACCTTACCCTTGATGAGCTCACCCGCGGCTTCCAAGATGCGGTCATCCTCACCCTCCGGCAAAACGATGTGCGCGCCAATCTCGCGGGCCTGATCCAAAAGCTGCTTCTGGAAAAGCTCAGCGCTCATATAAGGTTCGATCTCCTCCAGGGAGGAAATCGCACCAGGAACCGAGGAGACGTCGGTCAACGCGCCCACCACCGTGGCACCCACCGAACGCGCGTGGTTCAGCGCCAACTCCGCGGCGCGTGCGGGTGCAGCGGAAATCAACACGAAGGGCAGACCTAGGGCGGCGGCGGCCTTGGCATCAAAGTCCATAACGCCGGTGCCCTGGAGGACCAGGTTGCCCGTAGGGGCATTCTCCAGGACTTCGCTGAGCGTGGTTCCCAAGTCATCTACCTGGGCGAAGGTGGCCCCCAGTTCCTGAGCCACAGCAGCAACGTCCAAACCGTCAAAGCCGCGCCCGATGACGCTGATAAAGGCGGAATTCCGTGAGGACTTGGCGGTCATAAGAAACCTTTCTCTGCTTAGAAAGCGTGTACCCGGGCTCACATAGTGGGGCACACAGTGACACTACGACACTTTCACAGTACGGCAACGCACCTCTTCTCGCCGCCAATCCATCGCCTTCCCTCAGCAACTCCCCAGGCCACTGGCGCCCCACCCGAAGACAAAGTGCGTTATCCCACAGAAACTTGTCTCCATTAAACCCCCGGAGTAGGCTCCTAACCAGGATTGTTACTTCGGGCAAGACCTAGGCTCCCCACTCTTAGCCGTGTGGGGATGGTTCGCTATGAACCATTGTGGCCTAGGTCTTTCGTGGTTTTTAGCCACAGTGCCTGCCTACTCTCGAAAGGATTCTCATGTCGACAGAGACTCGCTCGGCAGCCGAGGCCATCTTGGATGGCATCGGCGGAGCGGAGAACATCACCTCTTTCACGCACTGCGCTACGCGCCTGCGCTTTGAGCTGGCTGATGCCTCCAAAGCCGATAAGGAAGCACTCGAATCTATCCCCAAGGTAATGGGCGCTGTGCCCCAGGGTGGCCGCAACTACCAGGTGGTCATCGGCGGTGACGTGGCCACGGTCTATGACGAGATCAACGCTCTCCCACAGATGAAGAACGCCGGCGCCTCCGCCGGCCAATCCAACGACGATGTCAAGGCCGCGGCCCGCGCCAAGTCCAAGGGCAAGGTGCCGTGGATGGATACCTTCTTCGAGTATCTCTCGGATTCCTTCCGCCCCATCCTGGGCGTGCTGCTGGGTGCCTCCCTGGTCATCGCCTTCGCCTCGGTGCTGGATGCTTTCGGCGTCGTGGACTTCCGCTCCCCGGACAAGCCGGCCTCCTGGTTCTTCGTGGATGCCATGTGGCGTTCCGTCTTCTTCTTCCTGCCGGTGATGGTGGCCTATAACGCTGGTAAGAAGCTGCGCATCGACCCCTGGGTTCCCGCGGCGGTCATGCTCGCGCTATTCACCCCGGAGTTCCTCGATCTCTCAGAGAACCCCGCGGTCCAGTGTGCTACCAACGACACCCTCGGTGCGGAGCAGTGCTCCATTGAGATCTTCGGCATGACCATGCAGCTGCAGGACTACGGTGGAAACGTCTTCGTCCCGCTCATCATGGCTGCTGTTGCCGCACTCTTCTACAAGGGTTTCCAAAAGATCATCCCGTCTGCGGTGCACATGGTCTTCGTTCCCTTCCTCACCATGATCGTCCTCATCCCGCTGACGGCCTTCCTCATTGGCCCCTTCGGCGTGTGGGCCGGTAACGGCATTGGCGCCGGCCTGTCCTGGATGAATGACAACGCTCCGTTCGTCTTCGCTCTGGCCATCCCGATGCTCTACCCCTTCCTGGTTCCGCTGGGCCTGCACTGGCCGCTTAACGCCCTCATGCTGGTCAACATCCAGACTTTGGGCTATGACTTCATCCAGGGCCCGATGGGCGCATGGAACTTCGCCTGCTTCGGTGCTACCGCTGGTGTGCTGGCTCTGTCCATCCGTGACCACGACAACGTGATGCGCCAGACCTCTGGCTCTGCCCTCCTGGCCGGCCTGCTGGGTGGTGTGTCTGAGCCTTCCCTCTACGGTATCCACCTGCGCTACAAGAGGATTTACCCGCGCATGCTGGTGGGCTGCTTCGCTGGTGGCCTGACCGTGGCTCTGCTGACCCTGGGCACGAACGGCATTACTACCGACGCCTTCGTCTTCACCTCCCTGCTGACCATCCCGGTCTTCACCCCGATGGCCAAGTACGCCATCTCCATTGCTGTGGCCTTCTTCGTGGCCTTCCTGCTCATCCTCTTCACCGACTACCGCACCCCGGAGGAGCGCGCTGAGGCCAAGGCCGCCCGCGAGGCAGCTGAGAAGGCCGAGCTCGACAACGCCGACAACGCTGACAACGCCGCGCTTGCCGACGCCCCCGCAACCGCAGGCACCGCTGCCGCCGGCGCCGGTGCTGGCGCTGGTGCCGCCACCGCAACCGCAACGGCCACCAAGGCGGATGCCCCGGCCACGGCCGCTGAGCCTGCCGCTGGCACCACCACCGACATCGCTTCGCCGTCGACCGGCAAGGTTGTCCCCATGGCTGAGATTGATGACCCGGTCTTCTCCGCCGGCACGCTAGGTGATGGCGTGGGCATCGTCCCCGAGGGCGACGAGGTCTACTCCCCGGTCAGCGGCACGATTGTCAGTGCTATGAAGTCCGGCCACGCCTACGGCATCAAGACTGAGGACGGCGTGGAGGTCCTCGTCCACATCGGTATCAACACCGTGAAGATGAAGGGCGAAGGTTTCGCCCCGGCCGTCAAGAAGGGGGACACCGTCAAGCAGGGCGCGCTGCTTGCCACCGTTGACTTCGCCAAGGTCACCGAAGCCGGCTACGACACCACCATCGTCTTGGCCGTGACCAACACCAAGGCACTGTCTGCCGTCACCCCGGCTGGCCTCAACCATGCCTCCGCTGGCGATACGGTCATCACCACGACCCGCTAAAGGATCCAGTAGGGAACCTTTAGCACGCCTTTAACGAACCCTGACTAAGCTGGCTCGATGTAATCACCATCGTGGCCGGCTTTGGTCGTTTTAGCCTCAACCGGCTAGCCTCATCCGGCTAGCCTTAACAAGTTAACCTCAACGAGAAAGGTGCCTTGTGCAACTGCTGCGAGTATTCAATAACAACGTCGTTCTCGCACGGCGCGGCGCGGAGGACGTCATTGTCACCGGCCGCGGCATTGGCTTCCAGGCAAAGCCTGGCACTGAGGTTGACCCGGCCAAGGTGGTGAAGGTCTTCGTCCCGGATACCGGCCGCGACCCTGACCACCTCGCCGCCATGATTGCTGGTATTCCCGGCGAATACGTGCAGTTGGTCATCGACGCCATGCACTCCGTCGACATGTCTGAGGCACTGCGCAGCAAACTCACGCTCGTCGTGGCGATTGCGGACCACATCCACGGCGCGGTCAGCCGCGGCAAGCCTGTGGCTTATCCCTTGGAAGCTGAGGTACGCCACCTCTACGCCGATGACTTCGCCCTCGCTCAGAAACTACTCACCGCCATCAATAGTGGCCTGCACAAGCCACTAGCCCCCGACGAGGCCGTGGCCCTCACCCTGCATCTGGTCAACGCCGGCTTCGCGGTCGGGGATCTCTCCGGCACCTACCGCATGACGGGCCTCATCCAACAGATCCTGGCCGTTATCGGCTCACACAACGACACGGAGCTCAACAGCGAGGACATCTCCGTCGCCCGCTTCATCACGCACCTGCGCTACCTCTTCGTACGCATGGCGGAGCACCAACAGCTCGACTCCGACGACCGCCAAGTCGCCACCGCCATCTCCGCCCGCTACCCCGACGCCGTCGAGACCGCCCAGATGGTAGCTAACCTGATTGAGCTGCGCCTCGACAGCGCTTTAACCCCCGATGAAGTCTCCTACCTAACGCTGCACATCGCGCGCTTGGAAGATGCTTCAGTCTAACGAGTCCTAGTCATCGGCGGAGCGGGTCAGCTTCGGGTCGACATCGACGACCGGCTCCGGCACCTCAATAACCTCAATGTCGGAGACAGCGTTGGCGGTCGGCTCCACGGGCTGAGACTCGGCATGGACAGTTCTATCGGCATTCGGCCCAACAGTAATTTTTCCCGCCGCCAGCGCCGCCCTGTCACGGGCGGTCTCAACGTCCTCGGCAGTCGTGGCCACCATGCCCATGCGGCGGCCGGCATAAGCCCACGGCTTACCAAACAGACGCACATCCGTCTCCTCGTAGGATAGAGCGGTGTCGAGGCCAGAGTAGGAGACGTCATCAAGCTTGGCGTCCGCGTGCAAAATGACCGCAGCACCGGGGCTGACCAACGTCACGTCAATGGGAAAGCCCAGAATCGCGCGGACATGTAGCTCAAACTCAGAGAAACGCTGCGTATACCCAGTCAGCATGGCGGTATCCAAAGGACGCGGCGACACCGATGAGAAATACACCTCATCGCCCGCCACGAAGAGCTCCACGCCGTAGACACCACGCCCGCCCAATTCATTGGAGATGCGCGCCGCAACGGAGCGTGCGTTCGCCAGCGCGTCCTCACTCATCGCCATCGGCTGCCACGACTCCACCAGATCACCCTTTTCATGGCGGTGACCAATGGGCTCGCTGAACCACGTAGCCATCTTGCCTGTAGCCGGGTCAATCGAGCGCACGGCAAGCAGCGTGACCTCATAATCAAAGTCAACGAAGCGCTCCACCACGACGCGCTTATACTCCGAGGACACGTGGCGCACCATGGACCAGGCCTCCTCCACATCCTCTTCTTCTTTAAGAAGGATGTGTCCCTTTCCGGAGGTCGTAATATCCGGCTTCACGATGCACGGCAGCCCCAACTCCCCCACCGCCTCTTGCAGCTCCTCAGCAGACTCAGCAAAGCGATAGGCAGTGACGGGCAGGCCGATGCTTTCAGCTACCTCGCGCACGCTCTCCCGGCACTGCGTCAGCTCACAGGCCCGCGCCGACGGTACGACGGTGGTGCCGAATTCTTCAATACGCTTCAGCGCCTCCACCGCGACGGTTTCCACCTCTGGGACCACGTAGTCTGGCTTGATCTTCTCAGTCAGCTCCCACACCTTGTACGGGTCCCTAATGTCTGCAATGTAGCTAAAGTGCGCAAGCTGCTGCGCGGGTGCTCCTGCGTAGCGGTCCACGGCGTGGACCTCAAGCCCTATGTTCTGAAAGGCAATTACCAACTGCTTGCCCAGCTCACCCGCCCCCAAGAGCAGCACCTTGGTGGCGTTTCCTGTTAGAGGGGTTCCGATCTGGCCTGCGATGTCGCCTACGGTAGTCATTCTCGAATTATCGCACACTTCTGGCGCGGGATTGCTTGGCGACGTCCCCCAAACCTCCATCCCAACCCCGCCGGACACCGACCTCCCAGTGCCCCTGCCCCGAACCCTAGGATCACCAAGGCCCCCTCCCCACCGCAGGGAAACGGTGGGAAAGGGGGCCTTGGTCTTTAAACTGACCTTCTATGTGTCAGCCGGCCACGCAGGGCCGACTGGCCCTCGGTGTGCGTCAGTGTCTCTCTTACTTGGTGGAGGAACCGTTAGTGGAACCTGCACCCGGCGCACAAGCATCAGCGATAAGGCCAATAGCCAGAGCACCAGCAGCAATCAGAGCCACAGCACCAGCAGCCTGCTGATGATCAACACCGAAACGCTTCAGCTGCGCATCGATACCAGCCATCTTGCCAGCCAGCGGACCATTGAACACACCAGCTTGCTTCTGCAGCTGAGTATTCAGGTTCTTAATCTGCTGATTAATCGGCGCAAGGAAGTCCGACAGACCCGGAATGTTCATCTGCGAAGCCAGACCAACCGGAATCAGGAACAGCAGCGGGATACCAACACCCAGACCGGTGTTGATGCAACGCTGGTTCGGCTTCGAAGACAGGTCAGAGGAACCATTACCCGGCTTAGACGGCGTCTCCGGATCGATGATCTTGACATCAACATCACCAATCTTGTTGCCGTCCTTGTCGTTCACAGCAACCTTGGCATCCTGCGGCTTAGTACCCTTCGGCACCGACACCTTAATCTCACCGGTGTTCGGGTCAATCTCAACGGTCGCATCCTTGATCGGGTTGCCGTCCTTGCCGATGACCTCACCGGTCATACCCTCAGTCGGGTTCTTGACCTTGTCATCCAGCTTCTTCGACTCACCGTTAGCCGGAATCTCATCGACGGTGCCAACAGCAACAATGCTCGGCTTGTCAGTATCCGGATTCTCAGCATCGGGATTCTCGGTCAGGTCAGCAACACCATTGTTGTTCTTATCGGTGATACCGGTATCGCCAAGGCCGTCACCGTCCTTGTCCGTGACCTTACCCTCAGGAACCTCAGACTCCTCAGCGTTGGTCTTGCCGTCACCGTCGGTGTCCTCGTCACCATCC